>NZ_JACHIU010000001.1:4676431-4990672 GCF_014207705.1 Sphaerisporangium rubeum
CACCCCCGTGCCTGTGTCTGCCTGGACACCTGTCACGCCTTCGCCGCCGGCCACGACCTGTCCACCGAGCGCGGCGTCACCGAGACCCTGGACGCTCTGGAGGCCATCGCCCCCGGCCGCCTGAGACTGGTCCACGCCAACGACTCCAAGGACCCGTGCGGTTCCAAGCGGGACCACCACGAGAACATCGGCGCCGGCCACGTCGGCGCCGCGGCGTTCGGCACCCTGATGCGCCACCCCGCCGCGGCCGGCGTGCCGCTGTGCATCGAGACCCCCGGCAAGGGTGAGCGTCACCATCAGGACATCCTGCTGCTCAAGCGGCTGAGGGACGGCACGGACGCCTAGGTACGGCGGCGGCCGGTGAGGAAGCGGTCGAAGGCGGCCAGGGCCGGGCCGGGGTCACGGCGGCCGACACCGATGCGGAACCGGTCGGCGGGGACGGCCGCGAGCGTGGAGGCGTAGATGCTCGCGGGGAGCAGCACCACCCCGGCCGTCTCCACCAGGTCACGGCAGAAGGCCTCCACGCCGTCCGTACCGAGGTAGCGGGGGAAGGCGACGCAGCCGCCTTCGGGAGGCGACCACTCGAACAGGTCCTCGTGGGAGGCGAAGAAGCCGGCGAACACCGGCAGGTTGCCGGCGATGATCTTCCGGTTGCGTGCCTGGATCCGCTCCCCGGCCCCGAGCGCGACGGCCGCGAGGAACTCGCTCGGCACGGCGCCGCAGATCGACGTGTAGTGCTTGTGCCGTTCCAGCGTTTCCAGCAGCGCGTGGTCGTGGCTCGCGACCCACCCCACCCGCAGCCCCGGCATGCCGTACGACTTGGACATCACGTTGATCGACACCGCCGTCGGTGACAGGTCGGCGGCCTGCGGCAGCATGCGTTCCCTGTCGCTCTCCAGCCCCCGGTACACCTCGTCCGACACCAGCCGGACCCCCCGCTCCTCACACAGCTCCACCAGGGCACGCCACGTCTGATGATCGGGGACGGCCCCGGTGGGGTTGTTGGGGAAGTTGACCGCCACGACTTTGGTCGAGGGCCGGATCGCGGCGCGCACCGCCTCGACGTCGAGCCGCCACCCGTCGGCCGGGTCGAGCGGCACTCCGGTCACCTCGGCCCCGGAGGTCAGCGGCACCGTCTCCATCGACTGGTAGTTCGGCACCGTGACGATCACGTGGTCGCCGGGGCCGGCGAGCACCCCCATCACCCAGAAGATCGCCTCCTCGGCCCCGGTGAAGGCGAGCACGTCCTGCGGCCCGCACGTCTCGTACGTCGCCGCCACCGCCTCCCGCAGCCGTCCGGTCCCCCACGTCTCGATGTAGCCGAGCGGCTGTTCCATGAACGCGCGCCGGTCGTCCTCGGTCCCGAGGCCGAGCAGCTCCGCGACGGTCAGGGTCTCGGCGTCCGACGCCGTCAGGTGGTGCTCGGCGGCGAACTCCCACCGCGACAGATAGGTCTCCAGCCGGAACTCCGGCATCGGCGTGATCGTCACAACCCGGCCCTTCCACGGTGATCGTCGGCAGGGACGTCCTTGCGGCCCTCTGGACAGGACTACCACCCGTCGCGATCGGAACGGCGTCGGGCGGGGTGTTCGCGGACGCGATCCGGCCGCCCCCCTAGTGGGCCGGATCGTGTGCAGGGCCGTCTCGCGGCCGGCCGGCGAACACCCCGCCTCGCCGAGGCCACCCGGCCCTACCCCCCGGTCAGGGCCCGGTGGCCTCTGGCGGTCGCCGGGTGCGCGGGTGCGCGTCACCATGTGGCGGCCACCATCGGAACCGTACGACCAGGGCTGCGTTGGGCCTGGTCACACGGTGTGGCTCTCGACGGGCACGACATTACGTCGGGTAATCGGCGGCGTGTGAGGTCGTTGGAAGATGGCTCGCTCAACGGTCAGTAGTCAGCGTTGTGCGGAGCGTTCCGACGCGACGAGCGGTGGCCGCCGGACGACGAGCGGCGAGCCGAGGGCATTCGTGCAGGGGGTTTCGGCGGCGCGGCCGGACCCGGCGGCGATGGCGCGACGAGGCCGCCGGGTGCCGGTCGGCGGGGACGAACGGGCCGCGGTCTGACGGTGAGCGGAGGCGCGGTGCCCGCCAGACGCCGCGCCGGGCCCGCTCAGGCGCGTCAGGGCCGCGGTACCGCGTCGGGAGGGGCCGGCAGGGGCCGGGTCTGGCGGACGAGCCGTTCCCGCACGTGGCGGGTGTGGCGGCGGCTGACCTTCAAGGTCACGTCGCCGACCTTCAGGAAGGCGCTGCCTTCCTCGAAGCGCATCTCCGTGACGTGACGCGCGGAGACCAGGGTGCTGCGGTGGACGCGGATGAACCCCAGCGGGCCCCAGCGGCGTTCCAGCGCGGCCAGCGACATGCGGACCAGGTGGGTGCCGTCGGCGGTGTGGAGGCGGACGTAGTCGCCGCTGGCCTCAGCGTAGCTCACGGCGTGCTGGGGGATGAAGCTGGTGCGTCCCCCGAGTTCCACGGGGATCACGTCCTCTGTGCCGGCGTCGGCGGTGGCCGAGCCGTACGTGGCGAGCTCCAGGCGGCGTACGGCCTCGGCCAGGCGGTCGGGACGCAGCGGCTTGAGCAGGTAGTCGACCGCCTCCAGCTCGAACGCCTGGACGGCGCGGTCGTCGTGAGCGGTGACGAACACGAGCTTCGGCGGGACGGGGAACGCGCCGATCAGGCGGGCCAGGTCGAGACCGTCGAGACCAGGCATGCGGATGTCGAGGAAGACGCAGTCGAGCCGCTCCCCCGCGCCGATCATCGCCACCATGTCCTGCAGCGCGGCCACGCCGTCGGAGGCGGTGAGCACCTGCTCGACACGGCTGTCCTGCCGCAGCAGGTAGGCGAGCTCCGACAGCGCGTGTTCCTCGTCGTCAACTGCCAGCACACGGAGCATGGCCCATACGCTGCCGTCCCGGACACCCGCCAGGCAAGACCTGTCGCGACATTGTGTGGTTGCCTGACGACACCGAGTTATGGACGCGGATGCCGCTTGGGGAGCCTCATGCGGACCGTGGTGCCCTCTCCAGGCGCGGTGTCGATGGCCAGGCCGTAGTCCTGGCCGTAGATCTGGCGCAGCCGCACGTCGACGTTGGCGAGACCGATGCCGCTGTCGCCGATCGGCGGCTCGCCGTCGAGCAGGTCGCGCACGCGGGCCGGGTCCATGCCGGCGCCGTCGTCCTCGACGGTGATGTGTACCTCGTCCCCGGCGTCGCGCACCACCACGCTGACCTCGCCGCTGCCGCCGCCGCGGCGGATGCCGTGGGTGATGGCGTTCTCCACCAGCGGTTGCAGGCACAGGAACGGCACGGGGACGGGAAGCACCTCGCGCACCACGTCCACGACATATCTGAGCTTGCTGCCGAACCTGGCACGTTCCAGCAGCAGGTAGCGGTCGACGCAGGTCAGCTCGTCCGACAGCGTGGTGAAGTCGCCGGCGCGGCGCAGCGCGTGCCTGGCGAACTCGGCGAAGTCCAGCAGCAGTTCGCGCGCGCGGGCCGGCTCGGTGCGGGTGAACGACGCGATGGTGGCGAGCGAGTTGCACACGAAGTGCGGCGAGATCTGCGCGCGCAGGGCACGGGTCTCGGCGGCGAGCGCGCGGCGCCGGGTGGCGTCCAGTTCGGCCAGTTCCAGCTGTCCCGACACCCACCGGCCGAGCTCGGTGGCGGCCCGCACCAGTGTGGCCCCGACCTGCGGGTGGAAGGCGGCCAGCGCGCCGATCACCCGGCCCCCGGCGGTGAGCGGCACCACCACGGCGCTGCGTACCGCGCAGTCGTCGGCCTCGCAGAACAGGTCGTCCCCCGCCACAAGGTAGGGCCTGCCGCCGGCGAGCACCCCCGAGACGTGGCCGAGCAGGTCGCGCACCTGCTCCTCGCTGAGGGTCTCCCAGGGGCCGTCCCAGGCGAGGAGCTGGTCGGTGGAGGTGACGGCGAGCGCGGACGTGGCCGCGAGCGCGCGCAGGTGACGTACGGCGCGGCGGGCCGACTCGCGGGTGAGCCCGGCCCGCAGGTACGGCGCGGCCATCGCGGCGACGTGCAAGGTGGCGTGGGCCGCCGCCGTGCCGTCGTCGCCGCGTCCGCGCACGCGGCGGCCGAGGACGTACCCGGCGACGCCGACGACGACGCACAGCACCACCCATACGCTGTCTGGCATGCGGCAAACCGTAATAGGTGACGGGCCGTGATCGGGGGCGAACGCTACGCGGGACCCTCGCCGGGGTCCTCCTGGTAGGAGTACCGCTGCTCGCGCCAGGGGTCGCCGACGTTGTGGTAGCCCCGGTCCTCCCAGAATCCGCGCCGGTCCTCGGTGAGGTACTCCACGGCGCGCACCCATTTCACGCTCTTCCACGCGTACAGGTGGGGCACGACGACCCGCACCGGGTGGCCCCGGTCGGGGGTGAGGGGCTTGTCGTCGAGCTCGGTCGCGAACAGCGTGGTGTCGCGGTCGAAGTCCGCCATGCGCAGGTTGGCGCTGTAGCCGTACTCACCCCAGATCATGACGTGCCGGACGTCCGGCGCCGGTGGCGCGGCGGCGAGCAGCGCGCCGGCCGGCACGCCACCCCATTCGTTCCCCATCAGGGAGAACTTCGTGACGCAGTGGAAGTCGGCGAGCACGTTGACCTTCGGCAGGCCGGAGAACTCCGGCCACGTGAGGCGGGTCTCCTCCCCCGAGGCGGTGGCGCCGAAAACCGAGAAGCTCCAGGTCTCCGGCCGGAACGCCGGGACGCGTCCGTAGTGGACGACCGGTCGGCCGCGCGGGACGTACTGCCCGGGGGGCAGTCGGTCTTCCTCGGTAGAGTCCGGCACGCAGTCATCCTCCCATCGCGTCCCGCGCCGCGCGGCATCGGCACCCGGGGGCGGCGCGGCGGTCGAGGGCTGCGCTACACTCGATCACGATGCGTACAGCGATCGAGTTTTGGTATGGCGACGGACCCGTGGAGCGGACCGTTCGCCGTCAGACGCTGCGCTGACAGGTAAACGTCACAAAGGCCCCGGGTCCATCTGGACCCGGGGCCTTTTTCGTTGCGGGAAGGACGAAGAACATGGTCATCGTCATGGCTCCGGAAGCCACTCGGCAGGACGTCGACGCGGTCGTCGAGGTGGTCGCCGCGGCAGGCGGCAGCGCGTTCGTCAGCCGCGGCGTGAGCCGCACGATCATCGGGCTGGTCGGGGACGTCGCGCAGTTCGGCACACTCGACCTCGCCGGCATGCGCGGCGTGGCCGACGTCATGCGCATCACCGCGCCGTACAAGCTGGTCAGCCGGGAGAACCATCCCGACCGGACGACGGTGCGGGTCGGTGGTGTGCCGATCGGTCCCGACACGGTGACGCTGATCGCGGGGCCGTGCGCGGTGGAGACCCCCGACCAGACCCTGCAGGCCGCGCTGATGGCCAAGGCCGCCGGCGCCACCCTGCTGCGCGGCGGCGCCTACAAACCCCGCACCTCCCCCTACGCCTTCCAAGGACTCGGCGTCGAAGGCCTGCGCATCCTCACCGACGTACGCGAACAGACCGGGCTCCCCATCGTCACCGAGGTCGTCGCCGCCGACGACGTCGCCACCGTCGCCGAACACGCCGACATGCTCCAGATCGGCACCCGCAACATGCAGAACTTCCCCCTGCTCCAAGCCGTCGGCGCCGCCGGACGGCCCGTCATGCTCAAACGCGGCATGAGCGCCACCATCGAGGAATGGCTCATGGCCGCCGAATACATCGCCCAGCGCGGCAACCTCGACATCGTCCTGTGCGAACGCGGCATCCGCACCTTCGAGACCGCCACCCGCAACACCCTCGACATCTCCGCCGTCCCCGTCGTCCAGCGCCTGTCCCACCTCCCCGTCATCGTCGACCCCTCCCACTCAGGAGGCCGCCGCGACCTGGTCCTGCCGCTGACCAGGGCGGCGGTGGCGGTCGGCGCGGACGGCGTGATCATCGACGTGCATCCGCACCCAGAGCAGGCGCTGTGCGACGGGCCGCAGGCCTTGGTGGACGGTGACCTCGACGCGCTGGCCGGCGTCATGCGCGACCTGCCGCCGCTGGTGGGCCGCACCGCCGCGGCGCTCACCCCGGCGTGACGCGGCGGCCGGGGCTCCTCCCGCCGGGGCCCCGGCTCAGGCGGACCGTCCGGGGTTCGGCCTAGGCGGACCGCTCGGCGCGCTCCATCGCGAACTCCTGCTCGGACTCCGGCTCCTGCTCGGACCCGGTCTCCGCGGACCCGGCCTTCGGGGAGTCGAGCTTGTACTCCTGGATGGAGTCGGCGAGGCGCACGGCGAGTTCCTCGGCGTCGAGCCGCCGCTCGATCTGCCGCAGGTCGGAGATCTTGGCGCGGGTCTCGGCGCGGCGGGGGGTGAGCAGGGTGCAGCAGTCCTCGTCGGGGAGCTCGGAGATCTCCAGGGTGCCGATGCGGCGGGCCTCGGCCATGATCTCGCTCTTGTCCATGCCGATCAGCGGACGCAGGATCGGCATGGACACCGCGTCGTCGAGCGCGGTGATGTTCTGCAGGGTCTGCGAGGCCACCTGGCCGAGCGAGTCACCGGTGACGAGGACGTCGCGGTGCAGGCGGTGCGCGACCTCCTCGGCCGTCTTCAGCATGAGACGGCGCTGGGCCACCACCTGCAGCCGGTCGGCGCCGGAGGTCTTCAGCGACTGCTGCGCCTTGCCGAACGGCACGACGAACAGCCGGGCACGGCCCTGGAACCGGCTCAGGGCCCGCATCAGCGCGTACGCCTTGTAGATCGACTCGGAGGTGGTGAACGGGATGCCGGAGAAGTGCAGGAAGTCGACCTGCAACCCGCGGCGCATCATGCGGTAGGCGGCGACCGGAGAGTCGATGCCTCCGGACATCAGCACCAGGCCCCGGCCGCTCGTGCCGACCGGCAGGCCCCCCTGGCCGGGCAGTCCGTCGGTGTAGACGAACACCTCGTCCCTGTCGACCTCGATGGACACGGTCAGCTCGGGGTCCTTCAGGCGCACCGGCAGGCCGTACTTGTCGTTGATCTCGCCACCCACCATGCGGTCGAGCTCGTTGGACCGCAGCGGGAAGCGCTTGTCGCGGCGGCGCGAGCGCACCGCGAACGTGGCGCGGCGCTCGACCTCGGGACGGCCCGCGACCAGTTCGAGCGCGGCGGCCGTGACGGCGTCGGGGTCCTTGGCGACCCGCCAGGCCCGGTGGACCCAGACGAGCCCGACGACGTCGGTGAGACGGCGCGCGAACGCGTCGGCGGTCGCCACGGGGGTGCCCTCGGGCAGCAGGATCGCGATCACGCCGTGCCGCTGGCGCAGGTCGAACGGCACGCCGAACTCCCGCAGCACGGCCCTGATGTTGCCCTGCAGGCGGCGCTCGAACCGCTCGCGGTTCCTGCCCTTGAGCACGACCTCACCGAGCTTCAGCAGCACGCAGGGGTCGCCCAGGGCAGACGGGGGCACGACGGACATGGGGGCCTCCGGGCGGGGTGGTCGGGGTCGGGGTCGCCGCACCGGCCGGAGGAAGGCGCCGGGGGCACCCTTCAATTTATCCCGGATGGCGACCACTCCTGCCCTCTTTCGCAGGGCTTCCGAGCACGGGACACTTCCGTTCCCTGACATTTTCGGTCAGGTCTTCAATCAGGTCGTGATGCGCCGAATACTGGCAGCCACATCAGCGATGATGGGATACGTCCCACTATGACCAGGTAACACGAACCATGTTCGCGTTTCCCGCAAGGAGCGCACGCTTGTCCCACATCGACCACTTCTCCCACGGGGCGCTCATCCCCGTGCTGTCCTATGCCATGTCCGTCATCGGTTCTCTGCTCGGCCTGCTGCTCGCCTCCCGCGCACGCGTGACCGAGGGGGCCGCGCGGACCCGCTGGCTCGTCGCGGCGGCCCTGGCCATCGGCGGCACCGGCATCTGGGTCATGCACTTCATCGCGATGATGGGCTTCTCCGTGCCGGGCACGTCGATCCGCTACGATGTGCCGCTCACCGTCGTCTCCGCGTTCGTCGCGGTCGTCATCGTAGGGATCGGGCTGCTGCTCGCGGCCCGCGGCGGCGAGCACTTCCCGCGCCTCGCCGGCGCGGGCCTGATCACCGGGCTCGGCGTGGCCGCGATGCACTACCTCGGCATGTCCGCGATACGCATCCCCGCCGACCTGCACTACGACGTGGTGACCGTCGCGGCCTCGGTGCTCATCGCCGTGGTGGCCGCGACCGCCGCGCTGTGGTTCACCCTGCGGGTCGAGGGCCTGGTCGCCACCACGGCCGCCGCGCTCATCATGGGGGTGGCGGTGTGCGGCATGCACTACACCGGCATGTTCTCGCTCAGCGTCAGCCTGTGGCCGGGGCCCGCCGCGGACGTCGGCGGCGCGACCGCGCTGAGCTTCCTGCTGCCGCTGCTCATCGGCATCAGCCTGGTGACGCTCGGCCTGCTGCTCGTCGTCACCCTGATGCCCTCACGTCAGGAGATCGAGAACGAGGCCGCGCTGCTCGCGTCCATCGAGCGGCGCCGCGCCGGGATCGTTCCACCTCAGGCCCCCGCGGCCCCCGCGCGCCGTCCGTCGCTGTTCGACTCCGGCGGCCCCTCGCGCTGACCTGACGACGACGGCCCCGGCGACGTGATGTCGCCGGGGCCGTCGTCGTTCACCGTACGCCGGTCTGTCAGCCGAAGAAGACCTCCGCCTCCTCGTACCGGGACACCGGGACCGTCTTGAGCTCGGCGGTCGCCTCCTCAAGGCGCGCACGGACGATGTCGGTGCCGCGCAGCGCGACCATCTTGCCGAAGTCGCCGTCGTTCACCGCGTCGATGGCGTGCAGGCCGAAGCGGGTGGCGAGCACGCGGTCGTACGCGCTCGGGGTGCCGCCGCGCTGCACGTGGCCGAGCACGGTGGTGCGGGCCTCCTTGCCGGTGCGCTTCTCGATCTCCTGGGCCAGCATCTCGCCGATGCCGCCGAGACGGACGTGGCCGAAGGAGTCGAGCTCACCGGTCTGCAGGGCCATCTGGCCCTCCAGCGGGTGCGCGCCTTCGGCGACCACGATGATCGGCGAGTAACGGATCTTGAAGCGGCTCTCGACGTACTCACAGACCTTGTCGATGTCGAACGGCTTCTCCGGGATGAGGATGACGTTGGCGCCACCCGCCATGCCGGCGTGCAGCGCGATCCAGCCCGCGTGACGGCCCATGACCTCGCAGATCAGCGCGCGGTGGTGGGACTCGGCGGTGGTGTGCAGCCGGTCGATGGCCTCGGTCGCGATGTTGACCGCGGTGTCGAAGCCGAAGGTGTAGTCGGTGGCGTTGAGGTCGTTGTCGATGGTCTTCGGCACGCCGACGACCTTCACGTCCCGGTCGTACAGCTGCTTGGCGACACCCAGGGTGTCCTCGCCGCCGATCGCGATGAGCGCGTCGACGCCGTACTCGGCGAGGTTGGCCTTGATGCGGTCGACACCACCCTCGATCTTGATGGGGTTGGTGCGCGAGGAGCCGAGGATGGTGCCGCCGCGCGGCAGGATGCCGCGCACGCTGGAGATCTCCAGCGGCATCGTCTCGCCTTCGAGCGGGCCGCGCCAGCCGTCCCGGAACCCGACGAACTCGTGCCCGTAGACGCTCACGCCCTTGCGGACGACGGCACGGATGACCGCGTTGAGGCCAGGGCAGTCTCCGCCCCCAGTCAGTACACCGATACGCATGGCGGGTTTCCTCCCGATGTGGGTCTGCGGTCACACTTCTTGTGCGTCATGGCTGCCGGCGGGCACCGTCGGAAAGGCATTCCCCCCATCCGCCGGCGTCACCGCCCATGGCATTGTGCCGCAGCCGCCAACATTGGTCTAGACCAGCATGTGACAGGCGGTCAGACCGGTGCCGGCAACACGCAGGAGGGGCTGCCGACCTCGAACGCCAGACCCGTCGGCACCGGAACGCCGTCGTGCAAGGCGAGCACGGCGACGTTGTCGGACCGCTGGTTGGCGACGTACATGTGGTCGCCGGCGACCGTGAAGTGGCGCGGCCACAGTCCACCGCAGCCTACCTCCGCCAGGAGGGTGAGGCCGCCGTCACCGGTGAAACCGAACACCGCGATCGTGTCGGGGCCGCGGTTGGCGGCGTACAGGTGCCGGCCGTCGGGGGAAAGGTCGATGTGCGACACGAGGTTGCGGCCGGCGGACCCGGTGGCCGGCACCGCGCCGAGCTCGCGCCACCCGTCGTCGTACACCCGGATGGCCCCGTCCAGCTCGCCGGCGACGTACCAGCGGCCGTCGCGGCGTGCCATGTGGCGCGGGCCCATGCCGGCCGGCATGATCACCGGCCCGTCCGGGTGCGGCGCCGGCGCGGCGCCGGTCGTGAAGCGGCGGATCCGGTCGGTGCCGAGGTCGGTGGCGTACAGCGTGCGGCCGGGGCCGAACGTCGACTGGTGCGCGTGCGGGCCGGCCTGGCGCGCGGGGTCGGCGCCGTGACCCTCGCCGGGGAACAGGTGCGGACGGCCGTCGAACAGGCCGGAGCTGCCGAGCCGGAACACCGCCACGGTGCCGTCGCCGTAGTTGGCGACCGACAGCCACGTGCCTGAGGGGTCCACGGCGACGTGGCAGGGGTAGGAGCCGCCACTCGGTCCCTCCGCCAGCAGCGCCGGCCCCTCGGCGTCGGCGGAGAAGGCCGCCACCCCGCCTTCCTCGCATTCGAGCACCGCGTACACGATCGGCAGCCGCGGGTGGAAGGCCAGGAACGACGGGCCGGTCGCCGCGGTCTCGGCGAGTGCCTTCAACTCGCCGTTCCCCTCGCGCCGCACGACGGTCAGCCCGGTCCCCGAGCCACCGGTGCCGGGGGTGTATCCGCCGATGAAGAGCATGCCGTTCCCCGCTTCCATGCGGTCGACGATACCGCGCGCCGATCTTGAGGCCTGATCAGGAGGCGGGCCCTGGAACGGCGACGCGCTTTATGTTTGACTGAGTCAACGAAACAGTTGATCGGAGCAAACGATGCAGGAGCTCATCGGCGGCGTCCGCGCGTTCAACCGCTTCTACACCCGGATCATCGGGGTGCTCGGGGCCGGCATGCACGACACGCCGTACTCGCTGACCGAGGCCAGAGTGCTGTTCGAGCTGTACGGCCACGGGGACCTTCCGTCGGCGGAACTGCGGCGGCGGCTCGGTCTGGACGCCGGCTACCTCAGCAGGATGCTGGCCGGGTTCGAGTCCGGCGGGCTGGTCACCCGGGAGCGCTCGGCCTCCGACGCGCGGCGGCAGGTGGTGCGGCTCACCGCCGAGGGCCGCGCGGCGTCCAAGGTGCTCGACGAGGCCGCCGCCGGCGCCGCGCGCGACCTGCTCGGCCCGCTCACCGCCGGGGACCGCGAGCGTCTGCTGTCGGCCATGGACACCATCCGCCGCGTGCTGTCCCCCGCACCCGGCGCCGTGCCGTACGTCATCCGGCCGCCGCGGCCCGGCGACCTCGGCTGGATCGTCCAGCGCCACGGCGCGCTGTACGCCGAGGAGCAGGGGTGGGACGTCACCATGGAGGGCTACATCGCCGCCATCGTCGCCGAGTACGCCACCTCCCGTGACCCGCGGCGCGAGGCGTGCTGGATCGCCGAGGTGGACGGGGTCCCCGCCGGCTCGGTCATGTGCGTGCGCGGCCCGGACGAACGCACCGCGCAGCTTCGCCTGCTGCTGGTGGAGCCGTCCGCGCGCGGCATGGGCATCGGCTCCCGGCTCGTCGAGGAGTGCCTCGTCTTCGCGCGCGCCACCGGTCACACCCGGATCGTCCTCATGACCGTCGCGGGCCTCACCTCGGCGCGCCGGATCTACGAGGCGGCCGGGTTCGCGCTGGACGACGAGCATGAGGTGGACGCCTACGGGACGCGCGTCACCGAGCAATGGTGGTCGCGCACGCTTGAGGGCAAATCTCGGTAAAAAGCCGCTCTTGAAGTGGCATGGCGGGAGTGAGGTGCCATGCGGCGTTGACACCATCGGCAGTGCGCCCCAGGGAGCACGCCGATGACCTCGATGATCGTTACCGCGCCGCCGGCACCCGCCATCAGGAACCGCAAGGCCCTGGTCTTCCTCGACCCCGAGGACGGCCCCGAGCACGCCGCGCGCAGGCTGGCGCACGCGCTCGACGCCGAGGGGTACACCGTGCGGACCGCCGCGTGCGGCGACGAGGAACAACGGCGGGTGGAGGCGTTCCTCGACGCGGTGGAACCCGGTGACCTGCTGCTGGTGCGATGGTCCACCGAGTCGGGGTGGGGACGCAGGGAGTTCGGCGCGCTGATGGCGGAGTTCGCGCGGCGCGTCGAGCGGTCCGACGGCGCGGCGCTGCTGCTGGTCGTGGACTTCGGCTGGCTGATCACCGTGGACGGCGGCCGTTCCCACGAGACCGTGGGACGGCTGCGGGTCAGCGGCGAGCCGGTGTCCGCCGCCGCGGCCCTCACCACGAGCGCCACCATGCCGGGGGAACGGCCGGGCCGCACGGTCTCGCTCACCGCGATCCTCGCCGACGGCATCCTGTCCGGCGCCGCCGATCTGGACGGGGACGGCACCGTCACCGTCGGCGACCTGTTCAGGTACGCCGAGGAGCGCTGCGCCGCGCTCGGCGCGGACCGGCGGCCGTACCTGCTGACGTACGGCGAAGGCGAGCTGATCGGCGTCGCCGCGACCCCCGGACCGGCGCGGCACCTCGGGCCGGCGTTCGGCACCGCTCTGGCCCGCCTCGCCGTCACCGGCGACCCCGTGCCGCCGCTGTCGGCGACCGAGCTGGTGGGACGCGTCTACGACGTCCACCTCGGCGAGAACGCGCGCCGGCTGCTGCGCCGCGCCACGCTGCTCGACGACGACGAACCCCTCACTCCCGACCTCGCGTACCTGCTCACCCGGGGAGACCCGCCGGCCGCCGGCGACGAGGCCCGTACGGCCGAGACCGCCACCGAGGTGGAGGAGGCCGTGCGTGAACTGCTCGCCTGGGGACTGCTCGGAGAGCGTGCGCCGTTCACCGACCCCGCCGTACGGCACGCGGCGGCGGCGCGGCTGGACGCGGCCGAACACGCCAGGGTGGCCGCCGCGCTGCGGCGCCGCCGCGCCGCGCACCGCGCCGTACGGCCCCGGACACGGATCACCGGCGACCGGTGGACCATCACCGACCGGCTCGGCCACCGGGTGCACGCCGAGGCCGTCGCCGCGTTCATCCGCCACCCGGACACCAGGCCGCCGCTGACGATCGGCGTGAAAGGGCCGTGGGGAGCCGGCAAGACCTCCCTGATGCGCATGATCCAGGACGTGCTGGACCCCGGCGCGGCCGAGGGACGGCCGGCGCCGATCCATCTGAACCGGGACCAGACCGCGCCGACCAACGCCGAGGTGCTCGCGCGTGTGCGCACACCGCGAGACGGCGCGCCGGGCCGTGCCGTACCGGGGACGCTGCCGCTGCGGGAAGGCGACTGGCGGCCCACGGTGTGGTTCAACCCGTGGATGTACCAGAACGGCGAACAGGTGTGGGCCGGGCTGGCACACGAGATCATCAGCCAGGTCACCGACCGGTTGCCTCGCGGCGAACGTGAACGCTTCTGGCTGGCGCTCAACCTGGCGCGGATCGACCGCGAGGCGGTGCGCCGCCGCGCGTACCGGCTGGCGCTGATCCGCCTGCTTCCCGTGGCGCTGGCCCTGTGCGCCACCCTGCTGCTCACCGTCGCGGCTCTGGCGGCGGCCACCCTGGTGCCGTCGCTCGGGCCGGCGCTGCGCGGCGGCGCGGCGGCCGTCGGCGCGGGAGGCACGCTGATCGCCGTGGTCGCCGCCGTGGTACGGCTGGCGCGCTTCCTCGGCGAGTCGGCAGGCACGGCGTTCGCCGGGCTGGTCAGCAGGCCCGAGGTGCTCACCACGCCGCCTGACCTGGTGGAAGGCCTGACACCCGACCCCGGGTACCGGGCGAGGACCGGGTTCCTGCACCTGGTGCAGACCGACATGCGGCACGTGCTCGGCATGGTCGCGAGCGCCGAGCGGCCGCTCGTCGTCTTCGTGGACGACCTCGACCGGTGCTCGCCAGGCACGGTCGCGCAGGTCATCGAGGCGGTCAACCTGTTCCTCGCCGGGGAGTTCCCCGACTGCGTGTTCGTGCTCGCCATGGAACCCGACGTGGTGGCGGCACATGTGGAGGTGGCCTACGGCGACCTGGCCCGCAGTCTGCCGCCTGGCGGGCTCGAACGGTCGGGGCTCGGGTGGCGGTTCCTTGAGAAGATCGTGCAGTTGCCGCTGAGCGTGCCGCTGCTCGACGACGGCGAACGGCTGCCGTCGTACCTGCGTGCGCTGCTCGGGGTGCGGGCCGGCGCCGGCGAGCACCCCGCCGTCCCGGTGGCCCGGCGGGGAACCGGGGAGGACACCTCGGTCCTTGAGCTGGTGGACCGGCTGGAGGCGCGGATCAGAGCGCTGCGGCCGTCCGCGGACGACCTCGACGCCGTCGCGCGGCAGGTCGAGGAGACGGCGGACGCCGGACCCGCCGAGACACGGATCGGAGGGCTGTCGGCCGCGACGCGGCTCGCGGCCGACCGGGTGTACGACGACCTCTACAGTGACGAGAAGGCGTACGCCGCCATCCGCCGCGTCCTGCCGGTGCTGAGCCTCACCAACCCGCGTGAGCTGAAACGGTACGTCAACGTGTTCAGGTTCTACTCGTTCGTCACCTACCGCCGGGCCCTCGCGGGAGCACCGCGCGCCGGCGACGACGAGGTGGCCAAGCTGGCACTCCTCACCATCCGCTGGCCGCACCTGCTCACCCTGCTCACCCGCGACCCCGGCGACGGCCCCACGGCCCTGGACTCCCTGGAACGCGCCGCACCGGCCTCCGACGCCGAGTGGTCCCGGGCCCTCGCCGCCGCCGGCCTCACCGGCGCCGGCGAGGCCGGGACGCGCTGGGAAGCGCTCCGCGCTCTGCTCACGACCCGGCCACCGGTCGCACCACTCGCCCGCGACGTCCTGTGACGGCCGGCGCCGCCGTTGCTCTCCCCACTCGCGACCGCTGGGTCAGCCACCGCCTGGGGCTTTCCGGACGGCCGGCCCGCGGCGCGCGCCTCGGCGACGGCCGTCCGGGCCGGGTCCGGTCACCACGGGCCCGCTCGGCCGCCTCACGGCATCGTCAGCGCTGGGCCTGGATCATCCAGTGCTGCTTCTCCAGGTCCTGGGTGACCGCGATGAGCAGGTCCTGGGTCACCGGGTCGGCCTCCTCGGTGGCCGTGACACGGTCGCGCATGCGCTTCACCATGGCGCCGAGGACGTCGGTGAAGACGGCCACCATCTTGGAGTCCTCCAGGTAGCCGACCTCCGGTTGCTGCACCTGGGTGTCCCTGGCGACGGTGGCCGCGCGGCCGTCGGGGTTCAGGCCGAGCGCCACGGCGCGCTCCGCGACCTCGTCGGCACGGGTCCGGGCGATGGCGACGATGTCGTCCAGCTGGAGGTGGAGGGAGCGGAAGTTCCGTCCCACCAGGTTCCAGTGGGCCTGCTTGCCGACGAGCGCCAGGTCGAGCAGGTCGGTGAGCGAACCCTGGAGCGCCTCACCGGTGATCGTGAGGTTCTCGCCCGACAAGGGGCTGGTGATCTGGGCCATGAGGATGTGTCCCCCTAACAGCACGATGTCGATGGCCTTCTTCGTTGAATGCCCTAACCCGTGGCCCCGGCGCTAAACGTTGACACTGTCATGATGACAGTGTCATAATCGTCGCATGAGCGAAACCTGGACCATCGGCGAGCTGGCCGACCGAGCGGCCGAAGCCCTCGGCCCCTCCACGCCACGCGCCAACGGCCGGGTCCGCGACGTCCCCAACGAGCGCCTGATCCGCTGGTACACCACGATCGGCCTGCTCGACCCCCCACTGACCCGCCGCGGCCGCGTGGCCCTGTACGGCCGCCGCCACCTGCTCCAACTCGTGGCCGTCAAACGCCGCCAAGCCGAAGGCCTGTCCATAGCCGCCATCCAGTCCGAGCTCACCGGAGCCCCCGACTCCGTCCTCGAATCCTTGGCCCACCTCCCCACCCCGACCCCACCAGGTCCCCCCATCCCGATCCCGGCGCCACCCCCGGCCGGCTCCCCTCGCACCACGCCACCCCTGGTCGACCCCCCTCGCATTGCGCCACCCCCGGCCGACCCCGCTCGCACTACGCGACCCCCGGCCGATCCCCTTCGCGCTACGCCACCCGTGGTCTTCCACCCCTCGCGGAACGATGACGCTCGCGGCCCGCACCCCTCTCCGGGAGCCGGCCCCCCTCCGGCCATCCACGTGCCCCAGGAACCGATCTCGCCGCTGGAGCCGCTGCTACCACCGGCCGTGCGTTCACCCGGCCACCCCGGTCCCTCCGACGAGCCGCACTACACCCCGGACGTCGCGCGGCCACGCTTCTGGGCCGAGCGGCCCGCCACCTTCGCCGCGGCCATACCTGAGTCACCTCCCGGCGGCCATCGCGTGCCTCCAGATCTCCCGCCTCCGGGAGGCGATGCGCTCATCCACGGCATACGGCTGGCACGCGGCGTGACACTCCTCATCGACGGCCGGACCCCGGGCCTGGACGACATCACCGCCATCAGGACCGCCGCCGGCACCCTCCTGGCCGTGCTTCAGGAGCGGCACCTGCTGGCCCCGGCCGACCCCGTCGAGCCGCACGACCTCACCCGCACGAGCACCACCCATCACCCCTCCACGCGCACCGGTGCGAGTCACGGCACAGCCATTCATGACGCCGCGGCTCGCACCACCACCGATCCGGCTCCGCCTCACTCCACGGCCACCCACACCACCCCCCTTGACCTGCCGCACACCACCGTCACCCGGCCCGCGGCCGATCCGGTCGCGACTCACGTCACCCGTGCCGACACCACCGCCGGCGATCCCGAAGGGAAGCAGAGATGAGTGTTTCCATCGCCCCGCTGAAGCCCGGCGAGTACACCCCGCTCCCCGACGCGGGGATCGGCGCGCTGAGCACGGGAAAGGGCAATCTGCCCCTGGAGAGCGTCCACGTCACCGCGCACGTCAACGGCCTCACCGGCGGCGTGGAGATGTCCCAGGTCTTCAAGAACCCGCACGACGTGCCGCTGGAGGCGACGTACGTCTTCCCGCTCCCCGACCGGGCGGCGGTGACGGCGTTCCGCATGGAGGCGGACGACCGGGTGATCGAAGGCACGCTGAAGGAGCGCGGCGAGGCCAGGCGTGAGTACGACGAGGCGACGGCACAAGGCAAGCGGGCCGCCATCGCCGAGGAGGACCGGCCCGACGTGTTCACCATCCGCGTCGGCAACATCGTCCCCGGCGAACGGGTCACCGTCCGTCTGACCCTCAGCCAGCCGCTTCCCTACGAGGACGGCGCCGCCACCTTCCGCTTCCCCCTGGTCGTGGCTCCGCGCTACATCCCGGGCACCCCCCTGGACGGCGACCCCGCCGGCTCCGGCGTCGCCCCCGACACCGACGCCGTCCCCGACGCCTCCCGCATCACCCCACCGGTCCTCCTCCCCGGCTTCCCGAACCCCGTCCTCCTGTCCCTTGCCGTCCACCTCGACCCCGCCGGCCTGGACCTCCGCGAAGTCCGCTCCAGCCTCCACACCGTCACCGAGGACAACGGCACCCTCCGCCTCACCCCCGGCGAACGCCTCGACCGCGACTTCCTCCTCCGCCTCCACTTCGCCCCCTCCACCTCCTTGGAACTATTCCCCGACCCCGACCCCGACCCTGCTACTGCTACTGCTACTGCTACTGCTACTGCTACCGACATCGACACCGACCCAGCTACTGCTACCGACACCGAGCCCTCCCACCCCCGCACCCCCCACTCACCCGAGTCACCCCCCGGCACCTCGTCCGTCGGCGCCACCTCCTCCGGCAGCGCACCACCCGACAGGATCGGAACCCCGGCCGACACCCCGACCTCGACCTGGCCCATCGAACCGACCCGGTCCACCGAGCCGGTCAGCGGCGTGAAAGCCGACGGTCCAGACGATGGGAGCGGCACCTTCGCGCTCACCATCCTGCCGCCGGACCTCGGCGACGACGCAAAGCGGCGGCCGCGTGATGTGGCGTTGCTGCTGGACCGGTCGGGCAGCATGACCGGGTGGAAGATCATCGCGGCACGCCGCGCCGCCGCTCGCATCGTCGACACCCTCACCACCGACGACAGGTTCGCCGTCCTGTCGTTCGACTCAGTGGTCGAGCGTCCACAAGACCTCGGCCCCGGCCTGTCCCCCGCGACCGACCGCAACAGGTACCGCGCGGTCGAGCACCTCTCCCGCCTGGAGGCACGCGGCGGAACCGAAATGCTGTCCCCCATGGAACAGGCCCTCACCCTCCTGACCGACCCAGACCAGGACCCGGACCATCCGAACAACCCGGACCACGACCCCGACCTTCGGAACAACCCAGACCGAGACCCCGACCGTCCGAACCACCCAGACCACGACCCGGACCATCCGAACCACCCAAACCCGGACCTCAACCTTCGGAACAACCCGGACCACGACCCCAACCGTCCGAACAACCCGGACCACGACCCCAACCTTCGGAACAACCCAGACCACGACCCCAACCGTCCGAACCACCCAGACTACGACCCCAACCTTCGGAACAACCCAGACCGAGACCCCAACCGTCCGAACCACCCAGACCACGACCCGGACCATCCGAACCACCCAAACCCGGACCTCAACCTTCGGAACAACCCGGACCACGACTCCGACCATCCGAACACCCCGGACCGGGATCGCGTCCTGGTGCTGGTCACCGACGGACAGGTGGGTAACGAGGATCAGATCCTTGAGCGGCTTGCTTCCCGGCTCGCCGCCATCCGGGTCCACACCGTCGGCATCGACCGGGCAGTCAACGCCGGTTTCCTCGGCAGGCTCGCCGGCCTCGGCTCCGGTCGTTGCGAACTCGTCGAGTCCGAGGACCGTCTCGACGAAGCGATGGAGCACATCCACCGCCGCATCGGCTCCCCGCTGGTGAACGGCCTCACCCTGAAAGCCGACGGCCTCGACGTCCTCCCCGCCACCGTCACCCACTTGAGCTCCTTGTACCCCGGCGTTCCCCTCCGCGTCTGGGGCCGCTACCGCGGCCCCGCCAGTGGCGCCATCACCATCCACGGCCAGACCCCCACCGGCCACCCCTGGGACCACCACCTGACCGCTTCCCTCCCCACCTCAACCCCCCCGAGCTCTCCTCACCTCACGCCTTCGGACCAGCCCACATCCACCACGTCCGCCACCCTCCCTCAACCGGCCGCCGCCGGCACACCGGCGACTCCGCACTCCGTACACCCCGGCACCACCCCTCCCACAGCGGCCACCACCGCCTCCTCGTGTCCTGTCGCCGGCACGGCCCCGCGACCCGCGTCCGACGCCGACGCGTCCCCCGGTGCACCTCACACCGGCAGCGCACATGCGCCGGGTGTGGCGCGGGCCATCTGGGCGAGGGCTCAGCTGCGTGGGCTGGAGGACCGGTACGCCGGCGGGGAGTACGAGTTGGAGCAAGAGATCATCCGTACCTCGCTGCGGCATGGGGTGCTGTGCCGGTTCACCGCTTTCGTGGCCGTGGACACCAGGGTCGTCACCGCGCCGGGTGGGAAGACGCACCGCGTGATCCAGCCGGTGGAGACGCCGAGCGGCTGGGACATGTCCATCAACGCGGCCCCGATGATGGCCGCCGCCCCGATGGCGTTCACCACCGCCGCGCCGGCGTTCTTCGACGCCGGCCATCAGAGGAACTCGGCCGGCGACCAGGAATCGTCTCGAAGCAGCCTGGGTGTCCCCTCACCTCCGCCACCCGGCTCACCACCCGCGTCACCGCTCGCCCCACCACCCGGCTCGCCATCTGCGCCGTCACCGGTGCCACCGCCGGTTCCGTCGTTCGCCCCACCGCCGAGTCCGCCTTCCGGACCTCTTGGCGGCCTCTCCGGTGCGCCGCCTCGCGGCCGGTTCGGTGTGGCCAAGCGCATGGCCGGCCCCGCTCCGGGGTTGATCCGCCGCTCCCCCGAAACCATCCGTCCTCAGTTGACGGAGGAACTGAGCCGGCTGCGTTCCCAGCAGGCACTCTCTCCGGCCGATCGCATGACGTACCTGGCGGACCTGGCCAGCCGACTGGCCGCACTCGCCACCCACCTCGGCGATGACGGTCCGCTGGCCACCCTGGCCCGCGACCTCGCCGCCTGTGAAACCCCGACTCCCGACCTCGACCTGGAAGCCCTGTGGCACCGCGCTCTCACCGTCCTCGCCACCCTCACCGGCGAACCCCCCACCCCACCGCCACCCGCACCCCCCACCTCTCGCCGATCCTTCTGGAAGCGTTCCTGAGGAACTTCCCCATGGCGGCGACCCGCTCCCCGTCCTCGTATTCGGACGGGGAGCGCTGCGGAACACGGCCAAGTGCGGCACGGCGCTCCAAGTGAAAGCCGGAAGCTGAGCGCGTGGGGATCGCGTGGACTGCCGTCGGACCGGTCTGCGTCGCCGCGCTCGCGGCCACCGGAACTGCGTGAGCGCGGAGCTCGGCGTCGACTGCCGTGAGTGATCTTCGTCGCCACGATTGTGGCCGCCGGGACGGTGTGAACGCGCGGAGGTCGCGGCGGCTACCGCTGGACCGGTCTGCGTCGCCACGCTCGTGGCCACCGGGACGGTGTGAACGCGGAGCTCGGCGTCGACTGCCGCGAGTGATCTTCGTCGCCACGATTGTGGCCGCCGGGACGGTGTGAACGCGCGGAGGTCGCGGCGGCTGCCGTCGGAGTGGGACGTTCCAGGTAGCGGCCTCGGGGTGGGAGCTACATTGCGCAGCGGGTACTCGTCGTGCCGTGCGAGCCCGAGTCGCCGCTGACGCCTGTGGATGTGAGTGCCTTAGTGGTGGGAGTGGTTCCTGCTCTCTGTGTTCAGTTCTTTGGTCGTTCCCTTTCCTCCTCCTGGTCGGGGAGCGATCGGTAGGCGGGACGGAGGATGTCCATCAAGGGGATGTGGCGGATTTTCAGAGGTGGGGGGTCCAGGGCTCGGAGGAGGAGTTCGGGGGGGTTTGTGGTGGTGGGGGGTGGGTGGAGGCGGGAGAGGGGGGTGGTGGGGGTGTAGAAGTCGGTCAGGCGTTCGGTGAACGGGGGGTCTGCGGGGAGCGCGGTTGGGGATGGGTCGGAGGCGGTGGGGTTGGGGGTTGAGGTTGGGTTGAGGGCTGGGGTGGTGGGGGTGAGGGTTGATCTGGCCGTGTCGGGGAGGTCAGTGGGGCTGCGTGGTGTGGGGGTGGGGGGAGTTGGGTGGAGGGCGGTCAGGAGGGTGGGGCGGGGGCGGCCTCGCCAGTGGAGGATTTGGAAGGGGTCGTCGTCGAAGGACTCGGCGAGGAGGTAGAGGACCGCCGAGAGGTGTTTGCAGGGGTCGGACCAGTCGGGGCAGGAGCAGGTCATGTCGAAGGTGGTGGGGAAGAGGGAAAGGTTCAGCGTTTCGAAGACTTCGACGATCTCGGGGGGCATCTCGCCGGCCAGGAGTTTGGCGCGGTACAGGGCTCGTCTGGAGAGTTCTCGCTCCACGCGGGTCCAGTCGGCGTCGTCGTACGCGGGGACGGTGATGGTGACCTGGTAGGGCTCGGGTCGTGAGCCCTGGACCAGGGCACGGACTGTCCCGGGTGCGAGGCCCATCTCCAGGACCTGGCCTTTGCGTGCGTACGCGCGGCCACGGGACAGCCGGCCGGGGTCGCAGATCTCTTCCAGGATGTCGATGAAGCGGCGGGACCACCATTGTTCCCCGATCGAGCCCCGTTTGCTCCGGGCCCGCAACCCGCCTTCGACCCGGATCGGCGCCGCCGCTTCGAACCACCCGTCCCTGCCGATAGGCATGTCAGCTCACCGCCTCGGGTGAGAGGCGGAACAGGTCGTGGAGTTGCGTTGTGGACAGTTCGGTGAGCCAGTCCTCGCCGGTGCCTATCACGGAGTCGGCCAGGGCTTTCTTGCGTTCGATCATTTCGTCGATGCGTTCTTCGAGAGTGCCGGCGCAGATGAACTTGCGGACCTGGACGTTGCGGTGCTGGCCGATGCGGAAGGCGCGGTCGGTGGCCTGGTCCTCGACGGCGGGGTTCCACCAGCGGTCCACGTGGATGACGTGGTTGGCGGCGGTGAGGTTGAGGCCGGTGCCTGCGGCTTTCAGGGACAGCAGGAAGATCATGGGGTCGTCCTCGTTCTGGAAGCGGTCCACCAGTTCGTCGCGGCGTTTCTTGGGGAGGCCGCCGTGGAGCCACAGGACGGGACGGTCCAGGTGGGCCGCCAGGTAGGGCTGGAGCAGGGAGCCCCATTCGGCGTACTGGGTGAAGACGAGGGCTTTGTCGCCTTCTTGGATGATCTCTTCCGCGAGCTCTTCGAGACGGGCCAGCTTGCCGGAGCGGCCGGCGAGGCGGGAGCCGTCCTTGAGCAGGTGCGCGGGGTGGTTGCAGACCTGTTTGAGCCGGGCCATGGCGGCGAGCACGTTGCCGCGGCGCTCGATGCCCTCGCTGTCGTCGATGCGGGCCATCATGTCTTCGAGCACGGCCTTGTAGAGGGTGGCCTGCTCAGGGGTGAGAGTGCACCAGACCTTCATCTCCAGCTTCTCGGGGAGATCGGAGATGATCGTCTTGTCGGTCTTGAGGCGGCGCAGGACGAACGGGCCGGTGGCGCGGCGCAGCGCCAGGGTCGCGGTCTCGTCGCCGCGGGCCTCGATGGGTTCCTGGTAGCGCTCGCGGAACCGGCGTGCGGGGCCGAGCAGGCCGGGGTTGCAGAACTCCATGATCGACCACAGTTCGGCGAGGTGGTTCTCCACGGGGGTGCCGGTGAGCGCGAGCCGGGTGCGGGCCGGGATGGAGCGCACGGCCTGGGACTGCCTCGCGCCGCTGTTCTTGATGGCCTGCGCCTCGTCGCACACCACCCGGCCCCAGGCGAAGGCCGCGAGCGCCGCGGCGTCGCGCAGCAACGTGCCGTATGTCGTGATGACGAGGTCGGCGCCGGCGACGGCACCGGCGAGTTCGTCCGCGCGCATGCGGGACGCGCCGTGGTGGACGTACAGCCGCAGCGAGGGGGCGAACCGCGCGGCTTCCTTCTGCCAGTTGTTGATCAGCGACATGGGGCAGACCAGCAGCGTAGGCGCGGGGGTGCCGCCGTCGCGGCGCTCGTCGAGCAGCAGGGACAGTGTCTGCGCGGTCTTGCCGAGGCCCATGTCGTCGGCGAGGATGCCGCCGAGCCCGAGCCGGGACAGGAAGCTCAGCCACGACAGGCCGCGCTCCTGGTAGGGCCGCAGCGCGCCGTGGAACGACGCGGGGGTCGGCACGGGGGTCAGGCGCCGCTCGGCGTCGGTGGACAGCAGGTCGCCGAGCACCCCGTCGGCGTCTACCTCGACCAGCGGCAGCTCCTCGTCGCCGCCGGTGACGACCTCGTGCAGCGCCTGCGCGACGGTCATCTCGCCGGCCCGGCGCCGCTCGATGGCGGCGAGCGCCGCCTTGAGCTGCCGGTCGTCCAGCTCGACCCACTGGCCGCGCACCCGGACCAGCGGCACTTTCAGCCGCGCCAACTCGGCGAGCTCCTCCTCGCCGATGGTGTGGCCGCCGACGGCGAGGTCCACCCGGAAGTCGACCACCTCGCCGAGACCGAGCCCTTGGCCGCCGGCCGCGCGGGACGCCGTGGCACGGCTGCGGGTGGTGAGTTTCAACCCGAGCGCCTTGCGGCCGGCCCACGCCGGGAGCCGCACGCCGTACCCCGCGGCCTGGAGCAGGGGTGCGGCGCGGCGCAGGAAGCCGAAGGCCCAGGCGCTGTCCACCACCATGCCGGACGGCCGTGCGTCGTCGAGCGCGGTGTGCAGCTCGGGGCAGAGCCGCACGGCGCGGCCGAGCCCGGCGAGCAGCGTCTCGTCGGGACGGCCGGGCAGGCCGCGGATCGGGGTGCCGTCCCAGAGCAGGGACGCCGGCACGTACAGGCTGGGGTCGTCGACCGACTGGAGAGCGAACTCCAGCTCCCAGCGGTCGTCGTCCCCGGCCGGTTCGATGAGGCGGAAGCAGACCCGGATGGGGCCTTCCATGCGGGTCGCCGCGTCCAGCCAGGTGGCGAGGGTGCCTTGCAGCGCCGCCGCCTCGGCCGGGCCGGGGTCCTCGACGGCGGCGTCGGGGGCGGTGAGGGCGAACAGCCAGCGGTCGGGCAGGGGGCTGGTGCGGCCGGGGCGGTTGCCGAGCAGGAGCCGTTCCGGCATGCGTGCGCGGGTGACGGCGTCGGTGAAGCCGGACAGTGCCTCGTGCAGCACGTCGGCGGCGGGCCGTTCGCGCGGCGCGGCGCGGCAGGCGGGGGGCATGGCGGCGGCGAGGTCGCGCACGGCGGTGACGTCGGCGCCGGTGATCACGGGGACCCACCGCGCGGCGTAGCCTCCGTCCTCGTTGACGAACTGCGGCAGCACCCTGCCTCGTCCGGCCAGTGCGCGCGCGTGCTCGGCGACGAGCGCGAAGTACCGCAGCGACCAGCCTGGGGCCCACTCGGCGGCACCGGCGTCCAGCGCGGGGCCGCCCCGCGGGACGGACGTGCCCGGCAGGGAGCGCAGCAGGACGAGCGCCTGCGCGGGGGGCAGCCGCAGCGACGGCGCCTGCCAGGTGACGATCCTCGGCCGGCGAACCCGGCTCGCCAGGCCCGACTCCGGGGACGGCAGCGGCTCGGTGGCCGACCCCGGGAGGCTCAGGCCGACCGGCTCGGCCGCGATCTCGCCGGTCAGGCCGAGCGCCGCGGCCAAGGCGTCCGCAGGCGCGGCGAACGGATGCGGCCTCACGCCACGGATCCGGCCGCGCGAGGCGGGGCCGCTCTCGCGGGACAGGAGGCCGCTCGGGTGAGACACAAGACCGCTTGCGCCAGGCACAGGGCCGCTCGTGCGGGTCGCCGACGCCGTGCCGTCGTCGCCGCCGGGTGCCGTGGTGTCCTCGGCCCACACGGTGAGACGGCCGGCCACCCAGGCGCCGTGGACCACGAGCACTGCACCAACTCCGTTCGAGGCGTCGCCTGACCTGCCGGGGGATCCCGATGATACGTCGCCGCGCGCACAGCGGACGGCGGTGTGGACGGCGGTGTGGACGGCGGTGTGGACGGCGGTATGGACGGCGGTATGGACGGCGGTATGGACGGACGTTCGGTGGAAGGTCCGGGTGCCGTCTTGGGGGCCGGTCGACCACGCGCCACATAAGGTACATAGGTGACATTCGACTCGGATGACGTAGGAACCGTGATCCTCGACGGAGGGCTCGCCACCCACCTGGAGGCCCTCGGGTACGACCTGAGCGACGAGTTGTGGTCGGCACGCCTGCTCATTGAGGACCCCGAGGCCATCCTGCGGGCTCACCTGGACTACTTCGCCGCGGGTGCCGACGTCGCCACGACGGTCAGTTACCAGGCGAGCTTCCCTGGTCTGATGCGCCGGGGCCGCAACGAGCACGAGACGCGGGCCCTGCTGCAGCTGTCGGTGGAGCTGGCCGTCGAGGCGCGGGACGCCGCCGGCGGTGGTGTGGTCGCGGCGAGTATCGGGCCGTACGGCGCGTTCCTGGCGGACGGCGCCGAGTACACCGGTGACTACGACCTGGACGAGGACGGGCTGTTCGAGTGGCACCGCCGGCGCTGGGAGGTGCTCGCACGCAGCGGCGCCGACCTGCTGGCCTGCGAGACCATCCCGTCGTACGCCGAGGCGAAGGCGATCGCGCGGCTGCTGGAACGGACGCCGGACGTCAACGCCTGGGTCGCATTCTCCTGCCGTGACGGGGAGTGCATCAGCGACGGCACGCCACTGGAACGCTGTGCGGAACTGTTCGCGGGGAACCCTCAGGTCGTGGCGATCGGCGTCAACTGCACGTCCCCCGCGTACGTCGAGAGCCTGATCGGCCGCCTGAAGGACGCACCGGTCATCGTGTACCCCAACTCCGGTGAGACCTGGGACGCCGAGCGGCGCCGCTGGCGTGGCACCGCCGACCCGATGGACTTCGCCGCCGCCGCAGCGCGGTGGCGTGCCGCCGGCGCGACGTACATCGGGGGCTGCTGCCGCACCACTCCGGAGCACATCCGCCGGGTGCGCGACCGCCTGGAGGGGCCGGCGGACGAGCGAAGCGGGGCCTGAGCGGCCGGCGACCGGTTCGTCCGGCGCGGAAGGGGAACGACGCTTTTGCCGTCACCGAGCGTGACCGGCCGCACCGAAGATCCGTAACACAAGGACAGCCACGATGACCAGCGGCGGAATAGTAGCCACTGAGTAACATCGCGGTCATCCGTGAGCACCACAAAGGCAACATTCTCACGGTTGACTCCTGACAGGCACCGACCTATGGCTGTCAACAGGAGGCGCGATGACGTCCCCGCCGCACCCCCCTGAGCGACGGGCCGGCGAGCGAGCGGACCCACCCGCGACCGAGGTGGCGTTCGACGCCGCCACGCTGTCCACACGGGAGATCAACCGCTCGCTGCAGGCCATGCCGCGCGGCAGGGCGACGGTGAGCAACCCCGCGGGGCGGCACAACCTCGCCGTGGGCCTCGACGCGCCGGTCCGGGTCGAGATCGACGGCCCCGCGGGTGACTACGCGGGTGGCCTCGGCAAGAAGGCCGTCGTCTCCGTGCGCGGCGCCGCGGGCTGCGGGGCCGGCGAGAACCTCATGTCCGGCTGCGTCCACGTGCGCGGCTCGGCGGGCCCGAGTGTCGCGGCGTCGGCCAGAGGCGGCACGGTGGTGGTGGACGGCGGCTGCGGCGCCAGAGCCGGCATCTCGCTCAAAGGCGGCACCTTGGTGGTCGGCGGTGACGTGGGGCCGCTGTGCGGGTTCCTCGCGCAGTCCGGCGTGATCCTGGTCGGCGGGGACGCCGGACGGCACCTCGGTGACTCGCTGTACGAGGCCGTGGTCTACGTCGCGGGACGGATCGCGGGGCTCGGCGCGGACGCCATAATGGAGGAGATCAACGAGCACGACGTGACCTTCGTGAAGATCCTCGCGGACGGATACGGCCTCGATCACATCTCTCCTGAGAACATCTCCAAGGTCGTCTCCACCCGGCGCCTCTACCACCTCGACGGTCACGTCGACGGTGCGTACTGAGCCGAGGAGGCCCGCCGCATGAGCCACACCTTCTCCCCGGAGGTGATCGGTGAGATCCAGGAACGTGCCAGATTGGGCCGCTGCGAGGTGCGCGGCTGGGGTGCGCGCCGCGCGGTGCCGGGCTTCGACGACCTGCTCATCCTGACGGCGGGCCTGTCCGCCACTCCGCTGGAGGACCACAGGGAGCGGTGCGACACCCGCACCGTGCTCGGCACGCGCAACGCCGCGGAGCCGGTCATCCTGGACATCCCCATCACCATCGCCGGCATGTCGTACGGCGCGCTGTCGGCCGGCGCCAAGGAGGCGCTGGCCCGGGCCGCGACGCTGACCGGCACCTCGGCCACGTCCGGCGAAGGCGGGCTGATCCCCGAGGAGCGCGGCGCCGCCAAGACACTGGTGTACCAGTGCCTGCCGTCGCGGTACGGCTTCGACCCCGACCATCTGCGCGCCGCCGACGCCGTCGAGATCGTGCTCGGCCAAGGCGCGTCCCCAGGCGCCGGTGGCGTGCTGCTCGGCCAGAAGGTCACCACGCCGGTGGCGTACATGCGCGACCTCCCCGAAGGCGTGGACCAGCGCACCGCGAGCCGCCACCCCGACTGGGCCGGCACCGAGGGCCTGCGCGTCAAGATCGAGGAGTTGCGCGAGGTCACCGGCTGGCGCATCCCCGTGTACGTCAAGATCGGCGCGTCCCGCGTCGCCGCCGACGTCCGCCACGCCGTGGAGGCCGGGGCCGACGTCATCGTGGTCGACGGCATGCAAGGCGGCACCGGCGCGGCCCACGACGTCTTCATCGAGCACACCGGCATCCCCACCCTCGCCGCGCTCCGCCTGGCCGCCGACACCCTCAAGGCCCTGTCGGTGGAGAACGAGGTGCAGCTCATCATCTCCGGCGGCATCCGCAGCGGCGCCGACGTCGCCAAGGCCCTGGCGTTAGGCGCCGACGCCGTCTCCCTGGGAGTGGCGGCCCTCATCGCCTTGGGCTGCAACTCCCCCTCCGACGACACCGGCGCCGACGTCAGCCTCGGCTACCGCGCGCTCGGCACCTCCCCCGGCTCCTGCACCGCCTGCCACACCGGCGGCTGCCCCGTCGGCATCGCCACCCAGGACGACATGCTCGCCGACCGCCTCGACCCCGACTTCGGCGCCGAACGCGTCGCCAACTACCTGCGCTCCCTGACCACGGAGGCCACCATGCTCGCCAGAGCCTGCGGCCGCAGCTCCGTGCACGACCTCTCCCCCGACGACCTGGTCGCCCTCACCGTGGAGGCCGCCGCCATGGCCCGCGTCCCCCTGGCCGGCACCACCTGGATCCCCGGCGGCTGACCGGCCCGCGCCGCCGGCGATCGGCGTTGCTACCCTCGCCGTCGTGGCGATCATCAACTCCTGCTGCTCCTTCTGCGGAGCGGCCTACGAGCCCGGCCTGTCCTGGCCGCGGACCTGCGCCGAGTGCGGCAACACCAGCTACCTCAACCCCCTGCCGGTCGCGGTCATGGTGCTACCGGTGGACGACGGCCTTCTCATGGTCCGCCGGGACGTCGAGCCGCGCCGCGGCCTGCTCGCGCTCCCCGGCGGATTCATCGACGTCGGCGAGTCCTGGCAGCAGGCCGCCGTGCGGGAGCTCCGCGAGGAGACGGGGGTGGTCGTCGACGCGGCCGACGTGCGGCTGTTCGACGCGGTCAGCGCGCCGGACGGCACCGTGCTGATCTTCGGTCTCGGGCCGCGTACGACCGCGGACACCTTGCCGCCGGTCGTACGCACCACGGAGACCAGCGAGTGGCTGGTGATCGACGGCCCTCAGGAGCTGGCGTTCCCCCTGCACACGCAGGCCGCGGCCCGCTTCTTCGGCGAGGGCCGATCGTCGTGAGCGTGCGGGGACGCGCAGGGGACGGGTCGGCCCGGCCCCTGCCGGGGGTCAGGGGGAGGTGGTGCCGCGGGCCGCGCGAGCGGCGCGTTCTTGTTCGATCTTGGCGCTGGTGGCGTACTTGTCGACGTATTCCTGGCCGGAGAGTTCCATCAGCGCGTACATGATCTCGTCGGTGACGGCGCGGAGGACGAGGCGGTCGTCCTCCATGCCGTAGTAGCGGGAGAAGTCGAGGGGTTTGCCGTATCTGACGGTGGGGCGGATGCCGAGTTTGGGAAGGGGGCGGCCCGTCGGCATGATCTCGAAGGTGTCGAGCATGGCCCAGGGGATGACAGGGACGCGGGACTCCAGGGCCAGGCGGGCCACGCCGGTCTTGCCCTTGTAGAGGCGGCCGTCGGGTGAGCGGGTGCCTTCGGGGTAGATGCCGAGGAGGTGGCCTTCGCGGAGGATGCGCAGGCCGGTGCGCAGGGCGGCCTCGCTGGCCTTGCCGCCGGACCTGTCGATGGGGACGGTGCCGACGCCGGTGAAGAAGGCGCGGGTGAGCAGACCCTTGAGGCCGCGGCCGGTGAAGTACTCGGCTTTGCCGAGGGAGATGACCTTGCGCGGGAGAGGCAGGGGGCCGATGAAGTGGTCGGCGAAGGACAGGTGGTTGCCTGCCAGGATGGCGGCGCCTTGGCGTGGCACGTTTTCGATGCCGTCGACTTTGGGACGGAACACCAGATGGAGCAGTGGCCCCAGAACGGCCTTCACCACCCAGTAGAACACGCGGGCACCTCATTTCCGGTCATACAGGCACCAGACCGCGTGGGGCCGTGGCGTGGCGTCATCTTCGCACGCCGCGAGCGTCGTGCCGAATCCTGCGCGGTCCGCATGATCACCGGACGGCGCGACACCGGGTCCTCGGATCTCGCGGGACCGGCCCCGCTCGTGCGACGATCGGGATGAGCCGTATCAGGAGAGGACGGGAAACATGCCGCTCATGCCCGGCTCCGCGCCGTACCACCACGAAGGCGGCCAGATCGGGGTGTTGCTGTGCCATGGCTTCACCGGCACGCCTCAGTCGTTGCGGCCGTGGGGCGAGCACCTCGCCGCGGCCGGCCTCACCGTGTCCCTGCCGAGGCTGCCGGGGCACGGCACCACGTGGCAGGAGATGAACCGCACCCGCTGGGAGGACTGGTTCGCCGAGCTGGAGCGCGCGTTCGACGCGTTGCGCGGCACATGCTCGGAGGTGTTCGTGATGGGGCTGTCGCTCGGCGGCTGCATGGCGCTGCGCCTGGCCGAGGTGCACGGGCCGCTGGTGCGCGGTGTGGTGGTGGTGAACCCGTCCATCGTGAACGACGCGCCGCTGCTCACGCTGGCCCCGGTGCTGAAGTTCCTGGTGGCTTCGGTCGCCGGGGTCGCCGGGGACATCAAGAAGCCGGGGGTGACCGAGGTCGGGTACACCCGCACACCGGTGCGCGCGGCGGCGACCCTGCCGCGGCTGTGGGCCCTGGTGCGGTCGGAGCTGCACCGGGTCACCCAGCCGGTGCTGGTCTACCACAGCCCCGAGGACCACGTGGTCAAACCGGCGAGCGTGGCGGTGCTGCGGTCGGCGCTCGGGGACAACCTCACCGTCCGCGAATGCCTCGACAGCTACCACGTCGCGACGCTCGACAACGATGCGCCTGCCATCTTCGAGGGAAGCCTCGACTTCATCAGAACGCACGCCTCGGTACCCTTGCAAAGAGACTGACCCGATCTCGGGGGCCCGGGTCGACGCGTGGCCTCCACTGACCGGCCGGAGCACCATCCACCCAGCGATCGCGATCGTGAGCAGAGGAACGAATCGAAGTGACCGGTGACGCCGCAGAGCGATGAGGACGAGGTCTGGCGTCAGATCGTCGCCTCCTTCAACCAGAGCACGGAAACGACCTCGGCCGTCCAGCCCTGGCCGGACCGCGAGAACGTCCCCGTGGAGAGCCCCACGGCGCCGGAGACGGCGACCGTGGCCGGCGTCCGCGAGGACACCAGGGACGTGGAGTCACGCGTCCCGTCCCATGACCCCGGCGAGCAGGACGCCACCGCCGAGGCCGACGACGAGACCGACCACTACGAGCCGCCGCCGCCTCCGCCGCTGCCCAAGATGGACGCCGGCACCAAGATCGCGTGGCTCGCGCTGTTCGGCGGCCCCGCCTACCTGCTGCTCGCCGCGCTGCTGTCCTGGCCGATGGACGGCTGGATCCTGTTCTCCGCCATCGCGGCGTTCATCGGCGGCTTCGTGGCCCTGATCGTGCGCATGGGGGACGGCCCGCCGCCGGACTCGGGCTGGGACGACGGCGCCATCGTGTGACCGGTCACTTCTCCACCGGTGCGCGGCTTCCGGTGGCCTCCGGCGTGCCGGTGCCCGCGGCCTCCCCCGAGGGGGTCGAGCCGGGCTGGAACCGCTCCACCACGTCGGTGTAGCGGTCACGATCGTCCACGACGTGGCCGACGGCGAGAGTGAGGTCGCCGACGTGGGTCACGGCCTGCAGCCGCACCGTGCGGGAGCGGACCGGGGTCTCGCCGCGCACGATCTTCCACTTGCGGCCGTCGCCGCGCAGCAGGTAGGCCGCGCCGGGGTGCGCCGGGTCGAAACCGGAGATCCAGAAGTGGCCCTTGCCGTCGCCGGTGACGCCGTACAGCTCGGCGCGCCTGCCGGGGACCTCGGCCCGGCTCCATCGCTTGCCGTTCCACTCCAGCACCAGCGGGGAGATGTCACCCTCGCCGCGGTACACGCCTCCCACCGCGACGGCCTTGCGCGGCCCGTCGACGTACACGTCGCGCAGGTAGCCGCCGTCGGTGTGGGGGACGTCGACCGGTTTCCACGTGCCGCCGGACGCACGCAGGATCAGCGGCCCGGACTCGTCGTCGCCGACGGCCCAGCCGTCGCCGCGCGCGGTCACCGCGACGCCGTACAGCGTGCCCTTGCCTTTGCTCTTGACCTTGGCGATGCTCCAGCCCTTGGCGCCGGCGGTCGCGACGAGAGGTTTGCGGCCCCGGCTGCCGACGGCCACCACGCGGCCCGGCGCGGCGGCGACCCCGCCGAGCCAGTCGCCGCTGCCGAACTGCGGCACGCTGACCCGGTCGAACACCGAGCCGTCGCCGCGTACGACGTACGGCAGGCCGTCGTGGCCGTCGCCGACGGCCCAGATGTCGCGCGGCGAGACCGCCGCGACCGAACGCAGATGACCGGCGCCTGACGGGTCGTTGCGTATGCCGGCCTCGGTCCACGCGCTGCCGTCCCAGTGGGTGAGGACGCTGCGGTTCTGCCAGGCCTCCCAGACGTCCTGCTGGCCCACGGCCCAGATGTCGGTGGTGGACAGCCCCACGACGTCGGACAGGGAGCCGTCGGTCCGCAGGCGCGCCGTGGCGGACTCCTGCAGCAACGCGGCGGCGGTGCGCTCGGCACGCGGACGACCGGGGTCGGCGTGTGCGTGCGCGACGGACGTCGCACGGAGGGGAAGGCCGGCCACCGCGGCCATCAGGACGCACAACGACAACGCGCGCCGCGGCGTGCGGCGGGACATGACCAAATCGTACGTGCGTGGATGTCGGCTCCGCGTGAAGTATCCGCAGAGTTGGCCGAACGGTCACCGGACCGCACCCATCCCGGAACCACCACGGGCCCAGGGCACCGGGGGTCCCGGTCCAGCCCCCGCGCCGGCTCCGCGTGGTCCGGCACGACCCCATCACCCCCTGCGCGCGGTCAGCCGGCCAGCAGTTCGGCCACCACGGGAAGGTGGTCGGTGGCCGCGGTCAGGTCTGCCGCCATGGCGTCCACGGTGCCGCACGAGCGCACCCGCAGGGCCGGTGCGGCGAACACCGCGTCGATGCGCCGGCCCGGCCTGCGTGCGGTGAAGGTGAGCCCGTCCCCGTACGGCGCCAGTGGGTAGCAGTCGGCGAGGCCGCGGCCGAGGTAACGCCACACCGGGCCGCCGGGTGGCTCGTTGACGTCGCCGGCGAGCACCAGCGGCGCCTCGAACCGCGCGGCGAGCGGCCCGGCCAGTGCCATGATCTCTGCGGCGTGGCACATCCGGGCCGGCGCCGACAGGTCCAGGTGCACCGAGGCGACGGTGAGCCGCACGCCGTGCCGCTCGACCACCGCGAGCGCGACCGCGCGGCGTTCCAGCCCGGCGAACCCGCGCAGCAGGTGGCCCCCGGCGTGCAACACCCCGACGTCCGGCGCGGCCAGCACGGCCACTCCCCCGGCGCGGCGGCCGCTCACCAGCCGCAGCCCCGCGCCGCCGGCCAGACTCGCGCGTTTGCGCCGCCAGCCGGCCAGGCGCGGGGCCTCCTGCACGCACAGCACAGCAGGCGCCATGGCCCTGATGACCCGCGCGAGCGCGGCGGTGTCGCCGTACATGGACCGCACGTTGTACGTGCCGACTCTGAGCGCCGCGCCGTCGCGCCGCTCGTCGGACACCGCTCCGCTCACCGCTGTGCCGCCTCGCGAGGCCCCGTCAGGGGTGCCTGGCGAGGTCGGCGGCCCCCACCAGCCCGGCGGCGGGGCCGAGCTCGGCGGGACGGATGTCGGCGTGCGGCCGGTGCTCGGCCGCGGTGAGCGCGCGCAGGAACGCGGCCCGCGTGCGATCGATCCACAGGTCGGCGGCCCGTGACACGCCGCCGCCGAGGATGAAGCACCCGGGGTCGAGCACGGCCGCCATGTCGGCCATGCCCTGGCCGAGCCACTCGGCCATGGTCGTGAACGCGGTCAGCGCGCACTCGTCGCCGTCGCGCGCCGCTTGCGTGATGTGCTCGCCCTCGATGTCGGACACCGAGCCGCCGGCGAGACGCAGCATGTGCTCCGCGCGCGCCGGGTCGGCGGCGGCCATCGTGCGGGCCTCGTGCACCAGAGCGTTGCCGCTGGCGTACTGCTCCCAGCAGCCGAGGTTGCCGCATCCGCACAACCGGCCACCCGGCATGACCTGCATGTGGCCGAGCTCGGCCCCCATGCCCCATCTGCCGCGGTACAGCACGCCGCCGAGCACGATGCCGCCGCCGATGCCGGTGCCGACGGTCACGCACACCACGTGGCTCTCGCCGCGGCCGGCGCCGAAGCGGTACTCGCCCCACGCCATGGCGTTGGCGTCGTTCTCGACGACCACGGGGAGGTTGACCCGCTCGGCGACCTTCTTCTGCAGCGGCTCCTCGCGCCAGGCGAGGTTGGGGGCGAACCTGACGATCGATCGGGTCTCGTCCACGAATCCCGCGGCGCCGAGCCCCACGGCCTCGACGTCGTGCCGCGAGGCGAGCTCGAGCACCGCCTCGGAGATCGTGTCGGCGACCTGGTCGGGACTGTCGGCGGGTGTGGGCCTCAGCAGGTTCTCCACTATGTGGCCCGCCTCGTCCACGACACCCACGGCGATCTTCGTGCCTCCGACGTCAACGCCGATCGTCAGCGCCATCTCTCATCCCTTCTCCCCGAGCCGCCGGCCTTCAGCCGAGGTCGATGTGCTGCACCCGGGTGTCCCTGTCGCCGGAGGAGCCGCCGGTCGCGCCGGAGGCCCCCGGCGCCGGCGGACGCGACACGACCACGACCGCCTGGCGTACGGCGGCGAACAGCTCGCCGCCGGCGGCGATCAGATGGTCGGTGACGTCGGCCCCCGCCTCGCGCCGGGCCGCCTTCATGCGGCACACGGGGCAGGCGCGGCAGATGTACTCCTCGTCGTGGCGCTCGGCCACGGCGTCGCTCCACACGTCCCCGGCGGCGGGCCGGCCCGCGGGCCTGCCGAAGCCGAGGGTCTGGCCGATGCCGGCCACACTCCCCTCGACCATGCCTTTGCCGATCTCGCGGCCGATGCGCCGCTGGATCGAGCCGAGGAATTTGCGTGCCTCGTCGACCGCGCCGGCCAGGGGGTCGGCCTCCGCCGGCGTGGGGGGACGGCGCACCCGGCTTTCCGGCCGCCGGTCTCCGGCCGGACGGTTCTCCAGCCGCCGGTCGCCGGTACGCCGGACGTCCGGCCGCGGGTCGCCGGACGGCCGGCTCTCCGGTCCGCGCTGGTCCGTGGGGCGGGCCTCGCCGCCGTCGTGGGTCTCGTCGATGTGACTGTCGTCATGCTTCTCGGTCATGGGCCCCTCCTGCCTCGAACCGTACCCGGAGGCGGCCGTCGCGGAGCGCGGCGTCGCGCACCGATCGGCGGGCCAGCGCGGCCGGCAGGGCCAGGACACGCCGGTAGGAACCCGCGGTGACGATCAGCTCGTCGCCTTTCCTCGCGAGGTCCACCTCGTGCTTGCCGGCGAGCGGCAGCGCGAGGGTCAGCTCGTGCGTGCCGCCGTCGGCGGTGACGGTCAGCGGCGGGTCGCCGGCGGGAGGGGCGAACGGGTCGGTCTCGCCGTACAACTGCTCGCCGAGCGCGCCGAGCGCCTCGGTGCCGACCGGCTCGGCCGGGAGGTACGGCACGGTGTGCACGGGAAGCGGGGCGAACGACTCGCGCACCGACGCCAGGTGGCGGGCCTGCGCCTCGACCCAGCCGCGCCGCCACTCGTCGGAGCCGCCGCCGGGGAACACCCGGTTGGCGATCACGCCGTCGACGCGGTAGCCGTACAGGCTGAGCGAGGTGTAGGTGCGCCGGGCCTCGGCCACCACGACCGCCTCGGGGGTGAGGACGAGCCGCACCGAGGCGTGCGGGCCGGCCAGCAGGTCGCGCACCGCCATCAGCCCGGCGTGCATGCGCTCGCCGGCGCTCAGCACCGCGTCGTCCGGCATGCTGAACCTCGCGACGTGGCGGATCACCGGGGTGAGCACCCGCACGAGGCGGCGTCCGGCCGGCAGGAGGCGGCTGACGTGCCAGTCGAGCGCCTCCGGCAGGGCCAGCAGGCGCAGGGTCTCGGCGGTCGGCGCGCAGTCGATCACCACGACGTCCCAGCGGCCGGTCTCCACCTGATCGCGCAGCTCCAGCAGCGCGATGACCTCCTCGGCCCCCGGCAGCACCGTGAGCTCCTCGGCGGTCACCGTGTCCAGGCCGAGCTCGGCGAGCACCCCCTCGGCGTACCGCTGGAGCTCACCCCAGTGGCGCTCCAGGGCCCGCTGCGTGTCGACCTGCTGGAGGTACAGCCCCGGCGCGGCCTGCGTGGGCTCGGCGGTACCCGGAACGCCGAGCGCGTCGGCCAGGGAGTGCGCGGTGTCGGTGGACACCACGAGGGTCTTGTGGCCGCGGCGCGCGGCGAGCGTCGCGGTCGAGGCGGCCACGGTCGTCTTGCCCACTCCCCCCTTGCCGGTGAAGAGCAGGACGCGCGGGCTCGCGCTCATCGGCCCTCGACGCGCTTCTTGAGCCCCTTGAGCGCGGTGTCCACGATGACTTTCTCGGCCTTGCGCTTGATCATGCCGATCATCGGGACCTTGAGGTCGACCGCCAGCTCGTACGTCACCTTGGTGCCGCCGCCTTCGGGGACCAGGCGGTAGCTGCCGGTGAGGCCGGAGACCATGGAACCGGCCTCGACGATGTGCCAGTCGACGGCCTCGTCGCCGGTCCAGCGGTAGCCGAGCGTGTACTGGTCGCTGATCACGCCGGCGTCCAGCGCGAAACGGACCGTCTCCGGCCGTCCGCCGGCACCGGTGGTGAGCACCTGCGCGGACTTCACCTGCCCGGCCCACTCGGGGTAGGAGGCGAAGTCGGCGATCACCTCGATGACGCGCGACGGGCCGACGGCGATCGTGATGCTCGACGTGGTGCGCTCAGCCATGGGCTTACCGTACTCGTTCGCGCTCTCCGCATGAACGCCGGAGGGGGATCTTCGCAAAGGTCGTTCCCGGCGCTGTGAGGCCGTCACAGGTCAAGCGCGAACGGACGTCCCCTGCCGCGGAAATGGCCGACGTTGACGCATTCGGTGCGGCCGATCCTCGTGCGGGCCGCGAGCGGCTGGTGGACGTGGCCGAACAGCGCGTACTTCGGCTGGGTGCGCTCGATGGCCGCGAGGGTGGCCTCGCTGCCGCGCTCGAACCGGCGGGCCACGACGTCGTACAGCAGCGAAGGCACGGCCGGGGGTATGTGGCAGCACAGCACGTCGACCGCGCCGACCGCCTCGACCTTGCGCGCGTACTCCTCGTCGCTGACCTCGTTCGGCGTGCGGTAGCGGGTGCGCAGGCCGCCGCCGACGAAACCGAACGTCAGGCCGCCGATCTCGGCGGTCTGGCCGTCCAGCACGTGGTGGCCGTCGCGCGTGAACTCCGGCCACAGCGCCGGCAGGTCGACGTTGCCGTAGGTGAGGTAGGCGGGGGTCGGCATGGCCTCGAACAGGCGCGCGTACTGCGCGCGGACCTTCTCCTCGATGTGCACGCGCGGCTCGCCGTCGAGCGTGGCCCACAGCGACGCCGACAGCTCCCTGGCCTCCTCGAAGCGGCCCTCCGCGCGCAGGCCGATGAAACGCGTGGTCTGCTCGGGGCCGAACAGCTCGGCGAAGATGCCCTGCGAGTGGTCGGCGTAGTCCACGAAGAGCAACAGGTCGCCGAGGCAGATGAGCGCGTCGGCACCCTCGCCGGCCCGCGCGAGCGCGTCGGCGCGGCCGTGGACGTCACTGACGACATGGACCCGCATGCCGGTCATCGTATTACTCCGCGCCTACCCTCCCTATGGTCTCACCGCCGCCGTTCCCCGGTGGCCTCAGGAGGGGGTCTCAACGTGGGGCTCTGGGGGTAGATGACCCTGATAGCGTGGTTTTTCGGTTGGATAAAGGCTGGGTGACGGGTCTACCGGCACGTAACTTGACGCGATAGCGTCCCGGGAAACCCCGCCGAAGGACGGCCTTCGTGCGCATCCGGAGGAGTTGTGAGCGTGCGCGAGTACAGCGTTCCCATGCTGGTTGACGTACCGGCCTCGGCCAACTGCGCCGACGTGGTGTTCGAGCGCGGCGAGCAGAACCCCGGCGCGGTGGTGTTCAAGCGCGGTACCGCCGACGGCTGGGCCGCGGTCACGGCGGCGGAGTTCCGCGACCAGGTAGCGGCGGTCGCGCGCGGGCTCATCGCCTCCGGTGTCCAGCCGGGTGACCGTGTGGCGCTGATGTCGCGCACCCGGTACGAGTGGACGGTCGCCGACTACGCCATCTGGGCCGCCGGCGGCGTCGGGGTGCCGGTGTACGAGACGTCGTCGGCCGAGCAGATCGCCTGGATCGTGTCCGACAGCGGCGCCAAGGTCGTGATCGTCGAGACCGAGGCGCACGAGTCGCTGGTCGGGTCCGCGCTGGCGGAGCTCGGCGAGAAGCCCGCGGTGTGGTGCCTCGACCGTGGCGCGATCAGTGAGCTGAGCGCGCACGGCGCCGACGTGCCGGAGGAGACGCTCAAGGAGCGGCGCACGGCCAGAGGCGGACGCGACCTCGCCACCATCATCTACACCTCCGGCACGACCGGCCGTCCCAAGGGCTGCTGCCTCACCCACGACAACCTGCTGTTCACGGCGCGCAACGTCATCGCCGGGCCGCTGCAGGCGTTGTTCGAGACGAAGGACCCCGCGGCGCTGCTGTTCCTGCCGCTGGCGCACAGCTTCGCGCGGCTCATCGAGATCGTGCTGGTCGAGAGCGGCGCCGTGCTCGCGCACACCCCCAACATGAAGAACGTCGCCCCCGACCTCCAGTCGTTCCATCCGACGTTCCTGCTCGGTGTGCCGCGGGTCTTCGAGAAGGTCTACAACGGCGCCGAGCAACGCGCCGCGGCCGGCGGCGGCGCCAAGAGCCGCATCTTCCGCGCCGCCGTGGACACCGCGACCGCGTGGAGCCGCGCCGAGTCCACCGGCGGCGCCGGCCTCGGCCTGCGCGCGCGGCGCGCGCTGTTCGACCGGCTCGTGTACGCCAAGCTGCGCGCCGCCACCGGCGGCCGGCTCAGCCACGCCGTGTCCGGCGGCTCGGCGCTCGGTGAGCGCCTCGGCCACTTCTTCCGCGGCGCCGGCATCGAGGTCTTCGAAGGCTGGGGCCTCACCGAGACCTCCGCCCCCTCGACCGTCAACATCCCCGGCGCCAACAAGATCGGCACCGTCGGCAAGCCCCTGCCAGGCGTGACCGTCGCCGTGGCCGAGGACGGCGAGGTCCTCGTCAAGGGCCGCCACGTCTTCGAGAGCTACTGGAACAACCCCGCCGCCACCGCCGAGGCCATCGACCCCGACGGCTGGTTCCACACCGGCGACGTCGGCACCATCGACGAGGACGGCTACCTGCGCATCACCGGCCGCAAGAAGGAGATCATCGTCACCGCCGGCGGCAAGAACGTCGCCCCCGGCCCCCTGGAGGACCGCATCCGCGCGCACCCCCTGGTCAGCCAGGCCATGGTCATCGGCGACGACCGTCCCTTCGTCTCGGCCCTCATCACCCTGGACCCCGAAGCCCTGGACCAGTGGAAAGAGGCCAACAACCGTCCCGGCGCCACCCTCGCCGAACTGCGCACCGACCCCGCCGTCGTCACCGCCGTCCAGTCCGCCGTCGACGAGTCCAACAAGCAGGTCTCCAAGGCCGAGGAGATCAAGAAGTTCGTCATCCTCGACACCGACTTCACCGAGGAGAGCGGCCACCTCACCCCGTCCCTCAAGGTCAAGCGCAACCTGGTCGTCCGCGACTACACCAAGGACATCGACGCGCTGTACGGCTGACGTGACCGGCGAGGCGGCTCACCCGGGAAGCGTCCAGGCCCGTCTCGCCTCCTCCAGAGCGCGGGCCGCGCGTTCGTCGGCGACGCCGAGGTCCCTGCGGATGCCGGCGAGTGTGTCGAAGGAACCGGGGAAAGCCGGCTCCGCGGCTTTCAGGACATCGTCCTTGGTGAGCGGGGCGGTGAAGATCTCCCGCAGCGTCCGCAGGAACGCGTGACGGACGCTGTCGAGGGGCTCGTGGTCGTCGACGAGGCGCGCCGCCTCGCGGGTGAGGAGCGCGGCGGTGACGTCTCCGAGAGGTGCGGGACGACCGGGGGCGAGCAGGGCCGCGGCGGCTCTGGCGGTGCGGAGCAGGTCGCGCGGCATGCCGCCGGACAGGCAGTGGAAGAGCGCGGTGAACGGGACCGGCAGCCCGACGGCACGGGTGTCGAGCAGACGGATGGCGGTGGCGAGGTCGAGCGGCTCGACGCGGATGATCTCGTCGATGGCGCTGTCGAAGACGTCGCGGCGGCCGACGGGGGCCAGATCGGCCTCGCGCAGCGCCTCGTCGGAGACCGAGAGCAGGAACAGGCAGCCGGGGACGTCGAAGACGACCTTCAGCTCGTTGAGCAGGTCGCGAGCCCTGGCGGCGGGCTCGATGCGGTCGAGTTCGTCGATGCCGACCACGAAGCCGCGTGGTCTGCCGCCTTTCGTGGTGAGCTCGGCCGCCGTGACGGCGAGGAACCCCTTCAGCGCGTCCACGATCTCCAGGTAGGTGAGCGGCTGACGCGTGTGGCTGACGGCCCGCTTGGCGGACAGCCCGAACCACGATCCACCCGCGCTCGCCCCCGCCTCGTCGGTCCGGGTCTGGAGGTACTCGATCCACCGCAGGTGCGCGCTCGCCTGGGAGGCCGCGTCCAGGCCGGCCGTGATCACGAGGCGGCAGAGCTGCGCGAACAATCCCAGCATGAACTCGCGTCGCTCGTACACCACCGGCGCCGCCATGACGAGGCCCATGCGGTCGCCGCCGTCCAGGCAGAAAGCGTGCAGCAGATCGGTCTTGCCGACGCCGCGCGGTCCGGACAGCGCGATGCTGCCACCGTCCATGCCGTTCGCCACAGCGATCAGTCGTTCCTCGGCCACGGTCGGCACGTGGAAGCCGAGCCCGCGCACCTGGCGCAGGCCCGGCGACTCGGAGACCTCCAGCGTCATGGCGTACCGCCGCGCGACGTGCGCGCCGATCTCGGCGCGCAGGAACCCTCGCAATCCCCCGGCCAGCATGTCCCGCCAGATCCCGCGGAGCCGCTCCACCTCGGCGACGTCCGCTTCCGGCAGTCTCGCGCGCAGGCCCATGCCACCTGTGACCTTGTGGAAAACGTAAAAAGGCACGATGAAGAGCGCGGCGGCGGCGTATGCCGCCAGCGCTCCCCCGACAGGGGTCTGGCCCTCTCCGATCGGACGGTTGTTCGTGTACTGCCAGACAAGCGTCCCCCCACTTACGGCCCCGGCGAACACGAGGACCGCCATCGTGACCACCGCGGTGACAGAGGTCCAGAACGCTCGGCGCGCCTTGGCGGCCTCGTGCCCCGCGCGCAGGGACGGCGACAAGCGGAAGAGCTGATAGACCACGACGGCGAACAGCGAGGCCAGCAGCACCGATCCCAGCAGTGCGGTGAAACTGTCGGCGATGATGGTGCCGGGTGACACCACGCGGCGCTCGGTCAGAGCCGCCCTCAGTTCCTTGCTCCAGGCCGCCACCGTGTGCGCCGCCAAGGCGACCGTGAAGGAGAACCCCCCGCCGACCCAGAAGACCAGGCGCTCGTGCCGTGAACCCCACCGCGTACGGCGCTGTGCGGCGGCCCCCAGCCACTCCTCCTCAGCGGCACGAGCCCGAGCGAGAAGCGTGTCCTTCTGCGCGAGCGCGGCGGCGCGCAGGTCCTTGGCCGCCGGAGCGTGCTCCCTGGCCATGGCGGCGGTCAACTCGGGCTCGGCCAGCACCCGGTCCACGAGCCCGGCTAACTCCTCGTCCCGCACGTCGGTGACCATCGCACGCCTCTCCTCCGCCGCCGTCATGAGCCAGGATGACGCACGCCGGGTTCCGCGTCCCGGGTGTTGCACCAGTCGTGACACCCCGGGTTCCGGCAGGGGGTCGCTGTGATCGACCGGCCCGGTCGATCAGGCGGATCCCCCAGGGGGATCAGGGGAAGGCGGAGTGGGCCGTGGTGGGGCCGGGTGGGGTGAGGAGGGTGGTGAAGTGGGTGGCGGTCTGGTCCCAATGCCACTGGCTGGTGATCCACGCGCGGCCCCGTTGACCCATGGCGCGGGACTTGGCCGGGTCGGTCAAGAGGGTGATCAGGGTGGTGGCGACGGCGTCGGGGTCGGTGCCGTCGACCAGGAGGCCGGTCTCGCCGGGGAGCACGGCGTCGGGGGCGCCGCCTGAGGTGCCGGCGACCACGGGGAGTGCGGTGGCGGAGGCCTCCAGGTAGACGATGCCGAGGCCTTCGACGTCCAGGCCGCGCAGTCGTGTGCGGCAGGGCATGGCGAAGACGTCACCCGCGTCGTAGTAGGCGGGGAGGCTGGACCATGGGACGGAGCCGGTGACGATGATGGAGCCGGTCAGGGATCCGGCGGCGATCCGGCGTTCCAGCGCGCGCCGGTAGGGGCCGCCGCCGACGAGCAGGAGCACGGCGTCCGGGACGGCGCGAAGGACGCTCGGCCAGCAGCGGACCAGAGTGTCCTGCCCTTTGCGGGGGACGAGGCGGGAGACGCAGACGACGACGGGGCGGTCGCCGATGCCGAGGGACCGGCGGATCGCGGCGCCGCCGGCGCCGGGCCGGAACACGGTGGTGTCGACCCCTGGCGCGAGGCGGACCAGGCGGTCCTGCGGGATGACGCCTGCCAGGCGTTCGCGGGTGTACTCGCCGAGGTAGGTGACGGCGTCGGCGTGGGCCCCGATCCTGCGCAGCAGAGCCCGCGCCGGGGGGACGCCGGCCCAGGCCGCCTCGTGGCCGTGGGTCAGCATCACCACGCGGCGCGCGCCGGCGGCGCGCAGAGCCGGCGCGAGCAGGCCGAGTGGCGCCGCGGCGCCGAACACCACCGTCTCGGTCCCGTACCGCCGCACGAGGTCCGCGGCCCGCCGCGCCACCGCCGGGAGGGGCAGCATGAGGGACGTGGGGTGCCGTACCACCGGGTAGGCCTGCCGCCGGTCGAACTCCTCGCAGCCCGGCCAGCGCGGCGCGTACACCACGACCGCGCCGGGTGGGAGACGGGTGGCGAGCGCGTGCACGAACGCCTGGATGCCTCCTGGACGTGGCGGGAAGTCGTTGGTCACGATGAGCGTGGGGACGGCCCCCTGTGCTGTCATGACGCGGCCCCGCGGCTCATGACGGTGTGATTGGTCACGATGCGCGTAGGGACGGCCCCCTGTGGCGTCATGACGCGGCCCCCCGGCTCATGACGCTGTGATCGGTCACGATGCGCGTCGGGACGGCCCTCTGTGCTGTCATCGCGCGGCCTCGCGGGTCACGACAGCTCCGTGCGCAGGTAGGCGCGCCAGGCGGTCATGAACGACTCTCGCGTCAGGCCGAGGGTGCTGGTGAGGGCCGTGTCGAGGTCGTCGTGGCTCGCGGCGCGGTAGAAGTCCCGCAGGCGGGTCTCACCGTACCGCTGTGCGATGTACCGGCAGGCGAGCCAGGCCTGCTCGTACGCGCGGGCCGCTCCGCCGCCGGGACGCGTTCCCGAGAAGTCCTCCGGCGCGGGGAGGGCTGTGGGGACGCGGCCGGCTCTGACCTCGGTGGCGAGTTCGGCGGCGGCGGCGCGGACGGGGATGTCGGCGTTCAGGTATCCGGCGTAGTCGGCGAAGCCCTCGATCAGCCACTTGGGGGTGCGGCCGTCGGTGGCGGCACCCATCGGCAGATGGGTGAGCTCGTGGGCCAGCACGACGTCTCTCCCCGCCTCCGTCAACATGGCGAACGCGCGTGGCTCCACGATGACATGGTCGGTCCCCGCGAGTGCCGCCATGCCTCCGACCGCGGCCGGCGCCGCCAGCGTGGCCGCCTGCTCCGTGGATGCCGGTACGAGAATCACCACAGGCTCGCCGGCAGGCGCCACGCCGGCACCCCGCCAGGCGGCGGGCCAGGCGGGACCGCCGCTACGCTCGGCACCCGGCGTCCGGCCCGGCTCGCCTGCCGAGGGACGCGGGCCCACGATCCGCCGGACGGTGCGTGCCGCGTGGTCCGCGCGGCGTGCGATGTCCCCCAGGTCGAGCGCGGTCCCGGCGGCCCCGGCCACGACCACCTCCTGTCCCCGCACCACGCGCGCGTCCCGCCATATCACGGGGTGTTCCGCGAGCACGCGCTCCAGGAGGGAGCCCTCCCGTGCCGGGTTCGCGGCCGGGACCGCCGCGCGTTCGCCGTGCGTGCCCGGTGGTCCGGTCAGCGCGACGAGCAGACCGGCCCCCACGGCCCAGAGCCCCACGACGCGCATGGTGGCAATCTACCGTCCGGCCACGCGGATCCCACGGCCGCTCACCTTGATCTCCGGCGGCGAGCCGGACGGCCGGTGTCCGCCGGCGCCACCTGTACCGCGTGTACCACCGGAACCGCCTGAACCGCCTGAACCGCCTGAACCACCTGAACCACCTGAACCACCTGAACCACCTGAACCACCTGAACCACCTGGACCGCCTGGACCCCTGGACCTCCTGGACCGCCTGACGGTCTCGCGGCGGCGGCCGGTGCTCGGCTTTCCCGGTGGCCGGTCCCGTCATCCGGCCGGCGGTGCGCCACCCGGCAGGCCGACGGACGCCAGGCGGTCGGGGTGCGCCGCGCGTACCAGCAGGTAGAGGGTGCCGGCCAGGCCCGTCATCAAGCCCATGCTCCCGGCCGCGTCCGGGCCGCCTCCCGGCCATGTTCGCGGATCCGGACCGAGCGACTCCAGGGCGGCGGCGAGGATCCAGCGTGCGGCGGCCAGGTGTTCCGGTTCCCCGAGGATCTCGTGGGCTGTCAGGAGGAGCTCCACCGTGCCGCCGAGACCGTGGCAGAGAGTGAGGCCGCGTGCCGGCACTCCTTCGCTGAGCTGGTGTTCCGCGTCGGCCGCGGCCACCTGAAGCGCCACGGCGGCCTCGGCCGCCGCCGAGGGGTGCCGGGTGGTGCGGAACAGGCCGAGGCGGCCGAGACCGATGCCTGCCGCTCCGTGGCACCACATGGCCGGCCGCCGGCCGGAGGCGCCGGGACGCAGGTCGGGCCAGTTCCCGCTGACGGGGTCGAACCAGCTTCGTTCGTAGCGCAGTCCCTCCTCGACCACCTCGTCCAGCTCGGGGTGGCGAAGCTCGGCGAGTGCCCAGACGATGCCGGCGACTCCGTGGGCCAGGCCGCACAACCCGATCGGCTCGCCGGGGTCGGGCCAGAAACACCCCCAGGGCCGCCGGACGGCCATCGCGGCCAGCCGGTGTCCCAGGTGAACGGCCCGTTCGTGCCGGCCGGTGGCCATGAGCGCGACGATCGTCCCGGCGGCGCCGCCGACGAGGTCGGCGGCCTGCGGGGGAAGTGTGGCCGCCGTGTCGAGCAAGGCGCCACCCGCCTTCGCCAGGCCCGGGTCGCCGATCGCCATGGCGGCCAGCCCGATGCCGGCCAGTCCGTCGTAGAGGCCCGGTCCGGGGGCCCGCCGCGGGGCCCTCTCGACGGCGTGCCGTGCCGCCTGGACGGACAGGCCGGCCAGACGCGCGTCGTCGAGCACCCCGGCGGCGCCGGCGAGGCTCCACGCCACCCCCGCCGACCCCTCGTAGAGCGTCACATCTCCCGTCCGCGCGACACCGGGCTCGGCCGACGCCGACAACCAGGTCGCCTGGCCGTCCGCTGTGATCGCCGTCGCGGCGATGACGCCGGCGACGCGCTCCGCCTGTTCGAGCAGCTCGCCGGGGCCGATCCCTGTCAGTTCTCCCATGGCAGCACCGGATCGTCCTTGTGCGCGTACGGACGGTCGACGGAGATGCCTGCCGCCGTGAACCGGTCCACGATGCCGGCTTTCGAGTGCGGTGGCGCGGCGATGAGCCGGCAGCGGTGCTCGCCGAAGCTCTCGCCGCCACGGGGATCCCAGGCGGCGGCGAGTCCCGGCGCGACCGGCAAGGTGAGACGGGGAGCCGAGTCCCGGACCGGCAGGTCCAGGGCCATGTCCCGGAGCGGGCCCGCGAGGTCGTGCGCCACCTCGGGGTCGAGGTACAGCACGGTGACGTCGGCGCGGGTGTGCGCCGGCGGGTCGGCGGCGCATTTGAGCATCCATGGACGCCGGATCCGGCCGAGCAGTCCGGTGAGCCTGCCGGTCAGTTCGGGGAGGTGGCCGAAGGTGATGTTCCAGTAGAGCCGGACCAAGGTCGCGGGCGGCCGGTCGACGCGCCAGCCGCCGCCGGAGGTGTACCACCAGTCGCCTGCGGGACTCACGATGTCCCGGCGTCCGCTGACCATGAGCGGGTCCCCTTGGCGGGCCAGGAGGCCGGGGCGGCCGGTCACCACGTAGTCGCCGCGGAAGACGAGGCGGACCTCCCGGTCCCGGCGGGCCACGACCTGGCCGTTCGGCCCCACCTGCACCGCGAGCCATCCCTCTTCCCACTCCTCGGCCCGAGCGTCGGCCGATCGCAGCACCGAGACCAGGCTCGCGGGAAAGCCCGGCGGCTGGTCGATCGGGGCGGAGCCGGCGTACCACCGCGTGTACAGCAGTCCGGCCGGATCGCCGTCCTCCTGGTTCCCGTGGAGAAAGGCGAGCACATCATCGAGCCAGTTCATCGGCCGTCCACAGATCACGTGCGGCCCAGTCGTGCACCATGTCGAGCATGAGGAGGGCCTGCTCCTTGGAGTACGCCGAGAGCTGGAAGACCGACTGGGTGAGCCGGGCGATCACGGCGTGCGCCAGGTGTCCCGGTGTCGTGTCCCCGCTCTCGTCCCGGTACGCCGACAGGGCCGGGGAGGCGTCGCGCAGGACCGCCTCCGGCACGACGGGACCGGTCAGCGCCGCGGCCACGGCCACCCCGTCGACGATGCCGGCGAGGTCCCAGGCCGGCTCGCCGAGCCCGGCGAACTCCCAGTCGACCAGCCAGAGGTCGTCCGGCGCGGCGACCAGCACGTTGTCGAACTTCACGTCGCCGTGGACGGGTGCGTGCGGCCGCCACCGGTGGCCCAGTTCTTCGATGGCGCGCAGGACGGGTGTGCACGTCATCACGCGGTCGACGAGCTCGCCGGGTGGCACGACCTGCCGGTGCGGGAGGTCGAGGATCCAGGGACGCCGGGCCGGGAGCCCGGCACCGTCCCTCGCGTGCAGCCCGGCGAGCAGGCGGGCCAGGGCCCGGAGTGCGCCAGGGGTGTTCCTCGCCTCGTGGAGAGGCACCGCGCCGGTGATCGCCTCCAGGACCAGCATGCGAGAGCTGGTGTCGGCGTGCAGCAGCCGGGGTGCGAGCGCCTGGTCGTGGCCGAACCACGCGTAGGCCGAGCGTTCCGCGTCGAACGGGTCGTGATCTTCGAGGGGCGCCGAATGGTGCTTGACCACGCAGCGCGGCACCCCCGCGACCGAGACCAGGAAGACGCCGTTGGATCGCGACAGGTCCAGCACCTCGACCAGCCCGTCCAGTGCCTCCGTCGCGCCGACCAGTTCCCGGTCGACCAGGCGGCGCACGGCTTCGGCGGAGATCACTGAGTCGGGTCCGATTCCCCGAGTTCCCGCGCGACCGCCTCCAGCGCCGCGTAATAACCCTGCCAGAAAGCGGAATGCGCGCCTGGGACGCCGTAAATGGCACTCAGTACACCTGGCGGGCCGAAATCAGGGGGACGTGGGATGTCGATGGGGTTATCGAAGCATCGCACGGTGCGCGGCAGCGTGCACGGCACGGCGTAACTGATCACCGGTTCACAGGGAATGACCCGGGTCGTCACGAAGACGGTACAGCGCGGATCGAATGGTTTTGTCCTGATAGGCAGAACAGGGGGGACGCACAGGTCCACATCCAGCTCGTCGAGAACGAATTGGATCGGATTGGCGAACGCGACCGTTCCTGAGAGCGCGGGGTTTCCCGGCACGTCGTTGCCGGCGAACAGCAGGCCGACGACCTTGCGGTCGTCGGTCACCACCACGGAGCCGGAGTCGCCGTGGTCGCTGAACTTGGCGCTCTTGGTGGTGTCGACCTCGACGCGGATCTGGTTCTTGAGTATCCGGACGCCGAGGCCGTCGCCGTAGTCGATGGAGACCGAGGCGTCGACCGAGACGACGGTGCCGTAGGTGAGACCGGTCGTCCGGCCGCGTTTGCGCACCGTGAGCCCGACGGACGCGGCGGCCTGACCGGCGACCGCGCCGATGTCCTGGATGGCGCAGTCCGTGGCGGCCCCCGCGTCGATGCCGACGACGGCGCCGTCGATGTGGGTGCTCAGCGCGGCCCTGGCGAGCGTGCCGAAGACGTCGGCCGGGCACGAGCCGCCGTCGACCCGGCTCGGCTGGGTCATGGTGTCGCCGGCGGACCAGCCGGCGTCGACGCAGGCGACGTGGAAGTTGGTGAGGGCCATGCGCGCCTTGGTCGAACGGTCCACGACCATGGCGCCGAGGGTTCCGGTGAAGACGTAGTTCCCGGAGGCGGGCACGTCAGGCGGCTCCAGGTGGATCGACCGGCACGGCCCCATGCTGATGCCGCCGAGCAGGGTCGGATACTTGGCCGCGTCGATCTGCGGGACGGCCGCGGCGACCTCGGCGAACGCCGGATGGGGGACGACGCGCTCCTCGACGACGTCGGTGGGTATGCCGTCGATCAGCGGCGGGATCACCTCGCCGTCCTCGAGTTCCTCCGGTGATTTCTTTTCCTGTACGTAAACGATGATGGCCAGCGTTCCCGTCGGGGCTCCTCCGGTGATCTTCTCCCCGATGTCGACGCCATTGATCTCCGGCCTGGCCAGGAGGTCGTCCTCCACCGCGGCCTTTACCTCTCGTATTTCCGCTCTCCGGGCCGAACCCTCGGGTTCGTTCATTTCCCACCCCTCAGTCACCGAGCAGAGCCTCAGAATCGGTGAACTTCGCGGGGTTGGCAAGGCAGGGAACGGCGATAACGGTCCGCGGCGGCATTCGGTGAAACATCACGCGAGGCCAGGCCATGTCGAGGACATTCATTCGGGCCGTCGATTCGGTCAGTCATGCCGACCTAATACCTTTGAAGGCGGAAAGCGGTGCTTTGTGGCGTTGGCACGCTCGTACGCCGAGGGCCCCGGCCACGTGGGGGTGGCCGGGGCCCTGCGCGCTCAGGGGGTGAGGTCAGATGCCGGGGCGGACGGCCCCGACGAAGCTGGCCTTGCGGTACTTGGACAGCTTGTTGATCTGCACCCGGGTGCCGCTGTGCGGCGAGTGGATCATCTTGCCGTGGCCGACGTACATGCCGACGTGGCCGAGGCCGGAGAAGAACATCAGGTCACCGGGCTTGAGGTTCTTCCAGGAGACCTTCTTCTTGACGGCGCGGTACTGGCTGCCGGTGATGCGGGGCAGCTTCACGCCGGCCTTGCGCCACGAGTACATCACCAGGCCGGAGCAGTCGAAGGCGTTCGGGCCGCTGGCTCCCCAGCGGTAGGGGTCGCCGATCTGCTTCTTGGCCACGGACACGGCCTTGCCGGCCTTGATCCGCTGCTTGGCCGCCTTGCTGAGCTTGGCGCTCTTGGCGCTGCCGCTCTTCTTGGCGGCCGGTGTCACGCTCTTCGGCGCCGCTTCGGGTGCCTGGAGCGTGATGGGGGGTGTGATGACCTGCTCGGCGCCGGGGACCGTGTCTGCCGCCGCCGGGACCGCCACCGCGGCCGCCGAGGCGGAGACGGTGAGGGCCACACCCCCGAGGGAGAGGCGAACGAGACGCGACAGACGGGGGTTAGGGGTGGTGCTGGACAGGATCGCTCCTAGGTTCTTCCACTTACGCCTACCGGGTTAGCTGACGGATTCGGGCTTGGAAGTCGCCCTACAGTGGCAAAACCACTGATTCACCCCTGACCCTCGCGAAAGGGTCTATTGGGTCCCCGGTTCCGTGCTCCTTGCCGCACGGATTCGGCTGGTCAGCGAGTCGCGAGCCATAAATGGCGGGACATGCGCGATCGACGACCAATGGATCATTTGGTGGGTTCGGCCGTGCGGACGGCCGGTCATTCTCGCGACGGCATGGCGTGCTCGCCGCGGCCCAGAAGCTACACAGAACGCCAACAGATGGCAAAGGCCCGGCATATCTCTAGATCATCAAGGGGTGATCACGGAACGGAAACTGCCTGGTTATCTCCCATTTCTCCTGTCAGATGTGATTCGTCTCACACCGCCTTCAACAGACCCGTCGCCGAGTCACACCCGTCACACCTGTCACAGGAGTTAGCGATCTTGGAACGTGATCGCGGACGGCCGCGCGCGTACGACCGCACGAGAAATCAGACCCCGGACAACGGATACAGGCGTGCGAGAACGTTCCGGCCGCGAGGAACGCAGGGAATCAGCCCGGTGAGGTGAACAGCCGGGAGAAAGCCGCTCAGGGCCGCACAGCGGCGAAAATACCCCGGTAGGAGGACAGCGGCACGACCTTCACCACGTCGCCGGTGCGCGGCGCGTGCACCATCTGGCCGTTGCCGGCGTACATGCCGACGTGGCCGAGGCCGGAGGCGAACAGCAGGTCGCCGGGCTGGAGCGCGTCCAGGGAGACACGCCGCGAGGCTCCCCAGGAGTACTGAGCGGCCGCGGTGCGCGGCAGGCTGACGCCGGCGGCGGCCCAGGACTTCTGGGTGAGGCCCGAGCAGTCCCAGGAGCCGGGTCCGGTGCCGCCGTAGCGGTACGGCTTGCCGATCTGCGCGTAGGCGAACTGCAGCGCCGTGCGCGCGTTGCCGGAGGCGGGGCCGGTGTACTTGACGCCGGTGCTGTTGGGATTGCCCGCGTTGTAGGCGTTCAGACGGCGCAGGAGCTTCTCCTGCTCGGCCACCAGCTTCTCGACGTCCTTCTTCTGGCCGCGCAGATCGTCAAGCAGCTTGAGCGCCTTATCGTAGGCGCTCTTGGCCTTGTCCCGCTCGTCCTTGAGCTCACTCATCGTGGACTCGTACTCGGTGAGGGTCTGCGAGCGGCCCTGCGACATCTGGTCGATCGACGCGAGCCCCGCCAGCAGCGCCTCGGGGTCGCCGAAGGTGACGAGGTTCGGCCACGTGAGCATGTCGCCCGACTGGTAGCTGCTCACCGCGACCGACACCAGGCCCTCACGCAGCTGGTCGGCCCGCGCGTTCTTCGCCTTGAAGCGGCCGTTGACGGCGTTGTACTCCTTGCGCGCCGCCTTGTACTTCTCACCGGCGTCGTTGAACTTGTCGACGACCTTGTCGGCCTTGGCGTCCAGCTTGGCGAGCCGGGCCTTGGCCTGCGCGATGGTGGGTTTCGGCTCCGCCACCGCCCCGGCCGCCTGGGTCACCAGCACCGAGGCGACGAGAAAAGCGGTCACCGGTACGCGTCCGAGCTTCCGGACACCACGCGCGGTCACGGGGACCCCAGCCTCCTCAAGTGCGACAACTGTGACACCTGGGCCGTGATCCTACAGAAACGGTAAGGCCCCCGACAGCGTTAGGCCTGAAATGTTTTGGCCCGGCAACCCCAGTTCACACCCGTATCAGCGATTAAGGGTCGCCCCAAGAGCACCACGGGGTCGTCCCGCCGTCATCGCCGCGACCGGACGGCGAGTCAGGACTGCTGTCAGAGCGGCGGCCAAGTCTGCGTCAGGCGCGGCCGAGACGCCGCAGCAGCAGCATCGACGGCACCGGCCGGGCCCCCATGCGGCGCACCGAGTCGGCCACCTCGCGGTCTGCCGACACCACCGCCACCGCGCGGCCCGGCGGCTCGGCGCGCACGAGCTGGCGGATGAGGTCGTCGGCGATCTCACCCGGCTCGCTGAACAGCACCCGAACTCCTCTCGGCGCGGACACCTGCACGGGGCCGTTCAGCTCCGCGCCGTCGAAGACGCAGGTCACCTCGGCCCGGGTCTGCACGGCGAGGCCGCCGAGGCCGCCGAGCAGCCGGCTGCGCTGGTCGATCAGCGTGAGCGTGGGATAGCCGGTCTTGGTGACGTTGTAGCCGTCCACGATGAGGTGCAGATGGGGGATGGCGAGGAGCTGGTCGAGCAGCGCCGGGTCGTCGTCGGACAGGGCACGGGCCGGCACGGCGCGCACCGACGGACGGGCCGGGGTGACGGCGTCCACCGAGTCGGCGGGCTTGCTGATCGCCACGGGGAGCCCGAGCTCGGCCCGCAGGCCGGCCGAGGCGTCCTGCAGGGTGTCGAGCAGGACGCGCAGGCGCGCGTCCTCGATGCTGCGGCCCTCGCGTGCGGCGCGGCGGCCGGCGAGCAGGCGCCGCTCGGCGTCGGCCAGCCGCTCACGCAGCTTGCGCAGCTCCGACTCGGCGGCCCCGGTGGCCGACGCGACCGCCGCGCGTGCCTCGGCCGCCTGCGCCTCGGCCTCGGCCGCGCGCTCCTCGGCGCGTTTACCTCGCTCCCTGGCGTCGTGCAGGCGCCGCCGCAGGTCGGCGACCTCGGTGCGGGACGTCTTGAGCTGCTCGCGCAGCCGGTCGGCCTCCTGCTTGGCCGCGGCCTTCTGCTGCGCGAGCTCCTCGCGGAGCCGCTGCGCGGTCTGCTCCTGCGCCGTCTCCTCGGCCACGACCGCGGCGCGCTCGATGTCGGCGCGTGCCGCCTCGACCAGGTCGGGCCAGCCCGGCGGCCGGGTGAGGTAGGCCGCCGCGGCCACCAGCACCGGCTCGGCGGCGGGTGGGACGTTGCCTTCCTCAAGGCTCGCCACCAGCTCGGGCCACGCCGCGGTGGTCGCCTCGGCGACGATCTCGCGGAACTCCTTGTCGGTCTCCAGCTGCGCCGCGATCGGCGCGCTGCCGAGGCGTGCGCGCTTGCGCGGGTCGAACCGTGCGATGCCGCGCAGCGGCGCGGGGATGGCCGGCGGCTGCAAGGTGCCGAGCACCTGTGCCGCCAGCTCCACGACATGTAAACGGACCTGCTCGGGCAGCGGGCGAGACAGGCCTTCTCCGGCTGAACTCATCCGACTTCCCCTAGCTGACCGGCCCTTCACGATATGTCTATCCGTCAAGGGTACGGCCGTCGCGTCCATGGTCGGCCCCTATATACGGCCCGCGACCGGGGGGAGTCACGCGCCGATACCCGCACGGTGCGACATTCCCCCCGCGGAAGGTTGCGATCGTGCCACGAATGCCGGAACGGCGGCCGCGGCGGGGAAACTGTCGGACCGCGATCGTATGGTCATGCTCGTGGAGATCGGCGTTCAAGGCACGCTGGACGAGCTCGGCACACCGCTGTCGCGGGTGACGTTCGTCGTCTTCGACCTCGAGACGACCGGCGGCTCCCACGCCGAGCACGCCATCACCGAGATCGGCGCGGTCAAGGTGCGCGGCGGCGAGGTGATCGGCGAGTTCGCCACCCTGGTGGACCCCGGCCGGCCCATCCCGCCGTTCATCACGGTCCTCACCGGCATCACCGACGCCATGGTGGTGGCGGCGCCGCCGATGCGGCAGGTGCTGCCGGCGTTCCTGGAGTTCGCGGCCGGCACCGTCCTGGTGGCGCACAACGCGCCGTTCGACGTCGGCTTCATCAAGGCGTCCTGCCAGGAGCACGGCTACCCGCCGCCGGTCGCGCCGGTGGTCGACACCGCCGACCTCGCGCGGCGGGTGCTCACCCGCGACGAGGTCCCCAACTGCAAGCTCTCCACCCTGGCGCGGGTGTTCCGCAGCTCCACCGAGCCGTGCCACCGCGCGCTCGCCGACGCCAAGGCCACCGTCGACGTCCTGCACGCGCTGATCGAGCGGGTCGGGTCGTACGGCGTGACCACCCTCGAGGAGCTCAAGGGCTTCGTGCGGGCCCCCACCCCCGAGCAGAAGCGCAAGCGCCACCTGGCGTCGTCGGTGCCGAGCGCTCCGGGGGTGTACGTCTTCGAGGACGAGCGCGGTGAGGCGCTCTACATCGGCAAGAGCGGCGACCTGCGCACCCGGGTGCGGTCCTACTTCACGGCGAGCGAGACCCGGGCCCGCATCCGCGAGATGATCGGCATCGCCGAGCGGGTGCGGCCCATCGTGTGCGCCACCGCGCTGGAGGCCGAGGTGCGTGAGCTGCGGCTCATCGGCGCCGCCAAGCCCCGGTACAACCGGCGGTCGCGGTTCCCCGAGAAGGTCGTGTGGCTCAAGCTGACCGACGAGCAGTTCCCCCGGCTGTCCATCGTGCGCGAGGTCAAGGCCGACGCCGGCACCTACCTAGGTCCGTTCGGCTCGGCCAGAGGCGCCGAGGACGCTCGGTCGGCGCTGCACGAGGCGGTCCCGCTGCGGCAGTGCACCGAGCGCGTCACCACCCGCACGTGGCGGCCGGCGTGCGCGCTCGCCGAGATGGGCCGCTGCGGCGCGCCGTGCGAGGGCCGGCAGTCCCCCGGCGACTACCAGCGGCACGTCGAGGACGCCAGGGCCGCCATGGAGGGCGACCCCGGCGCGGTGTTCGCGGCCCTGGAGGCCCGCATGGGCCGGCTTGCGGCCGAGCAGCGATACGAGGAGGCGGCGGTCGACCGCGACCGGCTCGCGGTGTTCGTCCGCACGGCGGCCCGCATGCAGCGCCTGCGGTCGCTGACCGGTCTCCCCGAGCTGATCGCCGCCGCGCCGGCGTTCGACGGCGGGTGGGACATCCACGTCGTCCGGCACGGCCGGCTCGCCGCGGCCGGGGTGATGCCGAAAGGCGCGCATCCCACACCGTTCGTCGACGCTCTGGTGGCCACCGCCGAGACCGTCGTCCCCGGCCCCGGCCCGCTGCCGGCGGCCGTCGCCGAGGAGAGCGAGTGCATCCTGCGCTGGCTCGACTCCCCCGGCGTCAGGCTGGTGCGGGTCGACGGCGTTTACGGCCTCCCCGCGCGGGGAGCCGGACGCCTGAAAGAACGCATCGACCTGGCGTACCAGGGCCTCGAGCCGCGCGGCACCCGCGAGGGCCGGCCCCTGCGCTGACGGCGATAAGGTTCGACCCGAGCCGTACTCGAAGGAGAGCCACGTGATGGTCACCGCGATCGTGCACATCAAGGCCGAAGTCGACCGCATCCCCGAGGTCGCCGAGACCATCGCCGACCTCGACGGCGTCAGCGAGGTCTACTCGATCACCGGTGCGCACGACCTGCTCGCCATGGTCCGCGTCGCCGCCTACGAGCAGGTCGCCGAGATCGTGCCGGGCCGCATCAACAAGATCCCCGGCGTCCTGGAGACCGAGACCCACCTGGCGTTCCGCACCTACTCCAAGCACGACCTGGACGCGGCGTTCTCCATCGGTTTCCCCGAGTCCGACTGATCTCACCGGTGCCTTCCGGAACAGACGAGCCGTCCGTCTCTCGTCGGCGAACGTTCCGGACCTGACGCTCTGTGGACCGAACGGCCAACGGCGCATCGGCCTTGAGAGGCCGACGTCTCCGGTCAGGCACGAGCGTCTTTGACTCCGATGAGGAACGTACGAAACTCTGCTGCGGATATCGTCAGGTGACCCCGCTCGGTTTTCTTGCTGTCTCTGACCGCGAAATCGTCACCGATTCGCGCGACCTCGACACAGGTACCACCGTTGGAGCCACTGTGCGAGGACTTCCGCCAACTCAATTCTCCGATCAACTATCAGGCTCCGTTCGTAACGTCATCCTTTATGCACGCAAGGAAGGCCTGGAAGGCGTCCACGGATATCGTCAGCCTGCCATACCCGGGAACCTTACTGTCCCTGACCGCGATACCTGCGGCCAACCTGGCGATCTCAATGCAAGCCCCTCCGTTGGAGCCGCTGTACGACGACTTCTGCCACTTTAATGCTTCCATCTCTCCATCTCCTTCATGATCAACGAAATTGATTCCATCCTAGGAAGCGCTTCCGCGCGGAAACTGTCGAACATGTGCCTCAAGCGCCTCACACTCTCTACGTCTTCGATCACATCCCCGGCGAGTTGGTTATCGAGATAAGCCACGTCCACGCCATTGTCGAGCGTCGCGATGATGAATCCACCAAGAAATCCCGCGCACACAGGTGCTCTATCCGGAACGATCTGAATGACGATCTTGTTGTCCCCCTCCGCCATCTCCACAAGACCGGCCAACTGATCTGCCATGGTCTTGGCACCGCCGACGTTATGCCGGAGCACACTCTCGGAGATGATCGAGGAGAGCATGGGGGGATCGTCTTCCTTGGTCAGGACTCGTTGCCGTTCCAGGCGTGCGCTCACCATCTCCTCAACGTCAGCCTGATGATCACCCGCGCGCAGGACTGCCCGCATGTAGTCCTCGGTCTGAAGCAGTCCAGGAATGACGGCCAACTCGAACCACCACAGCGATGTGGCCTGGTTCTCAACCTCGGGCCATCGGCCGAACCACTCAAGAGGTACGGCGGCCTTCACCAGATCGTCACGAATCCTGACAAGGATACCATTCATCCCGAACATTTCATCCATCTGATGGAGGTGTTCCGATATCGGGACACGACGTCCGGTCTCCCACAACTTCACCAGTGATTCACTGACGTAACATGCTTTAGCCAGCGACGCACGAGATATCCCTTTCGCCTCACGTGCCCGTCGCAATTCTCGCCCCAAGAAGGCGCGTGAGGTGCCACCATTCCCTGCCATTCGGGTTACCTCGCGTTACACGTGGACGGACAGGGGTTGCAAAACCAGGGTGGTCGTGATTCGACCTCTTCCCATCATGCCGCCATGTGAAGGTCAGCGGTAGTCCTTTACCGTTGAATGCGCAGGTGAGAAGATGAACGAAGCGCTCGAAACGCCGCAAATCATGTGTCGGCGGTGCGTGTGAAGACCACGGCGGCGGCGGATCCGCAGGAGCAGTTCATCCATCTGGTGCGGCTGGCCTGGGACCTGCGCAGGCGAGGACTCGGCTCGGCGATCGATCTGCCGACGGGGGCCGAGCCCGCCTTGGTGGTCTCCCGTGCGTCCAGGCCGCTGAAAGTGATGGCGCTGGCGCGCGACGGCAAGTGGTTCTTCACATGGGGACGCGGCAGGGATCAGAAGGTCGGAGCGCTGGCGGAGGACGCGCCGGATCGTGTCTGGGAGGCGGCGCAATGAAGGCGGCCCGTCTGCTCGGCGTCGTCGAGCTTCCGGGAACGGAGATCTCCGCCTCGACGGCACGCGCTTACGCACGGGATCTGCTGACCAGATCCGGGTACCGGCGCCTGGACGATGTGGAGCTCCTGCTCACCGAACTGGTCGCCAACTCCGTCACGCACTCCGCTTCCGGACGGCGCGACGGCGGACGGATCACGGTCGAGGTCACGGCGACACACGACCGGGTCTACGTGACCGTGACCGACGAAGGCGGACCCGGCCCGCTGCCGGTCGTACCCGCGCAGGGGAACGGGCTCGCCGAGAGCGGCCGCGGGCTGTGGCTCGTGCGTGAGCTTTCGTCGGCCTGGGGCTGGCAGGACGAGCCGGCGGGCCGCACGGTGTGGTTCGCGGTCGCGAGCACGCCGGAGACGGTCACGGCCGCCGGACGGCCATGCTGAGGCCTGCCGCTCCGGCCGGTCAGGAGGCGCGGCGGCGGGTCAGGACGACGCGGCGTGGGTGCGGCTGATCTCGACCCAGCGGGTGAGGGTGGTCTTGGCGGCGCCGGAGTCGACGGCCTCGGCGGCGCGGGTCAGTGCGGCCGACATCGCCTCAGGCAACGTGGCGGGGGTGGCGGGGACGGGGTCGAGAGCCACCAGGGCGGCGGCGGCGTTGAGGAGGACGGCGTCGCGGACGGGGCCCTTCTCGCCGTCGACCAGGGTGTGGACGGCGGCGGCGTTGAACTCCACGTCACCGCCGCGCAGCGCGTCGACGGCCGAGCGGGGGACGCCGATGTCACGCGGGTCGAAGGTCGTCTCGACGGCGGTGCCGTCGCGGACGATCCACACGGTCGAGGTGGCGGCGGTGGACAGCTCGTCGAGGCCGTCGTCGCCGCGGAAGACCAGGGCCGACACGCCGCGCTCGGCGAACACGCCGGCGACCACGGGGAGCATGCGCGCGTCGTAGACGCCGATGGCCTGGGCCGTGGGACGCGCGGGGTTGGTGAGCGGGCCGAGGAAGTTGAAGACCGTCGGCACGCCGATCTCCTTGCGCGTGGGGCCGGCGAACCGCAACGCCGGGTGGTAGAGCGGCGCGAAGCAGAACGCGATGCCGGCTTCCTCCGCCGTGCGCACGGTCAGCTCCGGCGGCAGGTCGAGCACCACGCCGAGGTGCTCCAGCACGTCCGCGGCGCCGACGGAGGACGACGCCGACCGGTTGCCGTGCTTCACGACCCGCGCACCCGCCGCCGCCGCGACGATCGCGGCCATCGTGGACACGTTGACGGTGTGCGCGCGGTCGCCGCCGGTGCCGACGACGTCCACCGTGGGGCCCTCGACCGTCAGCAGGTTCGCGTGCTCCAGCATGCCGCGCGCGAGCCCCGTCACCTCGGCGACCGTCTCGCCCTTGGCGCGCAGCGCCACCGCGAACGCCGAGATCTGGGACGGCGTCGCCGCCCCGGACATGATCTGGTCCATCGCCCAGGCGGTCTCGTCGGCGGTGAGGTGATCGCCGGTGATGAGGGCCGTGAGCAGCGCGGGCCACGTGGTGCGCGCGTCCATGGGGGGCTCCGGGGTCAGTGAGAGGACAGACGGGAGGCCGAACGGCGCCGCAGCAGGCCGGCCACGGCCTCGGCCAGCGCCATCGGGTCGAGCGGCTGCGGCACGACGGCGTCCGCGCGCGACCAGTCGGCGAGCCAGCGGTCGTCGCGCCGCGCGATGATCAGGCAGATCGGCGGGCAGTCGTACACCTCGTCCTTGGCCTGGCGGCACACACCCATGCCGCCAGCCGGCACGGCCTCGCCGTCGAGGACGGCGACGTCGATCTCGCCGGAGTCGAGGTGCTTGAGCACCGCCGGCTGGGTGGCGCACTCCACGATCTCCACGAGGGGCACGTCGGCCGCGGGGCGCCGCCCGATCGCCAGCCGCACCTTCTCACGCGTGCTTGCGTCGTCGCTGTAGACGAGAACCCTCATGCTGCTCACGGTCGCGCTCACTATCCGTCGGTGACGAGGTATGGTCACGAAGGATGCTACCGGGTCCCCGGCGACGGAAACCCAGACCGATCACCAGCCGGGAAGATCCAGCCATATGTCCGGTTCGATAGGCCTGAAGTGCCCGAACCAGGGGGTCGTGCGCCGACCCGGCCATGGAAGCCGCAATAATGCTGCCCGTGGCGACAGCATCCGCAGTTACGACGACGACAGCAGCATCGTCCCGGCGGCCCAACCTGGTCAGCGTGGGGACGATCGTCTGGCTGTCTTCCGAGCTCATGTTCTTCGCGGCGCTGTTCGCGATGTACTTCACGATCCGGTCGGTCACCCTCGGCCATGAGCAGCCATGGCCGACGCTGCCCGAAGGCGTCCACCTGGACGTCCCCTACGCGCTGGTCAACACCATCGTGCTGGTCCTGTCGAGTGTGACGTGCCAGCTCGGCGTGTGGGCCGCCGAGAAGGGTCAGGTCAGCAGGCTCCGCTTCTGGTACGTCATCAGCTTCCTCATGGGCGCGTGGTTCGTCGGAGGACAGCTGTACGAGTACTCCGTCCTGGTGGAGGAGGGCCTGTCCATCTCCACCAACGCCTACGGCTCGGTGTTCTACCTCGCCACGGGCTTCCACGGCCTGCACGTGACCGGTGGCCTGATCGCGTTCCTGTTCATGCTGGGACGCACGTACGCCGCGAAGCGCTTCACCCATGAGCAGGCGACCAGCGCGATCGTCGTGTCCTACTACTGGCACTTCGTCGACGTCGTCTGGATCGGCCTCTTCGCGACCATCTACATCATCAAATGATCGGAACGAGGATTCCGGTGAACTCGATCACCGTAAAGAGGCGGCATCCGCTCGCGCGGTACGTCGTGCTCCTCCTGGCCCTGAGCTTCCTGGGGGGTACGTACGCGCTGCTCGCGCCAGGCCCGGCGGGCCAGGCGGACGCCGCGAGCGCCTCGGGCAAGCTGGACGACGTGGCCGAGGGCAAATCACTGTTCACGGCACACTGCGCGAGCTGCCACGGCATGAACGGCGAGGGCTCCTTCAACAAGGGTGCCGCGTCGGGCCCGAGCCTCATCGGCGTCGGCGCGGCCGCGGTGGACTTCCAGGTCTCCAGCGGCCGCATGCCGCTCGCCAACCCGGGCCCGCAGGCGCTGCGCAAGCGTCCGCCGGAGTGGGTGAACGAGACCACGGTCCGGCAGCTCGCGGCGTACGTGCAGTCCCTCGGCGGCGGCCCCACGGTGCCGGCGGCCGAGGCCGTGGACCCGGCCAAGGGCGACCCCGCCAAGGGTGGTGAGCTGTTCCGGGCCAACTGCATCCAGTGCCACAACTTCGCCGGTTCCGGCGGCGCACTGACCTACGGCAAGCACGCGCCGGCGCTCGGCCCGGCCACGCCGACCCAGATCTACGAGGCCATGGCGACCGGCCCGCAGGCGATGCCGGTCTTCAACGACAGCACGATCACCCCCGAGCAGAAGCGGGACATGATCGCCTACATCGTCGGCCTGCGTGAGGAGCCCAACCCGGGTGGCAACGGCCTCGGCCGCATCGGCCCGGTGATGGAGGGCCTGGTCGCGTGGACCGCCGGTCTCGGCATCGTCGTGCTCGCCGCCATCTGGATCACCGCGAAGAAGCGGAAGGTCGCGCGATGAGCGAACACCCCACGCCGAACGGCGTCCAGGACGCCGAAGAGCCCCGCGTCCCGCGCCGCGTCATCGGCACACCGGTCAAGGCCGGCCCCGGCACGCTCGGCACGACGGCCCCCGCCGAGGAGCCGATCGTGCACGAAGGCGTCGAGTACCCCGACGAGCGCTCGGCCCGCAAGGCCGAGCGGGTCGTCGCGCTGCTGTTCCTCGTGACGTTCCTCGCCACCGTGGCGTTCATCGCGTCCTACGTGGTGTTCCAGGTCGGCGACATCGAGCGCACCCAGGTCTCCAACCTCGCGCTCGGCGGCTCGCTGTCGGTGGCGCTGCTGGCGCTGGCCTGCGGCGTCGTGGTCTGGGTCCGCAGGCTGATGCCGAAGTACAACCTGATCCAGCAGCGTCACGCCATGGCGACCGACCCCGACGTGCGCCAGGAGGTCAACGCGATCTTCCTGCAGGGTGCCAACGAGAGCGGCTTCGTCAAGTACAAGCTGCTGCGCCGCACCCTGCTGCTCGCCGCGGCTCCTCTCGGCCTGCTGCCGCTGGTGCTGCTGAAGGACATGGGCCCCCTGCCGGGCACCTCGCTGCGCCACACGGTCTGGAAGAAGGGCACCCGCCTGCTGGTGGAGGGCTCGGGCCAGCCGATCCGCGCCGCCGACTTCAACTCCCCCGGCGGCATCCTGTCGGTGGTGCCGGAGGGTCACGAGCACGATCTGAACGCGCTGGCCAAGGCCACGCTGATCCTGATCAAGTTCCGTCCCGAGGACCTCAAGCCGGGGACCAAGCTCAATTGGACCCACGACAGCATCGTTGCCTACTCTAAGATCTGCACGCACGTGGGCTGTCCCGCGGCGCTGTACGAGCAGACGACGCACCACATCCTCTGCCCGTGCCACCAGTCCACGTTCGACGCGACGGACGGTGCGAAGGTCATCTTCGGCCCGGCCGCGCGTCCCCTGCCCCAGCTGCCGATCGGCGTCGACGGCGAGGGGTACCTCATCGCACAAAGCGACTTCAACGTCCCGGTCGGGCCCAGTTTCTGGGAGCGCGGGGACGCTGAGGCCGAAGCTAGGGGGCAGGCATGAGCCTGGACACGACGCCCAAGGCCATAGCGGGGACGTCGAGCTACATCGACGACCGGCTCGGCGCGGGGAAGTTCATGCAGCGCAACCTGCGCAAGATCTTCCCCGACCACTGGTCGTTCCTGCTCGGCGAGATCGCGCTGTACAGCTTCATCATCCTGCTGCTCACCGGCACGTTCCTGACGTTCTGGTTCAAGCCGAGCATGGGTCACGTCGAGTACAACGGCTCCTACCTGCCGCTGGTCGGGGTCCAGATGTCCGAGGCGTACGCCTCGGCGCTGCACATCAGCTTCGACGTCCGCGGTGGTCTGCTCATGCGGCAGATCCACCACTGGTCGGCGCTGCTGTTCGTCGGCGGCCTCATGATCCACATGCTGCGGGTGTTCTTCACCGGCGCCTACCGCAAGCCGCGTGAGTTCAACTGGCTGATCGGCGTGCTGCTGTTCACGCTGGCGCTGCTTGAGGGCCTCACCGGTTACTCCCTGCCGGACGACCTGCTGTCCGGCGCGGGCCTGCGGATCACCCAGGGTGTGGTGCTGTCGATCCCGATCGTCGGCACGTACCTGCAGTTCCTGCTCTTCGGCGGTGAGTATCCCGGCGAGGACATCATCTCGCGGTTCTTCACCATCCACATCCTGCTCATCCCGGGTCTGCTGCTCGCGCTGATCTCGGCCCACCTGATCCTGATGTGGGTGCAGAAGCACACGCAGATGCCCGGCAAGGGCCGCACCCAGAAGAACGTCGTCGGCGCGCCGTTCTACCCGTCCTTCATGGCGAAGTCCGGTGCGTACTTCCTGTTCACTTTCGCCACCGTGGCGCTGCTCGGCACGTTCGCGCAGATCAACCCGATCTGGCTGTTCGGGCCCTACTCGCCGGCGGACATCTCGGCGGGGTCGCAGCCCGACTTCTACATGGGCTTCCTGGAGGGCTCGCTGCGGCTCATGCCGGCCTGGGAGATCAACTTCCTCGGCCACACCCTGCCGCTGAGCGTGCTGATACCGGCGCTGCTACCGCTCGGGCTGCTGATGACGGGGCTCGCCCTGTATCCGTTCGCGGAACGCTGGATCACCGGGGACAACCGCGAGCACCACCTCGCCGACCGTCCCCGCAACAACCCGCACCGCACCGCGATCGGCATCTCGGCGATCACGTTCTACGGCATCCTGTGGCTGCTCGGGGCCAACGACGAGATCTCCGCGACGTTCCACATCTCGCTGTACACCACCACCGAGGTGGGACGGGTCCTGGTGTTCCTCGGCCCGGCGCTGGCGTACTTCATCACCTACCGGGTGTGCCTCGGCCTGCAGCGCAGCGACCAGGCGATCATCCACCACGGCGTGGAGTCCGGCGTGATCAAGCGTCTGCCGCACGGCGAGTACATCGAGGTCCACGTGCCGCCGGCCGAGGACCTCGCGGCCCACATCAAGGGCAAGGAGCCGATCGCCGCGGTGACGGCTGGCCCGGACGGCGACGGCATCCCGCCGAAGGGCCTGCGCAACCCGGTCGGCCGCCTGCGCGCCAAGCTCAGCGCCGAGTACGCCAGGGACAGCGAGTCCATCTCGCTGGACGGCGGCCACGACGGCCACGGCGAGGAGCACGCCGCGGTCGGCGCGGGCTCGCACGGCGAGACCAAGTCGATCGGCCACTGAGAGATAGGCCACTGAGAGCACGACCAGGAAGGGCCCGGACGCGTGATCGCGTCCGGGCCCTTCTCGTTCACCTTCAGGACGGCGTGTCCTCGACGTTCAGGACGGCGTGTTCTTCTTCTCCTGGTCCTTCTTGACCTTGTCGGCCTCGTCGGCGCGTGCGGAGGCGTGGTCGGCCGGGGTGACGGCGAGCGCCTCGGTGGTGAAGCCGGACCGCAGGCCGCTCCAGCGCAGCCACTCGGGCCAGCTCTCCTGCCAGTGGCCCCACCCGTTGGTCGGGTCGAGGCGCCGCGGCGAGCCGGACACGATGATCGGGTCGCCGATCAGGGTCGTGTCCTTGAACCACTGCGCGTTGGACGGGCTGATGTTGATGCAGCCGTGGCTGACGTTGGAGTTTCCCTGCGACCCCACCGACCACGGCGCACCGTGGACGTACTCGCCGGTGTCGGAGATGCGCACGGTGTCGTACACGGTGAGGCTGTAGTAGCCGGCGCTGCCGGGGCCGATGCCCGGTGAGGTCATCGTGGTGACGTCCTCACGCGACATGGCCAGGTGGATGCCGTTGGTCGTGTAGTACTTCCAGTCGCCGCCCTGTCCCGCCGACAGCGGGATGGTGCGGATCACCTTGCCGTCCTGCTTGACGGTCATCTGGTGCGACGTGGTGTCGGCGTGGCTGACGCGGGCCCGGCCGATCTCGAACTCCCTGACGTAGTCGCGCGCGCCGTACATGCCGGGGCCGCCGTGCACGCCGGCGAGCTGCGCGACGAGCTTCACCTTGGTGTCGGCCGGCCAGTAGGTCTTCGGCCGGAAGGCCAGGGTCTTGTCGTCCCACCAGTGCCAGGCTCCCTCGACCGGTTTGGAGCTCTGCACGAGCAGGTTGCGCTCCACGGCCACGCGGTCGGCGATGGGCTTGTCGAAGGCCAGCATGATCGGCATGCCGACGCCGACCTTGAGCCCGGTGGTGTCCCTGCTCGGCAGGATCTTGTCGAGCGCGAACAGCTGGGTTGCCCGCTGCGTGGAGAACACGGTCGTGAGCCGTTTCGCCTCACCCGTGGGGGTGACGGCCTCCACGGTCACCTGGTACGTCTCCCCCGGCGTCATGGTCCGCCTGCTGCGCCACCGGGTGTGGTCGGCGCTGAGGAGGCCGCTGACGGCCTCACCGTTCCTCGGACGCACCTGGACGCTCCTGAGGACTCCACCGGCGATGCCGACGGTCACCGGCAGCTCCGGTGGTACCTGGGTCGCCCCGTTGGCCGGAGAGACGTTCACGGCCACGTCGGAGCGGCCTCCTGCGGCTCCACCTTCCTTGTCGGTGCCGGAGGTGCCACACCCACCGGCCAGCAGCAGGGCCAATGCCCCGGTTCCTACGGCGATCACCCGGAATTCGACGTGTCCCACCTGACGTCTCCCCCGCTCCGATGGATCACTCCTTATCAGTTATTACCCGGTCACAGCGTGTCGTGTACCGGGGAGTTCGGAGAAAGGGGCGAAACGACCAGCAAAAAAGCGGCGCGGGCGACCGACGGTTCCTTGACGGAGACCGCCGGCCGCCCGCGCCGAGCGTGCCGTGCCGGGAGTGCTCAGTGAGCGAAGTGCCCCCGGTAGTACTGGAAGACGAAGCCGATCGTCGTCATGATGGTGGCCGCTACGCCGATCATGAACATCCACCAGCCGATGATGAAGCCCACGGTGACGAGGGCCACCGACAGGCAGACGAACAGCGGCCACCAGCTCGACGGGCTGAAGAACCCGAGTTCGCCGGCGCCGTCGCTGATCTCGGCGTCCTTGCGGTCCTCGGGCTGCTCGCCGATGCGGCGGGCCGTGAACAGCAGGTAGTAGCCGATCATCAGGGCCAGGCCGACCGAGATGGCGAGGGCCGTGGTGCCGGTGGGCTCCTTGGACCAGAACCAGTAGACGAGGTCGACCGCGGCGAAGAAGATGCCGCTCAGCAGGAACAGCCAGCCTTGGACCTTCATCGCGTCGTCGTCCCTTCGAGCTGCTCGGCCGGCGCCAGCCGGTGCGGGTTCTTCAGGTCGAACGCCGGACGCTCGGACCTGATGCGCGGCAGGCTGGTGAAGTTGTGCCGCGGCGGCGGGCAGGACGTGGCCCACTCCAGGGAGTTGCCGTAGCCCCAGGGGTCGTCCACGGTGACCTTGGGTGCGTTGCGCCAGGTCGTCCACACGTTGTAGAGGAACGGCAGCGTGGACGCGCCGAGGATGAACGCGCCGACCGAGGAGACGACGTTCAGGTCGGTGAACCGGTCGAGCGCCGAGTAGTCGGCGTACCGCCGGGGGAAGCCCTCGGCGCCGAGCCAGTGCTGCACCAGGAACGTCGTGTGGAAGCCGATGAACAGCGTCCAGAAGTGCCACTTGCCGAGGGTGTCGTTGAGCATCTTGCCGGTGAACTTCGGCCACCAGAAGTAGAAGCCGGAGAACATCGCGAACACCACCGTGCCGAACACCACGTAGTGGAAGTGGGCCACCACGAAGTAGGAGTCGCTGACCTGGAAGTCCAGCGGCGGCGACGCCAGGATGATGCCGGTCAGGCCGCCGAACAGGAACGTCACGAGGAAGCCCACCGCGAACAGCATCGGTGAGGCGAACACCAGGTGGCCGCGCCACATCGTGCCGATCCAGTTGAAGAACTTCACCCCGGTCGGCACCGCGATGAGGAACGTCATGAAGGAGAAGAACGGCAGCAGCACCTGGCCGGTGACGAACATGTGGTGGGCCCACACCGCCGCCGACAGGCCGGCGATGGCGATGGTCGCGCCGACGAGGCTGATGTAACCGAACACCGGCTTGCGGCTGAACACCGGGAGGACCTCGGTGATGATGCCGAAGAACGGCAAGGCGATGATGTACACCTCTGGATGGCCGAAGAACCAGAACAGGTGCTGCCACAGCATCACACCGCCGGTCGAGGCGTCGTAGATGTGCGCGCCGAGCCGCCGGTCGGCCTCCAGGGCCAGCAGTGCCGCCGCCAGCACGGGGAAGGCCAGCAGCACCAGGATGCTGGTGAGCAGGATGTTCCACGTGAAGATCGGCATGCGGAACATCGTGAGGCCGGGTGCGCGCATCGTGATGATCGTGGTGATGAAGTTCACCGCGCCGAGGATGGTGCCGACACCGGACATCGACAGGCCCATGATCCACAGGTCGGCGCCGAGGCCCGGCGAGTAGACCATGTCCGACAGCGGCACGTAGGCCGTCCAGCCGAACGACGCCGCGCCGCCGGGGACGAAGAAACCCGACACCGCGATGGTGCTGCCGAACAGGTAGAGCCAGTAGCTCACCATGTTGAGCCGGGGGAACGCGACGTCCGGCGCGCCGATCTGCAGCGGCATCAGCTCGTTGGCGAACCCGGCGAACAGCGGGGTCGCGAACATCAGCAGCATGATCGTGCCGTGCATGGTGAACAGCTGGTTGAACTGCTCGTTGCTCACGAAGTCGAGCCCCGGCTGCGCCAGCTCGGCCCGCATCACCAGCGCCATCACGCCGCCGATGAGGAAGAAGACGAACGACGAGATCAGGTAGAGATGACCGATGATCTTGTGGTCGGTGGATGAGAGCCACTTGGCGATCACGGAGCCGCGGCGCGCGCGGCGCACGGCGGCCGGGGCCGCCTGGATGGATGGGTCGTTGACGGCGGTCACTGGGCACTCCCCGCCTGGCTGTTGACGTACCGGTCGTACTCGGCCTGCGGCACGAGTTTCACCGTGAAGAGCATGCGGCTGTGGTCGACGCCGCACAGCTCCGCGCAGCGGCCGACGTAGGTGCTCGGCTTGTCGAGCGTGGTGACCTCGAACCTGTTGTGCACGCCGGGAAGGACGTCCATCTTGTACAGGAACGCGGGCACCCAGAACGAGTGGGCGACGTCGCGCGACTCAAGGGCGAACTCGATCTTCTTGCCGACCGGCAGCACCAGCTCGGGCCGCTGCGCCGGGGTGCCTGCCACCTGCACGGTCTTGCCGCCGTAGGTGCTGGTGAAGCGCCAGCTCCACTGGTAGCCCTCGACGAGCACCTTCACGTCGGGACGGCCGGAGACGGCGCCGATGGCCGTCTGGTCGCGCGCGGTGAAGAAGAAGAACACCGCCACCATGATGATCGGCACGGTGGTGTAGAGGATCTCGATCGGCAGGTTGTACCGCACCTGGGGCGGCAGCGCGTCCGGCGAGTTCTTGCGCCTGCGGTGGAACAGGCAGGCCCAGAAGATCAGGCCCCACACCACGATCCCGACCCCGAGGGCGGCGATCCAGGCACCGTTCCAAAGGTTCTGGATGATGCCGGCCTCCTTGGTGACGCCTTCCGGCATGCCACCACGAGACCACGTACCAACGCCTCCACACGCCGACAGGGACAGCGCAAGCACCGCCAACGCGGCGGCGCGAGGCACCCTGCGGCGGGCCAACGGACGCCGTGCGAAACGGCGGGTCGGACTCACGGATCGCCTACCCCACAGTTGAAGCCCAAGAGCGGTCCCTCCTGGGCGGTAGTTTTCAGGTTCACTTGTCGCGCTCTGAAGAAAGTCGGCTGTCGTCACGCTGGGGGACACATTAGCGCGGACTGGGGCCGCCCTCCTTCCCAGCCCCCGGCAACACCACGCGGAAGGCCCGCGGAACCTCGCGCCGGCGGGCCGGGCCGGTCCGCCGGACCCGGCGGCCCGGTGGGACGATGGGGGCCGTGGCGTACTTCGACGCGGCCTCGACCGAACCCCTGCACCCCGCGGCGCGCGAGGCGCTGCTGGCGTCCCTCGACACCGCCGGGGCCGATCCCGCACGGTTGTACGGCACGGCGCGGCGTGCGCGCATGCTGCTCGAACAGGCCCGCGGCGAGGCCGCGGAGATCGTCGGCGCGCGAGCGGACGAGGTGGCGTTCACGACCTCCGGCACCCAGGCGGTCCACCTCGGGGTGCTCGGCACTCTGCTCGGCCGCCGCCGCGCCGGCCGCCACGTGGTGGTGAGCGCCGTGGAGCACTCCAGCGTGCTGCACGCGGCCCGCGCGCACGAGGCGCAAGGCGGCACCGTCGAGACGGTCCCGGTGGGCCTCACCGGCCGGGTGGACCCGGCGGTGTTCGCGGCGGCCGTCGCCGCCGGCGGCACGGCGCTGGCCTGCCTGCAGACCGCCAACCACGAGGTCGGCACGCTGCAACCGGTGGAGGAGGCGGCCCTGGCGTGCCAGGAGGCGGGGGTGCCGCTGCTGGTGGACGCCGCGCAGACCCTGGGACGGCTGCCGGTGCCGGCCGGCTGGTCGGTGCTGGCCGGCAGCGCGCACAAGTGGGGCGGCCCGGCCGGCGTGGGGGTGCTTGCCGTGCGCAAGGGCACGCGGTGGCGGTCCCCGCTGCCGGAGGACGAGCGGGAACGGCGCCGGGTGCCGGGCTTCGAGAACGTCCCCGCGGTGGTCGCGGCGGTGGCGGCGCTGCGCGCGCGGGCCGCCGAGGCGGCCGAGGAGAACGCGCGGCTGTCGCGGCTGGTGGACCGGATCCGCGCCGAGGTGCCACGGCTGGTCCCCGATGTCGAGGTGGTCGGCGAGCCGGAGCTCCGGGCCCCGCACATTGTGACGTTCTCGTGTCTTTACGTGCCAGGTGAGGCGATTCTCTCCGAACTGGATATAGCAGGATTCGCCGTCTCCTCCGGCAGTTCATGCACGGCGAGTACGCTACGACCATCGCACGTTCTGGAGGCGATGGGAGTGCTCACGCACGGCAACGTCCGGGTCTCGCTGCCCCGCGGCGCGTCAGGCGCGGACGTCGACCGCTTCCTCGCCGTGCTGCCGGGGATCGTCCGGCGGGTGCGGGAGAGCGTCGGGGTGCGGTCGTGAGACGGCACAGGGGGCCGGCGCGTGAGGCGTGCACGGCTGGGGGGAGATCGTGATGGCATGGCGGCGCAGGTCCGACACCACGTCCGACACCACTGAGGAGAGCGGCCGGGCACCTGAGCCCGAGCCGGGTCCGCCGGCCGTGGCACTCACCATCGACGCGCTCGGCCGCAAGTGCCCGATCCCCATCATCATGCTGGCCGACCAGATCGGCTCGGTGCCGCTGAACGCCGTCGTGGCGGTGCTCGCCGACGACCCGGCCGCCTTCACCGACGTCCCCGCCTGGTGCCGCCTGAAGTCCCACCACCACGTCGGCAGCTACGTGCTGCCGCAGGGAGGCTGGGCCATCCACGTGCGCCGCAACTACTGAGCGCGCGAGGGGACACCGGGCCGGTGTCCCCTCGAGGAAGGCTGATCAGGGGTAGACGCAGGCGACGTGCGCGTCGCAGTCGGCCGCGGCCTCGGAGCCGTACGCGGCGGCGAGGCGCTCCATGAAGCCCTCGCGGCCGAGGCGGTACTCCTGGCCGCCGACCTGCTCCAGCACGTGGGTGGCGGTGAGGTTGCCGAGCTGGCCGCACCGCTCCAGAGGCAGGCCCCAGTGCAGGCCGGACAGGAACCCGGCGCGGAACGCGTCGCCGACGCCGGTGGGGTCGACCTTGCCGACCTCGGGGGCCGGCGGGATGTGCAGCGACGGCTCACCCTCGCGGTCGATGCGCGCACCCTTGGGCCCGAGAGTGGTCACCCGGACGCCGACCCGCGTGAGCACCTCCTCGTCGGACCAGCCGGTCTTCTGCTCGACCAAAGCCTTCTCGTAGTCGTTGGTGAACAGGTAGGCCGCGCCGTCGATCAGGGTGCGGATGTCGTCACCCTCCATGCGCGCGAGCTGCTGCGAGGGGTCGGCCGCGAACGGGATGCCGCGCTGACGGCACTCCTCGGTGTGGCGGATCATCGCGTCGGGGTCGTTGGCGCTGACCATGACGAGGTCGAGCCCGCCGAGCCGCTCGGCGATGGGCCACAGCTCGATCTCGCGGGCCTCGGCCATGGCGCCGGTGTAGAACGACGCGATCTGGTTGTGGTCGTCGTCGGTGGTGCACAGGAACCGGGCCGTGTGGTGCAGCTCGGACACGTGGACCGACTCGCAGTCGACGCCGTGACGCTCCAGCCAGGAGCGGTAGTCGGCGAAGTCGGTGCCGACCGCGCCGACCAGGACCGGGCTGAGGCCGAGGCATCCCATGCCGAAGCAGATGTTGGCCGCGACACCGCCTCGCCGGATCTGCAGGTCGTCGACGAGGAAGGACAGGGAGACGCGGTCGAGCGCCTCGGCGATGAGCTGATCACCGAACCGACCCGGGAAGGTCATCAGGTGATCTGTCGCGATGGAGCCGGTGACGGCGATGCGCACGGGGTGCTCTCCTCGTTGTCAGCATCGGTGGGCCCGCCAAGAATACGACAACGAATCGGCGCCGGGGCCTCACCTGGAGCCGCGGCACGGCACCCGGCCGTCCGTATGCCACCGTTACGGCCGGCCGCCGCGCGCCGGCCGTACGCCTCACCTGCGCGGACGCGGCGGCACCCCAGCCGCTCCCCGTCCTGCGCCTTCGCGGACCCGAGCGAACGGACACGAGGCCCCGCGCCAGTGCAGGCATGACTGAACCCCGCCGCGCGGACAGGTCCGCGGGGCGGGGGTGCAGGCACCTGCCTAGTTGAAGGAGTCGCCGCAGGCGCAGGAACCCGTGGCGTTCGGGTTGTCGATCGTGAAGCCCTGCTTCTCGATGGTGTCGACGAAGTCGACCGTGGCGCCGACGAGGTACGGAGCGCTCATCCGGTCGGTGACGACGTTGACGCCGCCGAACTCGGAGACCACGTCGCCGTCCATGTCGCGGTCGTCGAAGAAGAGCTGGTACCGCAGGCCCGAACACCCGCCGGGCTGCACGGCCACCCGGAGCTGCAGGCCTTCCTCACCCTGCTGCTCAAGGAGACTGCGCACCTTGGCCGCCGCCGCGTCGGTCAGGATGAGGCCCTGCTGCGTGGACTGGCTGCTCTCAACCGTCATGTGCTGAACTCCCCGTCTGCCCCAACCGCCCCTCGGGGACGGAGGCCTTGGTCTGAGGTCTCATTCAGACGCTACCAACACCCGGGCCCTCCCACACATTCCTGTCCCGAAGGATGGTCGCTCCGGGGGCCTCCCCGCACGGGCCACCCGGCGCGGTGTGCGATGATTAGTCGTCACATAGACGATAAGTCCGTATGAAGCTGCAAAGAAGGTGTGGCGTGACGACTACGGAGACGGGCCTACCGCTCTTCATCCTCGGCCAGGGCACCGACCCCCACAGCGAGCGCGGCGTCGACTGCCCCGGCGAACTGCCCCCCGCGTCCGACCCCGATCTGGTCGAGCGCGCGCTGCGCGCCAAGGCGGCGCTCGGCGACCGGCTGTTCGTGCTCGGCCACCACTACCAGCGCGACGAGGTGATCCGCTTCGCCGACGTGACGGGTGACTCGTTCAAGCTCGCCAAGGACGCGGCGGCCCGGCCGGAGGCGGAGTTCATCGTCTTCTGCGGCGTGCACTTCATGGCCGAGTCCGCCGACATCCTCACCTCCCCCGCGCAGCGGGTGGTGCTCCCCGACCTCGCGGCCGGGTGCTCCATGGCGGACATGGCGACGTTCGACCAGGTCGAGGAGGCGTGGGACGTCCTCACCGAGATGGGTGTGGCCGACGTCACCGTGCCGGTCACGTACATGAACTCCTCGGCCGACATCAAGGCGTTCTGCGGCAGGAACGGCGGCACGGTGTGCACCTCGTCCAACGCGCGCCGCGCGCTGACCTGGGCCTTCGAGCAGGGCCCCGGCGGGCCCGAAGGCAAAGGCGCCGGGGACCGCAAGGTGCTGTTCCTGCCCGACCAGCACCTCGGCCGCAACACCGCGGTGCTGGAGATGGGCTTCTCCCTGGACGACTGCGTGGTCTACAACCCGCACCGGCCGGACGGGGGTCTCACCGAGGAGCAGATCAGGAACGCCAAGGTGATCCTGTGGCGGGGTCACTGCTCGGTGCACGGCCGGTTCACCGCCGGTTGCGTGGACGAGGTGCGTGACCGCATTCCCGGGGTCAACGTGCTCGTCCACCCCGAGTGCCGCCACGAGGTGGTCACCAAGGCCGACCAGGTCGGGTCCACCGAGTACATCATCAAGGCGATCGAGCAGGCCCCCGCCGGTTCCGCCTGGGCCGTCGGGACCGAGCTGAACCTCGTCAAGCGGCTCGCCGCCAGGCACCCGGACAAGACGATCACGTTCCTGGACCGCACGGTCTGCTACTGCTCGACGATGAACCGCATCGACCTGCCCCACCTGGTGTGGGCCCTTGAGTCCCTGGTGGACGGCCAGGTGGTCAACCAGATCACCGTGGACCCCGGCACGGCGCACTGGGCCCGGGTGGCCCTGGACCGCATGCTGGCCCTGCCGTAGGCCGCCTCAGCGGCCGGCGCCGGCCTCGACCAGCTCGTACAGCAAACGGACGGTGGCGGTGACGCTGCTCGTGCCGGGCTCGATCGAGGCCCCGCCGTCGGGGGCCGCCGCGAAGGCGAAGCGCGACGAGCCGCCGCCGTCCTCCTCCTCGATGCGCAGGACCCGGCCGAGTTCGTACCCCGCGAGCCCGGCGTACTGCTCGGCCTTGGACCTGGCGTCCTCGAACGCCGCGTCCCGCGCCTTCTTCAGCAGCTCGCCGGCCTTGGACACCACGAAGGAGATCCCCCGGAAGCGGATCTCGTCCCCCACCGCGGCGGCGGCGTCCACCACGGCGTCCGCGGTGGACAGGTCGCGGACGATCGCCTGCACCCCCTGTGAGGCGCGGTAGGCCACGACCTTGGACTTGTCGTACTCGGCGTCGAGCGACAGGTCGTTGGTCCGCAGGTCCTTCTCGGCGACCCCGGCGTCCAGGAGCACGGCGGTGAGCCGGCCCGCCGCGGCCCGCGCGGCGGCGAACGCCTCACCCGCGGTGTCCTTGCGCACCTCGACGGCGACGTTGAGCCGCATCGAGTCCGGGGTGACCGGGACGCCGCCCTGCCCCTCGATGGTGATGGTCACCGGGTCACCCCCGGGCTTGGACGCCGGCTCGTACGCGGCCGCTGGGCCGGGAACGGGGGAGGCCGCGGCGAGGACGGGGGCCGCCTGGAGCCCCGCGGCGGCGAACGCGGCGGCCGCCAGCAGCACACTCAACTTGGTCATGGCGCCATGCCACCACCAGGGCCGCGGTGGCCCCGCGCGGCCCGTCCGGCCCCTGGGGGAGCTTTACCATTCTCAGGAGCCTCTGGTGTAACGCAGGTACTGTTTCTTGTACTCCCCGGCCTTGGCGGTCGCCAGCAGCCGCTTCACCGTGCCCTGGAAGTCGAACACCACCGCCTCGTAACCACCGGCCGTCTTGCGCCAGCCCGCGATGTGCCGGTCGTCGTACCACCCGATCAGCCGTTCGCTCTCGAACGGCACGCGGGCCCGTTCCTGGCCGTCCACGGACCACACGCAGACCTGGTCGCTGCCGGTGCAGCGGGTCATGAACTGCGTGCCGTCGGGGGAGACGTCGTCGCTCTCCACCGTGAGGGGGGAGCCGACGTCCAGCAGGGTCTGCAGCACGGTGCCACCGAGGTCGTAGAACCTGATGCGCTCGGTGGAGCCCTTCAGGGCCCACGTGCCGACGGCCTGGCCGTCGCCCCGCCAGAAGTAGCTCCAGCGGCCCACGTCCTTCTCGGTGATGTGCACCACCTTGGCGGTCTTGCGCGCGACGTCGATGATGGCGAAGCCCCAGCCCTCGCTGGAGTCGCCGACGGCCTTGTTCAGGCTCAGCAGGATCTTGGAGCCGTCCGGCGACCACTGGGGGTAGATGGGGTAGACCGGGGCTTTGGCGATCCTGATGGTGGTGGAGCGGCCGTTGGTGCGGTCGACCAGGGCCACGGTGGAGTAGCTGTCGGTGGTGTAGGTGACGTTGGTGCCGAGCGCCGCGCGGCCGTCGGAGCCGACGACGTACTCGAAGTACTTCTTGGTGCGGCTGAAGGAGTTCTGCCCGTGGGGACGGATGTAGACCTGTTTGCCGTCGTCGAGGGTGTAGGCGGTCAGCTTGATCGGGTCGGCGTCGTTCTCGTGCAGGACGATCGTGCTGTCCGGCAGCTTGATCTGCCGGGTCGCCGCCGGGAGGTCACCGGCCGCGGTGTAGGGATCGGCCGCGCCGGTCGCACGGCCTCCCGGTGAGGCGCTCGGCACCCCCTCCGCGCCGCCGTCCGCGGACCCGGCCGGCAGGGTCGGGGAACGTTCCGCGCCGCTCGACGGACCAGGGCTGCGACCGGCGGTGCCGCCAGGATCGCTGAGACCGCGCACCACCAGGTAGCCGCCGCCTGCCACCACCAGCACGGCCGCAGCGGCGGCAGCGGCGATCAGCGGCGCGCGGCGGCGCGGCGGCGGCGCTACCTCCGTACCCGGCCAGCCGCCGGGCCCGCCCTGTTGCCAGGCCGGCACCGTGGCCGCCTGTCCCTGCGGGTACGGCATCCCCCCGGCGCCTGGCACGGGGGTCGCCGGGCCGTGGCCGCCAGGCGGCGGGCCGGCCTGCCTCTGGCCGTGCTGATACGGCTGCGGCGGAGGCCCGGACGGCGCCTGACCCGCCGGACGTGTCGGCGCGAGCCCTCCGGACGGGTGCGTGACCGGCGCGGACCCGCCGGAGGGGTGGCCCGGCGCGCCGGGACCCGTGTCCAGGGGCCGGGTGGGGATCTGCTGGTGGGGTGCGGGTAACGGCCGGGCCCAGGCGGCGAACGGCGGCGCCTGCTCGCGGGCCACGGGCTCGTGCTGCTGCGCCGGGACCTCGCGGCGCGCGGGTGCGGAGTCGGGACGCGGCACGGGGGGCTCGTACGCCGCGGGGTCGCGGCGGCCCGCGGGCTCACGGGGCTGCGCCGCGGCCGTGCCTTCGGCCAGCATGGCCGACGGCGCGGCGGCACCGGGCTGGCCGAGCAGCCGCATCAGCACCTCGCCGGCCGCGGGCCGGGCCGCGGCGTCCTTGGCCAGGCAGGCGGCCACGATGCCGCGCAGCGGCTCCTCGATCGCGGTGAGGTCGGGCTCGATGTTCATGATCCGGTGGAACACCGCGGGCAGGCTGTCGGAGCCGAACGGCGCGTCCCCGGTCGCCGCGAAGATCATGGTGCCGGCCCAGGCGAACATGTCGGCCGCCGGGCCCGCCTGCTGTCCCGCGAGCTGCTCCGGCGTCATGTACGCGGGGGTCCCCACCACCATCGAGGTGAGCGTGGAGGTCTTGTCCAGCGCCTTGGCGATGCCGAAGTCGATCACGCGCGGCCCGTCGGCGGCCAGCAGCACGTTGGACGGCTTGAAGTCGCGGTGCACGATGCCGGCCTGGTGGATCGCCACGAGCGCCGTGACGGTGCCGATGGCGAGGCGGTACAGCGCGGCGCCTCGCCGGGGGCCGTCGTCCTCGACGACGGCGTCCAGGGTGGGGCCGTCGATGTACTCGCTGACGATGTACGGCCGGTGTCCCGCGACACCGGTCTCGATCACTTGTGCGGTGCAGAAGGTGGCGACCCGCTCGGCGGTGGAGACCTCGCGCACGAACCGCGCGAGCGCCTCCTCGTTCTGCGCGAGGTCGGAGCGCAGCAGCTTCACCGCCACCGGGGCGCCGGCCGGGGAGCGGCCGAGGTAGACGACCCCCTGTCCCCCTTCACCCAGCCGGGAGGAGAGTGTGTACTCCCCCACCCGTTCCGGGTCGCCCGGCCGCAACGGCACCGGGTTCGACATGACGCCCCCTCCATCGCCCCACATCAATCGCAATTCACACCATTGTGGGGTGCGGCGGCGGAACACTTCACCTGCTGAGCGAACCCGTACCCGTAGCGTGACCCGCGCGCCGCTCGAACCGGGGGAATCGCGGCAGCCTGGGAGCGGTGAGGAAGCCCTCGGCGATGACCGAGGCGAGTCCGACGCGTGGCAGGTCGCGCGCGTCGTCGAAGGCGAGGAACCGCGGCACCCAGCTCGGCCGGTACTTGGCGTTGGCCCGGTACAGCGACTCCAGCTGCCACCACCGCGACACGAACACCAGGGTCCAGCGCCACAGGCGCAGCACCGGTCCCGCGCCGAGCCGCGCGCCGTGCTCGAACACCGAGCGGAACATGGCGAAGTTCAGCGAGATCCGCTTGATCCCGAGGCCGGGGGCCGCGGCGGCCAGTCCCGCCACCATGAACTCCATCAGCCCGTTGTCGGTGTCCCTGTCGCGCCGCATCAGGTCGAGCGACAGCCCGTCGTCTCCCCACGGCACGAACGACAGCAGCGCGGCGGGCCTGCCGTCGGCGTCGTGCGCCTCCACCAGCACGCAGTCGCCGTCGGCGGGGTCGCCGAGACGGCACAGGGCCATGGAGAAGCCGCGCTCGTCGCGGCTGTCGCGCCACGCGGCGGCGCGGTCCACGACCTCGCGCATCTCGGCGGCCGGCACGTCGGCGTGCCGCCGGACGCGCAGGGTGAACCCGGCGCGGCGCACGCGGTTCACCGCCTGCCGCACCCCGCGCATCTCCCTGCCGTCCAGGCCGAAGTCCGCGACCTCGATGACGGCCTCGTCGCCGAGTTCGAGCACCCGCAGCCCCGCGCGCGCGTACGCGAGCGCGGCGGTCTCCCCCGGCCCGATGACCGCGGGGGCCCAGCCGTACCGGCGCGCCTGTTCGAGCCATGCTCTGATCGCCGGCTGCCACGCCTCGACGTCCCCGATGGGGTCGCCTCCCGCGAGGCACACCCCGGCCACGACGCGGTACGACACAGCCGCCTTGCCGCTCGGCGAGAAGACCGCGGCGCGGTCGCGGCGGGTGGCGAAGTAGCCGAGGGAGTCGCGCGCGCCGTACGTGGAAAGCAGCGCGCGCAGGCGTTGCTCGTCGTCCGGCGGCAGCTCGGCCTTGGCGCGCTGCGAGCGGAACAGCACGGCGAACGCCGCGAGCACCGCGACGGCGCTGAGCATGCCGATGACGAGGTCCACCCAGGACGGCGGCAGCCCGGACCGCCGCGCGTCGAACGTCGCGGCGCCGCCGAGCGCGCGTTCCACGGCCCAGGCCAGGTGGTGCTCGTCGCGCAGCGTGCCGGGGAAGAGGGTGACCAGGCCGTACCCGACGGCTCCCGACAGCGCGAGCAGACCGGCGAGAGTGGCGAGGGCCTGGCGGAAGGACGCCTTACGGGTGGGGGCGAAGAACTCGTCGGCGGCGGCCACGAGCACCCCGAGCGCGGCGGCGGCCACCGCGAGGTTCACCTCGGAGGCGACCACCTGGCCGGTCAGCCCGAACTCCTCCACGAGGTCCGGCATCAGCGACGCCGACAGCACCACCGCGAGGTCGCCGAGCACGAGCAGGGTGAACACGGCCGCCGCCACCCGGTGCGCGGCGCGTTTGCGGCGGGCCAGCGCTCCGGCCAGGATCGCGAGGAACACCGCGTAGCCGAGGTTCGGCGCCACCGGGAAGACCGCCGTCTCGATCACGAAGGTCACCGGCAGCAGCAGGCCGCGCAGCGGCGGCACCAGCGCGATGGCCGCCGAGTACAGCGCCGCCGCCGCCATGGCGGCCGACAGCACGCGCGGCACCAGCGCTCTGATCCGTCCGCCGCCGGTGGCCGGACGTGCCGATCCGGCCGCCGCGGCGCGGCCCTGTTCGGTGACTGCCACGCCGTCTCCCCCGCGTCGGCCGTTCGTCAGTGATCGTCGGGTCGTATACCCGGCTGTTCACCTGCTTAGGACCACATGGGGGTGACTGATCGCTTTTGGTACGGCAACGGCGGGCCGGTGGGGATCGCCGGGCGGCGGCCGGTCACAGGCCTGGCGCACCCCACACCGGGAACCACCGCGACAGGTCCTCCTCGATCGGCAGCTCACCGGACATGGCGCCGCGTACCTGGAGCTCCAGTGCGTTGTCCCTGCGCTCCCCCGCGAGCGGGGCGAACGGGTAGAAGGTGCCGCGCTTGTAGAGGTAGACGACCGCGAGGCGTTCGCCACCCGGGCCGGTGAACGTCACGAGCGAGCACAGCAGCGACGGCCCGAACCCGGCGGCCTCCAGCGAGGAGTTGACGCCGTGCAGGTCGGTGACGAGCGAGGCGACGTCGTCGGCGGGACGGCGCAGCAGCAGCCAGGTGTAGCCGTAGGCGTCGCGGGTGCGCTCCACGTCCACGTCGCCGAGCAGCTCGGTGACGTCCTTCTCCAGGGTCGCGAACGCGCCGCCTTCGGCGGGCCGGAAGCACACCGAGCCGGTCCCGGAGGGGGTGAAGCCGGTGGCGGCCTGGAGGGTCACCGCCGCGGACGGCAGCGCGAACAGCGCGTCGAGGTTCGGTTTGGCGGGTTTGCCCCTGCCGAGCAGCGCGTCCAGCCAGCCCACGTCACACCCCGCCGCGGCCGAGCTGCGCGGAGATGCGGTTGAGCTGTTCCAGGCGCCGCTCCAGCGGCGGGTGGGTGGCGAACAAGGTGGCGAGGCCCTGGCCCACGCCGCGGCCCGACAGCGCCGGCGCGAAGAAGAACGCGTTGAACGGCTGTGCCTCGCGCAGGTCGCGCGTCGGGATGCGCGCGATCTCGCCGCTGACCTTGACCAGCGCGCTGGCCAGCGCGGACGGCCGCTGCGTGAGCAGCGCGCCGGCGCGGTCGGCCGACAGCTCGCGGTAGCGCGACAACGCGCGGGTGAGCAGGAAGCTGATCGCGTACACGACGATCGAGACCAGCATGATGATCAGCCCGATCGGGGGGCCGTTGTTGTTGCCGCGGTCGCGGCCGAGGCCGCTGTACAGCGCGAAGCGCGTCATCAGCCCCGCGACGATGCCGAGGAAGGAGGCGATGGTCATGACCGCGACGTCGCGGTGCGCGACGTGGGACATCTCATGGGCCACCACGCCTTCGAGCTCGGCCGGGTCGAGCCGCCGCAGCAGGCCGGTGGTCACGCAGACCACGGCGTGTTTCTGGTCGCGTCCCGTGGCGAACGCGTTGGGGACGTCGCTGTCGGCGATCGCCACCCGCGGCTTCGGGGTGTTCCCCATCGCGCAGAGGCGGTCGATGAGGCCATGGAGCTCGGGGGCCTCCTGCGGGGAGACCTCACGTCCGTGCATCGCGAACAACGCGATCTTGTCGGACAGGAAGTACTGCACCAGCAGGAGGCCACCGGCGAGGACGAGCACCACGACCGCTTGCACGCCGAGGGCGAGCAGGGCACCCACGAACGCGACGTACAGCAGCCCCAGCAGGAACATGGTCACGACCATGCGGACGGTCAGACCCCGGTCGGGGGCGAACCGGGTTTGCGTCATATGTCCAAGCTAACCCGGAATGAGCCCGGAATCGCCCAGCATGCCCCTTACTTCGTCGATCGAAGCGTCAGCCGGCGGCAAAATCAGCTCCGACGGCTCCAGCGCGTCGTCCGGCAAGGGCTTGCCGATCTGACGCACCTTGTCCAGCAGCGCGTGCAGCTTGGAGCGGAACTGGCCCTCGTCGTCGGTCTCGATGGCCGCTTCCAGCTCGCCGTCCAGCAGGTTGAGGACGTCGATGTCCCCCTCGGCGATCTGCACCTGGCCCTCGCCCATGATGCGGATGATCACAAGCCCTCCCCTTGGCGCGGGTACTGCTGCGTCGGGCCGCCCTGCGGCGCCTGCTGCTGCGGGTACTGCTGCTGGGGGTACTGCTGCTGCTGGGGCTGCTGCTGAGGCGCGTGCTGCTGCGCGTGCTGGCCGGACTCGATGGCGTCCCTCGGGGCGGGGCCCTGGCCGAGCTCGGCCTTCATGCGCGCGAGCTCCAGCTCGACGTCGCTGCCGCCACCCATGCGGTCCAGCTCGGCCTGGATGTCGTCGCCACGCTGGCCGCTGAAGTCGTCGAGCGCGCCACTGGCGAGCAACTCGTCAATGGCACCCGCGCGGGCCTGCATCTGCGCCGTCTTGTCCTCGGCACGCTGGATGGCGAGACCGACGTCACCCATCTCCTCGGAGATGCCGGAGAACGCCTCGTTGATGCGGGTCTGCGCCTCGGCGGCGGTGTAGGTCGCCTTGATCGTCTCCTTGCGGTGACGGAAGGAGTCGACCTTGGCCTGGAGCCGCTGGCTGGCGAGGGTGAGCTTCTCCTCCTCGCCCTGCAGGTTGTTGTGCTGCACCTGGAGGTCGGCGATCTGGCTCTGCAGCGCCGAGCGGCGGCTCAGCGCCTCGCGCGCGAGGTCCTCACGGCCCACGCCGAGGGCCTTGCGTCCCTGGTCCTCAAGCTTCTTGGACTGCTGCTGGATCTGGTTGATCTGCAGTTCCACGCGCTTTCGCGACGTGGCGACGTCGGCCACACCCCGGCGGACCTTCTGCAGGAGCTCAAGCTGCCGCTGATAGGAATAGTCCAGGGTCTCGCGCGGATCCTCCATCTTGTCCAAGGCGTTGTTGGCCTTGGACCTGAAGATCATGGAAAGTCTCTTCATCACGCTCATGCGCGTCGGCCGTCCCCTTCTTAGGTAGTGCTATGCCTATGTTCCCGCACGCAGCGACGCTCGCCGGCCGTATGCTCGCTGCGCCGGCATCTATGCTCCCTGCTCCATAGGCTGCCCGCTCATGCCACCGGCCCCCGATTATCGCGGCAAAGTCGCCTACGTCCACCCTACGCATAACGCGCGAGGGCGTCATTAAGTTGCACCGCCGGTAGGCTGACGCCGTGTTCCCACGTCGTAATCAGGCCCCCGCGGACGACGCCTCCGCCACGTCGGCCGACTCGCAGGCCAAGACCGCGGGCAAGGGCCGCCCCACCCCCAAGCGCAAGGACGCCGAGGGCCGCCGCCGGTCCCCGATGACCGCCCCGGCCAACCGCAAAGAGGCGTACAAGCAGATGCGCGAACGCCAGGCCGCCGAGCGCGTGCGAGCCCGCGAGGGCATGATGCGCGGCGACGACCGCTACCTGCCGGCGCGCGACCGCGGCCCGGCACGCAAGCTCGCGCGCGACTGGGTCGACTCGCGGCGCACGATCAGCCAGTACTTCCTGCCGTTCTCGCTGGCCCTGCTGCTCGTGCTGTGGACGATCCCCATGGTGCTCGGACAGACCGGCATCATCCTGTACTCCTACGCCATCACCTTCCTGTGGCCGCTGATGATCGTCCTGGTGGTCGCCAGCTCCATCATGGTGTCGCAGCGGGTGCGCAAGGAGGTCGCGCGGAAGCTGCCGGACGAGAGCGTCAAGGGTGTCGGCTTCTACGCCGCGATGCGCGCGCTGCAGATCCGGCGGCTGCGCTTCCCGCCTCCCACCGTGCGGCCCGGCGGAGAGCCCGTCGTCCCCAAGCGGTGAGCCGCTCCCCGTCCCGCCTCGCACGGGGGACGGGGGCTCCCCCGGCCGGTCCGGCCGCGGAGGTTTAGGGTCTTGGCATGGAATTCCGCCATCTCGGCCGCAGCGGTCTCAAAGTCAGCGAGATCAGCTACGGCAACTGGATCACCCACGGTTCCCAGGTCGAGGAGGACGCCGCCAAGGCGTGCGTCGCCGCCGCGCTCGACGAGGGGATCACGACGTTCGACACCGCCGACGTGTACGCCGGCACCCGGGCCGAGGATGTTCTCGGCCGGGCACTCGAGGGGCAGCGGCGCGACTCCCTTGAGATCTTCACCAAGGTCTACTGGCCGACCGGCCCCGGGGTGAACAACCGCGGCCTGTCGCGCAAGCACATCACCGAGTCGATCCACGGCTCGCTGCGGCGCCTGCGCACCGACTACGTGGACCTGTACCAGGCGCACCGGTTCGACTACGAGACGCCGCTCGAGGAGACGCTCAAGACGTTCGACGACCTGGTCCGGCAGGGCAAGGTCCTCTACGTCGGCGTCTCGGAGTGGAAGGCGTCGCAGATCGCCGAGGCGCTGCGCATCGCCGACCAGATGGGGTTCGACCGGCTGGTGTCCAACCAGCCGCAGTACTCCATGCTGTGGCGGGTCATCGAAGGCGAGATCGTGCCGCTGTGCGAGAAGGAAGGCGTCGGCCAGATCGTCTGGTCGCCGATCGCGCAGGGGGTGCTCACCGGCAAGTACCTGCCCGGCCAGGCGCCGCCTGAGGGCTCCCGGGCCACCGACGAGACCGGCGCCACCATGATCAACCGCTTCCTGCGCGACGACGTGCTGTCGGCCGTACAGGACCTCAAGCCCGTCGCCTCCGACCTCGGGCTCAGCATGGCGCAGCTCGCCGTGGCCTGGGTGCTGCAGAACCCCAACGTGTCGAGCGCCATCATCGGGGCCTCCAAGCCCGAGCAGGTGCGCGACAACGTCAAGGCGGCCGGCGTCAAACTCGACGCCGACGTGATGGCCAGAATCGACGAGACGCTCGGCTCCCTGATCGAGCGCGACCCTTCTCGGACGGAAAGTCCGAATCCCCGGCCGTAGTCGGTAAATGTCCTTATCCGGGGTAAAGGCGCGACCGTAAGGTCATCGGTGACCGGGGCCCTTCGTAATTCGTGTCACAACGGCACCATGCGACACGAAGGGCCCCGTCGTCACTCCACACGCAGGGACATCCCCTTGTACTCGACCTTGTCGCCCTCCAGCAGCGACACCTGCTCGACACCGGAATTGAGGAGCCCTTTCCAGTTTTCCCCGAGCCACGACTCCGCGTCCGCCTGGCTCGGAAACACCTCCCGGGGAAGCAGGCCCTCGGTCACCTCACCGCCATTGGCATTTTCATATCGCCACCGCCAAGTCATGCCATACGCTCCTTTTCGCGGGGTTCGCCGAACGCCTCCCGGGGCTCTGGCAGACCCTATCTCCTGGGAGTGTCCCGCAGATCTTGCCGTGGGGGCGCGCGGACAGGCCGAGGAGCACCCGACCGACATCCGACCACGCTAGGAGCACGTCCCATGCCGCCTGAGAACACCCCGGCACGGGTCCCCGCTCACCTCACCCCCAAGGCCCCCACCACACCGGCGTTCCCCACGACCACCTCCGAGGTCCCCACCTCGCAGACCTCCCCGGCGACCCACACACCGGTATTTGCCGCGACCACCGCCGTGGTCCCCACCTCGCGAACCTCCCCGGCGACCCGCACACCGGTATCTCCCGTGACCACCACCGAGGTCCCCACCTCGCGAACCTCCCCGGCGACCCACGCACCGGCGTTTCGCGCGTCCCTCTCCCCTGCCGAGGCACGGTGAAGGTCCAGCTCTCCGGGACGGCCGGGCCGTTCGGGTGGCCCGAACCCGCGTGCGGGTGCGCCTCCTGCTCCCGGCTCTCCCCCGGTCACCGCGTCCCCACGTCCATCGTGCTCGACGACATGGTGCGGCTGGCACCCCCGGCGGGCCTGCCACTCGCGCCACCGGCCTCCCTGCCGAAGGGATACCGCATGACGGTCACCCCCGACGGGCACGCCGTCAGCGGGCCCGACCGCGGCCGGGTCCTGCACGCCGTGGCGCCTGAGGACGAAGGCCGGGGCGACCCGTCGCCGAGCTGGGCCGAGGACGCCTACGACCTTGTGCTCATCGACCTGCTCGACCGGCCGCAGCGGCTCGGCGACCTGCGGCGGCGCGGCCTCGTGACCGCGCGGACCCAGGTCATCGCCGTCCACCTGGACCACCGGCTGCCGTCGGAGGCCGAACTGACCCGCCGCCTCGCGTTCTGGGGAGCGCACGCCGTGGACGACGGCACCATCCTCGACACCCGGCACCTCCCCCCGCCACGACCCACCCCGCCGCGCCGCACCCTCATCCTCGGCGGGGCCCGGTCCGGCAAATCCGCCGAAGCCGAACTGCGGCTCATCACCGAGCCCGACGTCACCTACGTCGCCACCGGCCCCGCGGGCCGCCGCGACCCCGAGTGGCTGGCCCGTGTCCGCGCGCACCAGCGCCGCCGTCCCCCGTACTGGACCACCATCGAGACCACCGAACTCGCCACCCTCCTGCGCACCGCCACCGGCCCCCTCCTCATCGACGGCATCGGCACCTGGCTCACCGCCGTCTTCGACGGCTGCGGCGCCTGGGACGACCCCGCGCACGACCGTCCCCGCGGCCGCAGACCCGTCCGCTTCGGCACCGCACTCGACGCCGTCGCCGCCCGCTGCGACGACCTGATCGCCGCCTGGCGCCAAACCCGGGCCCAGGTCGTGGCCGTCAGCGACGAAGTCGGCCTGAGCGTCGTCCCCGCCACCGCCGCCGGCCGCGTCTTCCGCGACGCCCTGGGCCGCCTCAACCAGCGCCTCACCACCGAATCCGAAGAAACCACCTTCGTCCTGGCCGGCCGCCCCATCCCCCTCCTGACCTGACCACCTGTCGCCGCGTCCTCCCACCTTTCGGACGCCGACGACCAGCCCCAGAAGCCCCCCGGCAACACCGGGACCATCGCCTCCCCCAGCGGCCCGGCGACGGCCCCGTCCTACGTACCCATAACGGCCCTGTCCAGGTCCCCCACCCAGTCCACCACGACCGCACCTCCTCGAACGGCCACACGGCCCGGGGATGGCTGAACCCCATCAGGCTGCCGCGTCCCCAGCCCACCCATCAGAGTCGACCCACTCAGACCGACCGGCCCACCCACACCCCCCCAACCACCAGACCGCGCAACAACCGCACGGCACGAGACGCGGTGCGGCACGAGACACGACTCGACACGCTCGATGCGGCTCGGCTCGGGGTGGGTGATGCGAATCGTCCACCCGTCGCGGCACGGCTTCACGTTCACCTGCACGCCGTATCCGGTCACCACCGCGACGGCGAGACGAGTCACGGCTCGGTGCAACCACCTCCGAGTGCAGATGATCCGGCCGTGCCTTCCCGCACGACCAGACCCCTGCGGGATGGCAAACCCCACTGGGTTGCCGCGTCCCCTGCCCACCCATCAGAGTCGACCCACTGAAACCGACCGGCCCACCCACAACCCCCACCTGGCCGACCGCGCTGACAACACGACACAACGCGGCACTACTGGACACAACACGACATCAGGCACGGCACCAGGCACGGCACGGCACGGCAAGCGATGCAGACGCGTGCAGATGATCCAGCCGTGCCTTCCCGCAAGCGCCACAACCCTGCAGGGATGGAAACCCACTGGGCTGCCGCGTCCCCTGCCCACCCATCAGAGTCGACCCACTCAGACCGACCGGCCCACCCACAACCCCCCAACCACTCGGCGGCGAAACAGCACGCGGCACGGCACGCGGCACGACACGCGGCACGACACGCGGCACGACACGGCCACGCGGCCAGTGCCTTTACAGCTCTGCGCAAGCCGTCACATTCATCCGTACGCCGTACCTGATCACCACCGCGACGACGGCACGGGGATTCGGCAAATCGTTGCTTCTCCAAGGGTGCGCGTGAGTTCGGCAGCCCGTCCAGCGTTGTACCGTGTGCCGTTGCTTGCCGGATGTCATGTCGTGTCGCATGCATGAGCCGCGTTCGACGTCGTGACCGTCCTGCTTCTCCGCCTCAAGGAACGGGTCCACGCTCACCGAGTCTCCCGCACCAAGAAAGCCGTGGCCCGCTTGCGGATGTCGACGTCCTCACGCGGCCGGCGGTTTTCCCGCCGCCACGCCGCCAGTTCCCCACGTTCGCCGCTGGTCAGCCCATCACGTTCACCGGCGTCGACCTCGGCGGTGCGGATACAGTTCCGCACCGCGGCCTCGGTCAGATCGAAGTCCCAGGCCATCTGGCCGATCGAACGATCACTACGCCGGCACAGCTCGACGATCTCGGCTTTGACCTCCGGCGTGAACGAGCGGCGAGGACGCTACTTGTTCCCCATGCTCTCCATGATGGACATCCTTCCGGGGATGAACCTCTGATGTCCGTCAAACCGGATCAAGACACCCTGGCGTGACTCGAGTCGTGTCGGACCGGGTCTCATGTCGGACCGGGTCTAGTGCCGTGTGTTGTCTCGCGGTCGGGTGGCGGGGGGTTGTGGGTGGGCCGGTCGGTCTGAGTGGGCCGGCTCTGATGGGTGGGCAGGGGACGCAACAGCCCAGTGGGGTTTTCGATCCCGCAGGGATGAGACCTTGCACCAAGGCGCAGCCGAATCACCTGCTCGCGGAGGCTAGGGGGACCGAGCCGTCCCCCGCTCGCCATCGCGGTGCCGGTCGGATTCGACGTACAGACGAACCGTGAAGTCGTGCCGCGACGGGTGTAATGCTCTGCACCGCATCGCGCACCCAAGTCGAGTCTCGTGCCGTGTGTTGTTTCGCGGCCGGGTGGCGGGGGGTTGTGGGTGGGCCGGTCGGTCTGAGTGGGCCGGCTCTGATGGGTGGGCAGGGGACGCAACAGCCGGAGGGGGTTATCACCTCGTAGAGGTGTGGCTTCGCGACACACAGCACGACACGACACGACACACGGCACGGCATGACACGTGTTGGTCCGTGCGCTCTTCGAGTCGGTGCCGTATCGGCGGGACGTGGTGCGGTGGCCGGTCGGTGGGTGGGTTCGCGCGGGGGGAGGCGGGAGGCGTGATACTGGGGAGTGTGACGACCTCGTCTTCCGGGGAACGGCCGGTGGCCGAGGGGCTGCGGCTGGCGGTCGGGACGTTGACCGTCTGGCCTGTGGGGACGGCTCGGGTCGACCAGGGGACGACCTCTTGGGCCATGACGCTGGCACCTCTCGTGGGGGTGGCGCTGGGGGTCGTGGCGGCGGGGGTCATGGCGTTGGCGGGGCTGGTTGTGGGGGGGTTGCTCGCGGCGGTGCTCGGGGTGGGGGTGCTCGCGGTGCTCACGCGGGGGCTTCATCTGGACGGGCTGGCGGATCTGGCGGACGGGCTGGGGAGCGGCAGGGCCGCGCCGGAGGCGCTGGAGATCATGAAGCGGTCGGACATCGGGCCGTTCGGCGTGATGGCGCTGGTGTTCACGCTGCTGGTGCAGGTGGCGGCGGCGAGCGAGGCGGGGGCCGTGGCGCTGGTGGTGGCGTGTGTGACGGGACGGCTGGCGGTGACGTGGGCCTGTGTGGCGGGAGTGCCCGCGGCGCGGCCGGAAGGGCTCGGGGCCATGGTGGCGGGGTCGGTGCGGCGCAGCGACGCGATCATCGTGACGGCCGCGGCGGGGGTGGTGGCCTTGCTCACAGGAGTGGCGACCGGCGTTCCCCTGGCGTACGTGCTCGGGCCGGCCGCGGGACTGGGGGCCGCGTGGCTTCTCCAGACGCATGCCGTGCGGCGGCTCGGCGGCATCACCGGGGACGTGCTCGGCGCTCTGGTGGAGACCGCCACCGCGGCGGCCCTCCTCGTCAGCGCGATGCTGATCTGACAGTCGATCGGACACGATTCGAGAGTTCGTGACTGGTTCCAGAACTGATCGCGACCGCCTCCCGGCCCCACTGGTCCGAACCCGACTCTCATCACCCCATCCGCCACCGGTCAAAGAACCGATCAAGTCCGAACCCCCACACCCGGGACCCTGACCCGACCCCCGAACCCGGACGCCCCCAACACCATCCGGCTCCGATCAAAGAACCGATCGAGACCGATCCCACCCTCAAGGCCCTGACCGGCCCTCGGACCCGAACGCTCCCCACCCCCATCCGCCACCGATCCCACCAGCCCGCTCCATCCCCACCCAGCGACCCGGAATTCGTCGGACGAACCCTCGTTTATGCGTACGGAGCAAGCACGGCTAGCATCGGCTCACGTGACGACAGTGCGACTTAACGCGCCTGACCCGAGGTCGGTGGAGTCCGACGCCCTCGTGATCGGGATCCACAGTTCCCCAGACGGCCCGCGTCCCGCCGCCGGCGCCGAGGGCATCGATGACGCCATCGCGGGTGGGCTGGCGGCCACGCTCGGTGCGCTGGGCTTCGGCGGTGCGGCGGGTGAGACGGCCAAGTTCCCGTCGTTCGGGGCCGTGGCGGCGACGGTGATCGTCGCCGTGGGGCTGGGGGACGAGCCGGGGGACGGCGCATACGATCTCGAGGTGCTGCGGCGGGCCGCGGGTACGGCGGTGCGGTCGCTGGCGGGGACGGGGCGGGCGGCGCTGGCGCTGCCGGCCGGTACGGCGGGGCAGGTCGAGGCGGTGGCGCTCGGCGGGCTGCTCGGGGCGTACGTGTTCACCAAGTACCGCACGGGCAAGGAGAAGGCGCCGGTCGGTGAGCTGGCGGTGCTCAGTGACGCCGGCGAGGCGCAGGAGGCGCTCGACCGGGCGGCGACGCTGGCCGAGTCGGTGTGCCTGGTGCGCGATCTGGTCAACACGCCGCCGTGCGACCTGCCGCCGGCAAGGTTCGCCGAGCTGGCCGAGGAGCTCGGTGACAAGGCGGGGCTGACCGTCGATGTGCTCGACGAGGCGGCGCTGAGGAGCGGCGGTTTCGGGGGCATCGTCGGGGTCGGCCAGGGGTCGGTGAATCCGCCGCGGCTGGTGCGGCTCGGTTACGAGCACCCTGAGGCGACGTCGCGTGTGGCGTTCGTCGGCAAGGGGATCACGTTCGACTCCGGAGGACTGTCGCTGAAGCCGTCGGCGTCCATGGCGTGGATGAAGTCCGACATGGGTGGCGCGGGGGCCGTGCTCGGCGCGCTGCTCGCCGTCGCGCGGCTCGGGCTGCGGGTGAACGCGGTCGGCTATCTGTGCCTGGCGGAGAACATGCCGAGCGGCACGGCGCAGCGGCCCTCCGACGTGCTCACCACCTACAGCGGCAAGACCGTCGAGGTGCTCGACACCGACGCCGAGGGCCGGCTGGTGCTGGTGGACGGCATCGCGCGGGCCGCCGAGGACGATCCGGACGTCATCGTGGACGTGGCCACGCTCACCGGCGCGCAGATCGTCGCGCTCGGCTGGCGCACCAGTGGCGTCATGGCCTCCGACGACGAGCTGCGCGCCGACGTGGTGGAGACCGCCGTCGCGCAGGGTGAGGCGGCGTGGGGCATGCCGCTGCCTGAGGAGCTGCGCAAGGGCCTGGACTCTCCGGTCGCCGACATCGCGAACCTCAATCCCGAGCGGTCCGGCAGCATGCTCGCGGCGGGCATCTTCCTGCGTGAGTTCGTGCCGGACGGCGTGCGCTGGGCCCACATCGACATGGCAGGGCCGGCGTTCAACAAGGAGGCGCCGCACGGGTACACCCCGAAGGGCGGCACCGGAGTGATCACTCGCACGCTGGTCGCCCTCGCCGAGCGCCACCAGAGCGCGCGAGAGGCATGATGGGCCGGGGACGCGTGTGCGCGGCCCCGGCGCGTACCGGCGGCCGAGCGGGTCACATGTACGCGGGACAAGTGAAAAGATGCTGTTGGGCGGGCCGGGAGCGTGGCGGGAGCGACCACGGGCAGCACCCGGCCGTCAGAGCCCACCGATCCGACAAGGAGCTTTCCAGTGGCTGATGGCAGCGCCCCCTTCGACATCGTGGTCCTGGGCGGCGGTAGCGGTGGCTACGCGTGTGCGCTGAGGGCGGCCGAGCTAGGCAAGAGCGTCGCGCTGATCGAGCGCGACAAGATCGGCGGCACGTGCCTGCACCGCGGGTGCATCCCCACCAAGGCGCTGCTGCACGCCGCGGAGGTGGCCGACGAGACGCGTGAGGCCGCGACCGTCGGCGTCAAGGCGCGTTTCGAGGGCATCGAGATCTCCGGCGTCCACGCCTTCAAGGACAAGATCGTCAACCGCGCCTGGAAGGGTGTGCAGGGCCTGCTGAAGAGCAGGAACGTCACGATCTTCGAGGGTGAGGGCCGGCTGGCCGGGCCGAACCGCGTGACGGTCGGCGGTCAGGCCGTCGAGGGCCGCAACGTCGTGCTCGCAACGGGGTCGGCGCCGCGGTCGCTGCCGGGTCTGGACATCGACGGCGAGCGGATCATCACGAGCGACCACGCGCTGAAGCTCGATCGCGTGCCGTCCTCGGTGGTGGTGCTCGGCGGCGGTGTCATCGGGGTCGAGTTCGCCTCCGTCTGGAAGTCCTTCGGCGCCGAGGTCACGATCGTCGAGGCCCTGCCTCACTTGCTACCTCTGGAAGAGGAGTCCAGCTCCAAGCTGCTGGAGCGCGCGTTCCGCCGGCGCGGCATCAAGTACGAGCTCGGCACCCGGTTCGAGGGGGTCAAGACCACCGACACCGGGGTCGTCGTGACCCTCCAGGGTGGCAAGACCCTCGACGCCGAGCTGCTGCTCGTCGCCGTCGGCCGCGGCGCCGTGCACTCCGGGTTCGGCTACGAGGAGGCGGGGGTCGCCATCGAGCGGGGCACCGTCGTGGTGGACCAGTACTGCCAGACCAGTGTGCCGGGGGTGTACGCCGTCGGCGACCTGATCCCCACGCTGCAGCTCGCGCACGCCGGGTTCGCCGAAGGCATCCTGGTGGCCGAGCACATCGCGGGCCTCAACCCCATGCCGATCGACTACGACGGGGTGCCCCGCATCACCTACTCCGACCCCGAGGTCGCCTCCGTGGGCATCACCTCGGCCGTCGCGCGGGAGCGCGGTCACGACGTCGTCGAGCTGGTGTACGACCTCGGCGGCAACCCCAAGAGCCAGATCATCGGCACGCAGGGGGCCGTCAAGATCGTCGCTCAGAAGGACGGCCCGGTTTTGGGGGTCCACATGGTGGGCAAGCGCATGGGCGAGCTCGTCACCGAGGGCCAGCTGATCTACAACTGGGAGGCGCTGCCGACCGAGGTGGCCCAGCTCATCCACGCTCACCCGACCCAGTCCGAAGCCGTCGGCGAGGCGATGCTCGCGCTGGCCGGCAAGCCGCTGCACGTCCACAACTGAAGCCCTCACAAGGAAGCGCGAGAGAACTATCATGCCGGTTTCCGTAACCATGCCCCAGCTCGGCGAGAGCGTGACCGAGGGCACCGTCACCCGCTGGCTGAAGAAGGAAGGCGACCAGGTCGAGACCGACGAGCCGTTGCTCGAGGTCTCCACCGACAAGGTCGACACCGAGATCCCCTCGCCGTCCAGCGGAGTGCTCACCAAGATCGTCGTCGCGGAGGACGAGACGGTCGAGGTGGGTTCCGAGCTCGCCGTCATCGACGGTGAGGGCGGCGGCGCCGCACCGGCCGAGCCCAAGGCCGAGCAGGAGGCAGAGCCCGAGCCCGAGCCGGAACCCGAGCCCGAGCAGCCGAAGGCCGCGCAGGCTCCCGCCTCCTCGATCCCGCAGCCTCCCGCTCCGCAGCAGCAGCCCGCGCCGCAGCCTCAGCAGCAGGTGCAGCAGCAGCAGGCGCCGGCCCCGCAGGCACAGGCTCCCGCCCCGGCGGCGCAGTCCACAGGTGAGAGCCCGTACGTCACGCCGCTGGTGCGCAAGCTCGCCGGCGAGCACGGCGTGGACCTCGACTCGCTGGAGGGCACCGGCGTCGGCGGCCGCATCCGCAAGCAGGACGTGCTGGAGGCCGCCAGGCAGCAGCGCGAGCGTGCCGCCGCGCAGGCACAGGCGGCCCAGGCCGCCCCGGCCCCGGCTCCGGCTCCGCAGGCGCAGGCTCCGGCCGCCGCGCCGCAGGCGGCTGCTCCGGCTCCCGAGCCGGTGCAGGCGGACACCACGCTGCGCGGCCGTACCGAGAAGATGTCGCGCATGCGGCAGACCATCGCCAAGCGCACCATGGAGTCGCTGCAGTCCTCGGCGCAGCTCACCACGGTCGTCGAGGCCGACGTCACCAAGATCGCGCGGCTGCGCGACCGGGTCAAGGCGGACTTCCAGCGCCGTGAGGGTGTGAAGCTCACCTTCATGCCGTTCTTCGCGCTGGCCACCGTCGAGGCGCTCAAGCAGCACCCCAAGCTCAACGCGGTGATCAACAGCGAGACCAACGAGGTCACCTACTTCGACCACGAGCACCTGGCGTTCGCGGTCGACGCCGAGCGCGGCCTCGCGTCCGCGGTGATCAAGGACGCCGGCGACCTCAACCTCGCCGGCCTGGCCCGTAAGATCACCGACCTCGCCGAGCGCACCCGCACCAACAAGGTGAGCCCGGACGAGCTGTCCGGCGGCACGTTCACGCTGACCAACACCGGCAGCCGCGGCGCGCTGTTCGACACGCCGATCATCAACCAGCCGCAGGTGGCGATCCTCGGCACCGGCTCGGTCGTCAAGCGTCCCGTGGTGCTCGACACCCCCGAGGGCGAGGTCATCGCCGTCCGGTCCATGGTCTACCTGGCCCTGACCTACGACCACCGCCTGGTGGACGGCGCCGACGCCGCGCGCTTCCTCACGACGGTCAAGCGCCGCCTTGAGGACGGCCGCTTCGAAAGCCAGCTCGGCCTGGGCTGATTCTTCAGGCCACCGCACGGCCGGACCGGGATCTTCCCGGTCCGGCCGTCGTCGTACGGGGTGCGGCACCCCGTACCGGTCGCCGTCGCGGGGATGCGACGTCCCGTGCCGGCCGTCGCCGTACGGCGGGCCGACACACCGTGCCGGTCGCCGCCGCGCCGCGTCACCGGCATAGGGTGATCGGTATGAGCGTCGTCGTCACGGGATCGTCAGGGCTTATCGGCACGGCCCTGGTTCGCGCGTTGCGTGACCGGGGACATTCCGTCGTCAGACTGGTGCGCAGGCCGCCGGCGGGGGCGGACGAGGCGTTCTGGGACCCCCGGGAGGGGGTGCTCGACCCCGGCCTGCTCGAAGGGGCCGAGGCGGTGGTGCATCTCGCGGGTGCGGGGATCGCCGACCGCCGGTGGACCGACGCCTACCGGCGTGAGCTGCTGGCCAGCAGGGTCGACTCGACGCGCCTGATCGCCACCACCGTCGCCGGTCTCGGCCGGCCGCCGCGCGTGCTGCTGTCCGCCTCCGCCATGGGGATCTACGGCGACACCGGCGACCGCGCCGTCGACGAGTCGGCCAAGCTCCCCGTGGGGCCGTCCACCGAGCCCGGCACGTCCCCCGCGGCCACCGCGGGTGCGGCACCCGCGCCGCCGGCCGAGCCGTCCCCGCAGGCCCCGGGCCTGTGGCTCGCCGGTCTCGCCGCGGCCTGGGAGGCCGAGACGGTCCCCGCGGCCGAGGCGGGGGTGCGGGTCGTGCTGCTGCGCACCGGTCATGTGCTCACCCGTGACGGCGGCTTCCTCGGCAAGCAACTCCCGCTGTTCCGGCTGGGGCTCGGCGCGCCGCTCGGCTCGGGACGGCAGTACACCTCGTGGATCACCATGGAGGACTGGCTCGGCGCCGTGGAGTTCCTGCTGGCGGGGTCCGCGGCCGGCGCGGCCGGACCGGTGAACCTGACCGCGCCGAACCCCGTGACCAACGCCGAGTTCACCAAGGCGCTCGGCCGCGCGCTCGGCCGTCCCACCCTGCCGGTGGCCGTGCCGCCGTTCGTGCTGCGTGCCGCACTCGGGGCACTGGCGGACGAAGGAGTGCTCATCGGCCAGCGTGTGCTGCCGGCTCGTCTGCTGGAGATGGGTTACCGGTTCCGGCATCCCCACGTCGACGAGGCACTGGCCGCCATACTCTAGTGTGCCGTTCCGGAAACGGGAGGCCCGATGATCCATGGGGGGGCTTCTCGCCTCACCATGCGGCGTCAGGAGAGATCATGCGACGGTCCGGTCAGTCCCACATCCTCGCCATCGGCGGCGGCTCGTTCCGCCAGACCCGCCGCCTGGGGGTGATCGAGGCGTCCGGGCTGCTGCGTTACGCCATCGACCTCACCGGCCAGGACCGGCCGAAGCTCGGCCTGGTCGCCACCGCCACCGGTGACGACGCGCCGTGGCTGCTGAAGATGTACGGCGCGTTCCGTTCCTGGGACGTCGAGGTCAGCCACCTGAGCGTCTTCCCCATGCCGAACGTCGACGATCCCCGTGAGTGGATCCTCGACCAGGACGTCATCTACGTCAGCGGCGGCAGCGTCGCCAACCTCGCGGCCCTGTGGCGGCTGCACGGGCTCGACGAGGCGTTCGAGGAGGCCTGGCGCAGCGGTGTGGTGCTGTCGGGCCAGAGCGCCGGCGCGTTGTGCTGGCACGTCGGCGGCAACACCGACTCCTTCGGGCCGGAGCTTCGGGTGTGGGCCGAGGGCCTCGGGCTGCTGCCGTTCTCGTGCGGCGTCCACTACAACTCCGAGCCGCAGCGACGTCCGCTGCTGCAGGAGTCGATCGCCTCAGGCGAGCTGCCCGAGGGGTACGCCGCCGACGAAGGCGTCGCCCTGCACTACGTCGGCACCGAGTTCATCCAGGCCGTCACGGTCGACCCCGCCGGCTCCGCCTACCGCCTGGAGCGCGACGGGGAGGGACGCGTCAAGGAGTTCAGGGTGGAGCCTCGCCTGCTGACGCCGTGACCTCGCGTTAGGCTGACCCCCGTGAGCGAGCGCGGGAACCAGGGGACCACCACAGGCGTCGGACGGCTGGCGCTGGTCCGGCTCGGCGTCGACGTCCCGTACGAGCAGGCGTGGGAGCTCCAGCGCGACGTCCACGCACGCCGGGTGGCGGGAGCCGTCCCCGACACCTGCCTGCTGCTGGAGCACGCACCGGTGTACACCGCCGGCAAGCGCACCCGTCCCGAGGAGCGGCCGGCCGACGGCACGCCGGTGATCGACGTGGACCGCGGTGGCAAGATCACCTGGCACGGCCCCGGACAGCTCGTCGGATATCCCGTCGTGCGGCTCACCACCGCGCTCGACGTCGTGGCGTACGTCCGGCTGCTGGAGGAGGCGCTGATCAAGGTGAGCGCCGACTTCGGGGTGACGTCCGGCAGGGTCGAGGGCCGCAGCGGCGTGTGGGTGGCGGGAAACCCCGCGCACGGGCTGCCGGACCGCGCGCTCGCCGCCATCGGCATCAGGGTGTCCGGTGGTGTCACCATGCACGGCTTCGCGCTCAACTGCGTCAACGACCCCGGCTGGTTCAACCGCATCATCCCGTGCGGCATCCCCGACGCCGGCGTCACGTCGCTGTCGGCCGAGACCGGCCGGCGCATCACGGTCGACGAGGTGCTGCCGTTCGCCGAGAAGCGGCTCGCCGAGGCGCTCGGCGCGGAAGCGGTCGACATCCAGGAGGAGGACCTGCTGTCGGGCCGGTTCTGACCTCGGTGCGCGCGCGGCAGGGCCGGTCATCACAGCCGTTCGCGCGGACGTAAGCTGGACGGCGTGACAGTTGCTCCTGAAGGCCGCAAGCTCCTCCGCCTGGAGGTGCGCAACAGCCAGACCCCCATCGAGCGCAAGCCCCCGTGGATCAAGACACGTCTGCACAACGGCCCGACCTTCAACGAGATCAGATCCCTCGTCAAGGACCAGGGCCTGCACACCGTGTGCCAGGAGGCCGGCTGTCCCAACATCTCCGAGTGCTGGGAGGACCGCGAGGCGACGTTCCTCATCGGCGGCGACCAGTGCACGCGGCGGTGCGACTTCTGCCAGATCGACACCGGCAAGCCCGCCGAGTACGACACCGACGAGCCGCGCCGTGTCGCCGAGTCCGTCCAGCAGATGGGCCTGCGGTACGCCACGGTCACCGGCGTGGCCCGCGACGACCTCCCCGACGGCGGCGCCTGGCTGTACGCCGAGACCGCGCGCCGCATCCACGCCGCCGTCCCCGGCTGTGGTGTGGAGCTGCTCGTCCCCGACTTCAACGGCAGGCGCGACCAGCTGGAGGAGGTCTTCTCCAGCCGTCCCGAGGTGTTCGCGCACAACATCGAGACGGTGCCGCGCATCTTCAAGAGCATCAGGCCCGCGTTCCGGTACGACCGCTCGCTCGCGGTGATCACGATGGCGAACGAGGCGGGCCTCGTCACCAAGTCCAACCTCATCCTCGGCATGGGCGAGGAACCCGAGGAGATCTCGCAGGCCATGCGTGACCTGAGGGAAGCCGGCTGCGACCTCCTCACCATCACCCAGTACCTGCGCCCCACCCCGCGCCACCACCCGGTGTCCCGCTGGGTCAAGCCCGACGAGTTCGTCGCCTTCCAGGCCGAGGCCGAGTCCCTCGGCTTCGCCGGCGTGATGTCCGGCCCGCTGGTCCGCTCGTCGTACCGCGCCGGCGGCCTCTACAAGCAGGCCATCGAGGCCCGCCAGACCACCTGACCCCGACCGGCCCCCGCGGTCGCCGGGGGCCCCACCGGCCAGGACCACCTGACATCACCGCCTCCGCGCCGGTGCGGCGGGACGTTCTACGGTGAAGTCGGTGCCGTCGTACGGCGGGTGGGCGGTCCATTCCCCGGCTGGGGATTTGTATCCTTTACCCATGGCGAACAAGCCCGCAGACCCCGAGCGTCCGGGTCGCATCAAGCAGCTCCGGATGGTCGCGCAGATCGTCCAGAAGGCCAACCCCAAAGGCATGCCGATCGTTTACGCGTCGGCAGCCGGCACGGTGGTCCTTTTCGTGGTGCTCGGTCTGGTCACCGGGTACGTCTGGCAGCTGATCCTTCTTGGGATCATGGTCGCCATCACCGTGGGACTGGTGGTGTTCTCGCAGCTCGCGCAGAAGGCGCAGTACTCGATGCTGACGGGCCAGCCAGGCGCCGCGGCGGCGGTCCTGCAGGGCATGCGGGGCAACTGGCAGGTGACGCCGGCGGTGGCGGTCACCCGTGACCAGGATGTCGTGCACCGGGTGGTGGGGTTCCCCGGCATCGTGCTGGTGTCGGAAGGGCCTGCGTCGCGGGTGCAGCGCATGCTGGTGGCCGAGAAGAAGCGGGTGCAGCGGGTCGCGATCGACGTGCCGGTGTACGACGTGCAGTGCGGCGACGGCGAGGGTCAGATCCCGCTGAACAAGTTGCAGCGTCACCTCATGAAGCTCCCCCGCATGATCAAGAAGCAGGCCGTGTCCGAGGTGAACTACCGCCTGCGGGCCCTGCCGCAGACCGTGCCGATGCCGAAGGGTCCCATGCCGAAGGGCTCGCGCATGCCCCGCGGCGGCAAGATGCGCTGATGTCCCACCCCGCCAGGCACACCGTGCCAGGCGACGCTTCCGCGCGGGCCAACCGCGGCTGGTGGGACGCCGCCGCCGACGAGTACCAGGCCGAGCACGGCGGTTTCCTGCGTGACGCCGGTTTCGTCTGGTGCCCTGAGGGCCTCGACGAGGCCGACGCGCGGCTGCTCGGCGACGTCGCCGGCAGGCGGGTACTGGAGGTCGGCTCCGGCGCGGCCCAATGTTCGCGCTGGCTGGCGTCCGAGGGGGCTCAGGTCGTCGCGTTCGACCTGTCGTTCCGGCAGCTGCGGCACTCGGCGCGCATCGACGACGCGCTCGGCTGCCACGTCCCCGTCGTGCAGGCCGACGCCGGCCGGCTTCCCTTCGCCGACGCGTCCTTCGACCTGGCCTGCTCCGCCTACGGAGCCCTGCCGTTCATCGCCGACGCCGGATCGGTGCTGTCCGAGGTCGTCCGCGTGCTCCGTCTCGGCGGCCGTTTCGTCTTCTCGGTCAGTCACCCCATCCGGTGGGCCTTCCCCGACGACCCCGGCGAACACGGTCTCACCGCCGACCGCTCCTACTTCGACCGCTCCCCCTACGTCGAGGAGGACGAAATCGGCGTCCCCACGTACGTCGAACACCACCGCACGATCGCCGACTGGGTCTCCGCCATCGTCACCTCCGGCCTGACCCTGACCGCCGTGACCGAACCGGAATGGCCCCCCGGCCACACCCGCACCTGGGGCGGCTGGAGCCCCCTGCGAGGCCACCACCTCCCCGGCACGGCCATCTTCACCTGCGAACGTCTCCCCGGCTGACCCCCGCCATCCGGCGCCGGCTTCACCGCACCACATCCCGCCGTCCCGGCGCCGATCGACCCCGCGGCAACGGCTGCGGGAAAGGAATCGGGGGGTGGCCGGACGGACGGAGGTTATTTGAGGACGACCACGGTGCCGGCGGCGCGGTCGTGGAGGCCTCGGTTGTCTCGGTCCCAGATGAGGGCGGGGATGGCGAGGCAGAGGAGGAGGGTTCTTATGAGGATGGATTTCAGGGAAGGCCGGTGGCCGGTAACGGTGATGATTTTGATGCGGAAGAGGAGCATGCCGAGAGTTGTGCCGGTGGTGCCGGCGAGAATGATGTATTCCAGAGCGAAAACGAGAAGGCCGATCCACGGGGAACGGCTGGGGTCGGCGCCGAGAATGCCGCGGCCGATGGCCCATGTGCAGATGAGCCAGTCGATGATGACGGCGCCTATGCGGCGTGCGAAGCCGGAGACCGAGCCGGGGCCCGTGGCGGGGAGGCCGAGTCGTTCACCTGGACGACCCAGGTCGGCGCCTGCGGCACGGACGCCGCCGAGCCAGGTCTGAGTCCATCTCGGCTGCCTGTTCATGCAGGTAAGATACCGTCTAGGTACCTTGGTGCGTCCTGTAACCCTCCCCCCGTCTGGTTAACGTCCGCGAAACAAACGAGACATGGGACCGAAACGGCACAGGCCTACGTTCGAGTCTGCAAGTTCGTGCCCCTGGGAGGTTGGATGTTCAGCTCCGCCGACGACGTCCTGAAGTTCATCAGGGACGAAGGGGTGCAGTTCGTCGACGTCAGGTTTACCGACCTGCCGGGCACGACGCACCACTTCACTTTCCCCACCGAGAACTTCGGCGCCAGCGTATTCACCGACGGTCTGATGTTCGACGGCTCGTCGATCCGTGGTTTCCAGGCCATTCATGAGTCGGACATGCTGCTGCTGCCCGACCCGTCGACGGCCGTGCTGGATCCGTTCCGCGACCACAAGACCCTCATCATCAACTTCTTCGTCCACGACCCGCTGACGGGTGAGGCCTACAGTCGCGACCCGCGCAACGTCGCCCGCAAGGCCGAGGACTACCTCAAGGGCACCGGGATCGCGGACACCGTGTTCTTCGGCCCCGAGGCCGAGTTCTACATCTTCGACGATGTGCGTTTCGCCAGCAGCCAGAGCGAGAGCTTCTACCACATCGACTCGATCGAGGGTGCCTGGAACACCGGCAAGGCCCAGGAGGGTGGCAACCTCGGGTACAAGCCGCGGTACAAGGGCGGCTACTTCCCGGTGCCGCCGATGGACCACTTCACCGACCTGCGTTCGGAGATGGTCCGCAAGCTGATCGAGGCCGGCATCGAGACCGAGATGCAGCACCACGAGGTCGGCACGGCCGGTCAGGCCGAGATCGACTTCCGGTTCGGCACGCTGCTCAAGACCGCCGACAACCTGATGCTGTACAAGTACATCATCAAGAACACCGCGGTCCACGCCGGTCGCACCGTCACGTTCATGCCGAAGCCGATCTTCGGTGACAACGGCTCCGGCATGCACTGCCACCAGTCCCTGTGGAAGGACGGCGAGCCGCTGTTCTACGACGAGGTCGGCTACGCGGGCCTGTCGGACATGGCGCGGCACTACATCGGCGGACTGCTCAAGCACGCGCCGGCCATCCTCGCCTTCACCAACCCGACGGTGAACTCCTACCACCGCCTGGTGCCGGGCTACGAGGCCCCGGTGAACCTGGTCTACTCCCAGCGCAACCGCTCGGCCTGCATCCGCATCCCGATCACCGGGTCCAACCCGAAGGCCAAGCGCATCGAGTTCCGGGTGCCCGACCCGTCGTGCAACCCGTACTTCGCGTTCTCCGCGCAGCTCATGGCGGGCCTCGACGGCATCCGCAACAAGATCGAGCCCCCGCAGCCGGTCGACAAGGACCTCTACGAGCTTCCCCCCGAGGAGGCCGGCCAGGTCCCGCAGGTCCCCGGCTCCCTCCCCGAGGTGCTCAACGCGCTCGAGGCCGACCACGAGTTCCTCCTCGAAGGCGGCGTCTTCACGCCGGACCTCATCGAGACCTGGATCTCCTACAAGCGCGAGTTCGAGATCGACCCGATCCGCCTGCGTCCGCACCCGCACGAGTTCGAGCTGTACTACGACGTGTGATCCGCTGAACCGTTGACCTGGCCGGGAAGCCGAACAGTTCCCGCTCAGGGCACAGGAAGGCACTCGCGTCCACAGGAAGGCCATCGGCCGGCGCCGCACTGAAGGCACGGTCGATGGCCTTTCGCATGCGCTCCCCTCCGGACGGCATCAGGTGGGTATACGTCCGGAGCGTGAACCCGGGGTCATGATGACCGAGGAATTCGGCGAGGCTGCGCACATCGACGCCGTCCGCCAGCCACACGCTCACGAAGTGATGCCGAAGGGCATGGAAACCGCTGAGGTAGAGGTCCTGAGCGCTCGCCTGCCATCGACCCAGACAGAGCCCAGCAGACGAGAGATCAGGACAGGGGGAAACGTGCGGGAGCGAGGATGTCAGAATCGGCGGCATGGCACTGCGACCTGTTCAGGTGAACATAAAGGCTCTTGATCACTTTGCGGTCGGCCGGTTCTGGGCGGAGTCGCTCGGCTGGAGTGCTTTCAGCGGGGGATCCGGCGTGACCACCTACGTTGGACCCGTCGGCGGCTTCGTTTGGCCGGACCCGGTCACCGTCGGCATCGACGTCGTTCCCGTCCCGGAACCCAAGACGACAACGAAGAACCGTGTGCACCTCGATCTCTCCACCACCTCTGCGGCCCATCAGGCGGAGTTGGTCGCGCGCCTCCAGGTTCTCGGTGCGACGCCCGCCCACGTGGGCCAGAGCAAAGTGCCGTGGACGGTCCTCGCCGACCGCGAGGGCAACGAGTTCTGCGTGCTGGAGCCTCGGGAGATCTACCGGGGCACCGGGCCGATCGCCGCGGTGGTCGTCGACTGCGCCGATCCGCGGGCCATGGCCCGGTTCTGGGACGAGGCGATCGACTGGACCCTGCACGAGGTGACCGACGATCACGCGGTGTTGCGCTCCGCCAAGGGTGTCGGCCCGTATCTCGAGTTCCTCCGCACGCCCGACGTGAAGACCGTGCCGGACCGCATCCATCTTGACCTGCTGCCGTACCCCAGTGACGATCAAGCGGCGGAGGTGGCCCGGCTGCGGGCCCTCGGCGCCACCGACCTCGACCTCGGCCAGGGCGACGTCCCGTGGACGTGCCTGGCCGACCCGGAGGGCCACGAGTTCTGCGTCCTCGCCCCGTCCTGACGCGGAGCCTCCCCCCTGCATGCCGGAAACGGGATCAGGGTTTCATGGAGCCGACATCGGCCCTCAGGGGGTTCGCGAAGGACAGTCGGGCCGGGACACTTTGGGGGCACATAGCACCGGAAAGCGCTGGCAAGCGATAACAACGAACAGAAGTACAATCGCAGGTCGCTCGCGGTTCAGAGCGAATCCTTGCAGGCAGCGAGCATGCGGAATCAGAACTACGACGTCTGATCCATCAGAGCGTCTGCACATGTGGGGCCGTCTGCCGCCGCTTCTCGCGCGCGACCGCCAGCCTCCTGTGTCTTCCGGAAGGAGCGGGTGGGGACGTGATCGCGCGGGTGTGGCGAGGGTGGGCCGCGATGGGGACGGCCGATGACTACCAGCGGCATTACGAGGATGAGGTGACGAGGCACCTACGGCACGTGGCGGGGTTTCGCGGTGCGCGGCTGCTCCGGCGGATCGACGGGGACGAGGTGCTGTTCACGTCGATCGTGTTCTTCGACGGGATGGACGATGTGCGGGGCTTCGCGGGGGACGATGTCGAGCGAGCGGTCGTGGAGGACGCGGCGCGGCAGGTGCTGAGCCGGTGGGACGAGCGGGTCACGCATCATGAGGTCGCGGTCGAGGTGTGATCCGGTTCGGAGGGCTGTGCGCGGGTCGCCTAGCATGGGGTCTGGCTTCAGGACCGGCAGGGGACGCAGGCCGTCGCGGGAAGGGCGGGGTACGGGTGTTCGGACGCAAGCCTCTTGAGGAGCGACTGGCGGAGCGCAGGGCTCAGCTGCCGCCGTTGGAGGAAGGCAAGCACTTCGAGCACGGGCCGGCGAAGTTCGTGTTCATCTTCCTGATCGTGTTCGTGGTGGTAGGGCACTTCGTGGGGTTGTTCGTGCTGATGGCGCTCGGCCAGCACTGACGGCGGCGCCGGTGCCGGCCTGGTGCGCCGGTGGCGGGCCGGTGGGGCCGACGGTGGCGGGTCAGTACGGCAAGGTGTACTTGGCGTAGCGGGTCGCCACGTAGGGGTTCTTGAACTTGGGGAAGGCCACGGTGCGGATGTCGCCGTCGGAGGTGTAGCGGTCCTCGGGGTGGGCCTTGAGCCAGTCGAGCCAGGCGGTGGAGCAGAAGCGCGCGCAGTCGCCGACCTTGTCCATGGCGCGGATCCTCGGGATGCCGAGGGGGTCGAAGTCCTTGCTGAACGGCGAGGCGGCGGGGGTGTAGCCGGCGAGGAAGACGCCGGAGTAGTCGTAGTGGACGCCGGCGGACCCGCCGTGCATGGCCCACGTCTTGGTGGTCGGCTGGTTGCCGTACGGGAGGGCCAGGGTGGCGGGGACGTCCTTGATGAGGTCGGTGATGAGTTTCTGGCCGGCGGCGATCTGGCCTTCGACCTGGTCCTTGCCGGGGCCCCGCAGGTTGAGGTGGTCGCGGGTGTGGTTGCCGATGTCGAAGCCGTTGTCCTTGAGCCAGCCGAGCACCTGGGCCTGCGCCTCGTGGCCGAAGGTGCCGAACATGTCCTTGATGACGTAGAACGTGGCGACGGGCCGGAAGCCGGGGTTCTTGCGTGCGACGTCCATGAGGATGCCGACGGCGGTGTCGGCCTTGGGGACGCCGGAGCCGTCCAGGGTGAGCTGGGACGGCGAGGAGTCGTCGAAGGTCAGCACCACGGGATGTTTGCCGGCGGGGATGCCGATGCGGCCGGTGGTGTACTCGCGCGCGGTGATGGGGACGTAGCCCTCCTTGGCGAGCCGTTCGAGCTCGGTGCGGAGCTGCGCGGGGGTGCGGTCGTCGCCGCCGGCGGGTTTGGCGACGATGCGGTGGTACATGATCACGGGGATCTGGCCGAGCTCGTTGGCCTTGGCCTTGGCGGCGGTCGCGACGGCCGCCTTGCGTGCCTCCTGGGCCGAGACGGCCTTGGCGGGGCCCCCGCCGGCGGCCGGCCGCGCGGCGATCTTGCCGTCTCCGCCTCCGCAGCCGGCCAGGGCGATCACTCCGAGTGACAGTGCGCCGATATGACGACCTCTGAAGCGACCCATGGTCCCCCCAACCCGACCGAGGAATGCGATACGTCACTTCTACCCGGCCGACCTGGGGGTTCCACCCGGAACGTGTCCTATGCAGACCAAGCACTCCCCCGGGTTTCACATTCTCCGCCATTGCCGGACAGGGCCGACATATCCCGGCGGTTGATTACCGAGGGTGCGCGACGGTCAAGGTGTGGTCTCGGTGGGACGGATCTTGATCCCGGTGAGACGGCGCAGGATGTCCCACCAGAACGGCCCGCCGAACAGCAGCGCGACGAAGGTGATGAGGAACCCGGGCCAGTGGCCGGGTGAGACGAGGCGGCTCAGCCACTCGCCGCCGTTCCAGATCCACCGCGGGTTGCCGTTGTCGGGAATGACCACCGATACCGGCGCACTGCCGACGATCTTCACGAACGCCGGTTCCGCCAGGATCTCGGTCACGCAGGCGTACGGGTCGGCGGGGTGCTCGGGACACTTGGCGCGCAGGCCGGCGAGGGCCGCCGCGCCGCCGTCCGCGGTGGCCGCCACCTGAGCGCGCACGGCGTTGTCACTGAGGATGGCCTTGCCGTACTCCAGGGAGTCCATGCTGAAGAACAGGGTCAGCACCAGCCCGAGTGCCGCGATGACCCAGCGCACATACTTGCGGTACAGCACGGTGAGGCGCTGCATCTCGCCGTCGAACCACGCCTCGACGCCTTTGCGGAACGTGTCCACGTCGTCCTTGGCGGAGTCCCACACGCCTTTCAGCGGCCCGTACAGGGGGCTGCCGTCCTGCTTGAGCCGCTCCAGCATGGCCGGCACGCCGCCCTCGGCGGCGGTCATCTCCATCATCGCGACCGCGAACCGGCCAGGAGGCACGAACGAGATGCTGGTGCGTCCCGCGGAGCTGTGGTCGATCTCACGCAGCCGCTCGTACAGCCGACCCGACCAGGTGGTGGCGGTGCTGTGCGCCGGCGGGGGCATCGGGTCGAACTTCGGCCTGGCGTCCCTGTGGCCGAACGGCAGGCGCGCGAACACCTCCCTGACGGTGCTCGGGATCCAGGACCGTTTGCCGTCCGCTCCGTCGAGCGTGTCCCGCAGGTAGGCCCACAGGAACTTGCTACGGATGCCGAGTATCCGCACCAGCCCTTCGTTGATGCCGCTGACCAGCAGCGAGAAAAGTAAGAACGCGATGACCAGCCCGATGGCGAGGTCGACGTAGACCGAGTTCACTGACGGACCACCTTGGTAGGCGCATAAGGACGAGGACCCCTGCCACAGGCGGCCGGGGCCACACAGCAGACGTCGCCGGACCGCCTGCGGTTGTCAGCCCGCGCGCGACGAACTACCGGCCCGTGTGAGCGACAGCGTCGGTCCCGTGAGCGCGAGCGCCGGACCGTACACGGAACCGCCGGCCCGTGAGCGTGCGGCCCGCCGTCAGAGCGCCGGTGCGGGGAGCGCGGCGTCGCGCCAGGCGAAGCCGTCGGGGACGACCACCGACGTCCACGGCGGCATGGGAAGCGCGGCGGCCTCGGCGGGGTGGACCCAGCGCACCTCGGCGAGCTCCACGCCGTCCGGCTCGGCGTGGCCGTCCGCCACGGTGCAGCCGTACACGGAGATGACGTACGCCACCTGGTCGCCGTTGAGGTAGGTCGTGCGGAACGTCGGGCCGCCGTACGCGCCGATCAGCCCGTGCAGCCGCACACCGAGGCCGAGCTCCTCACGCAGCTCGCGGACCAGCGCCTCGCCGGGTGCCTCGTCGGGCTCGACGATGCCGCCGGGGGGACACCACAGGTTGCTCATCTCGGTGTGGCGCGCGACGAGCATGCGGCCCTCGTCGTCGAAGACGCACGCGGTGACCGACGGCAGCATCAGCAGGTCGCTGCCGATCCGTGCGCGCAGACTGGCGAGGTAATCCGACAACGGCACGGCCACTCCCCCGGTACGCCGGACAGAACCCATCAACGGTAACCGTCCCGGGGCCTTTCGGGGAGCCCGGCGGCCGGACCCGGACCCGGCCGCCGGGGGCTCACCCCAGCGCACTCCCCCCGGTCGTGCCGCCGCCACAGGGAACGGCGACGCCGGCCGTGCCGGGGGTCATGCGCCGTAGAAGACCCTTTCGACCACCACGCGAGCGCGACGGGTGGTGCGCAGATAGTCGTCCACGAAGTCCTCGGAGCCGTCAGGCGGGTAGCCGAGCGCACGCGCGATGAGCATGCGTTCGCGCAGGTCGGCGGGGATGCTGTCCCCGGCCCGGCCGCGCACCAGCATGATGGCGTCGCGGATCTGCGCGGCGAACCGCCAGGCGTCGGCCACCACTTCCTCGTCGGTGCAGGCGAGCAGCCCGGCCCCCACGGCGGCACGCAGGGCTTCCAGCGTGCGGGTGGTGCGCAGCTCGGGGATCTCGCAGGCGTGCTGGAGCTGGATGAGCTGCGCCATCCACTCGACGTCCGACAACCCGCCGCGGCCGAGCTTGGTGTGCAGCAGCGGGTCGGCCCCGCGCGGCAGCCGCTCGGCCTCCATGCGGGCCTTGAGCCGCCGGATCTCGCGCACCGCCGTGCCGGAGATGCCGTCCGGCGGGTACCGCAGCGGCTCGATCATCTCCATGAACTCCTCGCCGAGCCGCTCGTCCCCGGCGGAGAACCTGGCGCGCAGCAGGGCCTGCGACTCCCACGGCGAGGACCACCGCCGGTAGTAGGCGGCGTACGACGCCAGCGTGCGCACCAGCGGCCCCTGGCGGCCCTCGGGCCGCAGGTCGGGGTCGACGAGCAGCGGCGGGTCGGTGGCCGGCATGGCGAGCAGGCGCCGCATCTCGTTGGCGACGGCGTGCGCGGCGCCGGCGGCGTCCTTCTCGTCGGAGCCTTCCAGCGGCGAGTGCACGAACATGACGTCGGCGTCGCTGCCGTACGACGCCTCGTACCCGCCGAGCCGTCCCATCGCGATCACCGCGAACCGTGTCGGCAGGCCGCCGCGCCGCTCCAGGGTGACCTTGTGGATCGCGGCGTCCAGCGCGGACTGCAGGGTGACGTCGTTGAGCTCCGACAGCGCCTGGCCGATCTCCTCGATGTCGATCCGGCCGACCAGCCCGGCGACCGCGGTGCGGAACAGCTCGCGGCGCCGCAGGGTGCGCACCGAGACCACCGCGGTCTCGGCGTCCGCCTCGTGCCGCTGCACGGCGGCGGCGGCCTCGGCGGCGAGCGCCTTCTTCGGCCGGGCCTGGAGCTCGCCGTCGGAGCCGAGCATGGCGACGGCCTCGGGTGCGTGCAGCAGCAGCCCGGTGACGTACCGGCTGGTGCCGAGGAGCCGCGCCATGCGGTCGGCGACGGCGGTCTCGTCGCGCAGCAGCCGCAGGTACCACGGTGTGGCGCCGAGCTTGTCGCTGACCTGGCGGAACCCGAGCAGTCCCGCGTCGGGGTCGGGGGTGTCGGCGAACCAGCCGAGCATGACCGGCAGCAGGGTGCGCTGGATGGCGGCGCGGCGCGACACGCCGCTGGTGAGCGCGGCGATGTGACGCAGCGCGCCTTGGGGGTCGGCGAACCCGAGTGCCGACAGCCGAGCCGTCGCGGCGCCGGTGGACAGGCGTGCCTCTTCTCCGGGGAGGCGCGCGACAGCCTGGAGCAGCGGCCGGTAGAACAGTTTCTCGTGCAGGCGCCTGGCCTCCATGGCGTGCCTGCGCCAGCGGGTGGTGAACTCCCCCACCGGGTCGACGACCATGCCGAGGCCGCGGCCGATGCGGCGCAGGTCGGTCACGTCCTCGGGGACGACGGCGGTGCGGCGCAGCCGGTGCAGTTGCAGCAGGTGCTCCACGCGGCGCAGGAACGTGTACGCCTCGGCGAGCGTCTTGGCGTCGTCCCTGGCGACGTACCCGCCGCGGGACAGCGCCGCGAGGGCCGGCAGCGTCGCGCGGCGGCGCAGCAGCGCGTCGGCGCGGCCGTGCACGAGCTGCAGGAGCTGTACGGCGAACTCGATGTCGCGCAGGCCGCCGGGGCCGAGTTTGATCTGCCGGTCGACCTCGCCGGCCCGCACGTGGGCCTCGACGCGGCGGCGCATCGCCTGGACGTCCTCGACGAAGTTGTCGCGGGTGGAGGCCTGCCACACCATCTCGTTCACCGCGTTGACGTACTCGCCGCCGAGCTCCAGGTCGCCGGCGACGGGCCTCGCCTTCAGCAGGGCCTGGAACTCCCAGGTCTTGGCCCAGCGGCGGTAGTACGTGAGGTGGCTCGCGAGGGTGCGCACCAGCGGCCCGGCCTTGCCTTCGGGCCGTAGCGCCGCGTCGACCTCCCACAGTGTGCCTTCGGGGGTGCTGATGGAGCAGGCGCGCATCATGCCCTGCGCGAGCTTGGTGGCGGCCTGGAGCGCCTTGGTCTCGTCCACGCCGTCCCGCGGCTCCGCCACGAAGACCACGTCGACGTCGCTGATGTAGTTGAGCTCACGCGCGCCGCACTTGCCCATGCCGATGACGGCGAGACGCACGTCGGCGCTCTCGGGAATCTCGGCCCGCGCGACGGCGAGCGCGGCCTCCAGTGCGGCGGAGGCGAGGTCGGACAGCTCGGAGGTGACCTCGCCGAGCATGGCGAGGCCGGTGATGTCGCGCGCGGCGAGCTGGAGCAACCGGCCGCGGTAGGCGACGCGCAGCGCGCACAGCACGTCGGTGCCGGCGTCCGACGCGCACGGCACGGGGTCGGCGGGGCCGGCCCCCACGGCCTCCAGCAGTTCGGCGCGCAGGTCGCGGTACGGGGACCGCTGCCTGGCCTGCTCCCCCTCCAGCAGCCGCCAGTGGCCGGGGTGCCGCACGACGTGGTCCCCGAGGGCCGCCGACAGGCCGAACACCGACAGAAGGCGCCGGCGCAGGCCGGGGTCGGCGCGCATGGCGCCGAGGACGCTCTGGTCCCGCTCGGCGAGGCGGCTGAGCGAGACGAGCGCCAGGTCGGGGTCGGCGGCTCCCAGGAGATCTGCGAGCAGGTCGAGGTCGCCGACGGCTTCTGGCCCGAGACCGTCAAGGAGACGCTCGGTGTGCGCGCCGTCGGCGAACCCCAGCCGGGCGAGACGCCCGGCCGTCGTCTGCATACGGGACTCGGCGTTCACAAGCTCAACGTAGTCGGTGCCTCACGCACTCGTCGTTAGTGGTTTCGCGCCGTAATCGCGTGGTCACAGGGAATGGACAGGGGTGCGAGCGGCTGTGACCGGGGTCGCGCACGGGTCACCACGGCGGCGAAGGCCTCGGCGAACGGCCGCCAGGTGGCCGCCAGTTCCTCCGCGGCGGCGCGCACCGCGGCGTCGAGCGCGGCGGGGTCGTACCCGGCGGCGGTGAGCGGCGCCGGGTCGGCCAGCCACGAGGTGAAGATCGCGGGGGTGGCCTCGGGGTGGAACTGCACGGCCCAGGCGAGGTCGCCGAGCCGGTACCCCTGCGCAGGGTACGGCGCGCCGGTGACCATGGGGACGGCGCCTGGCGGCAGGACGGTCATGGCGTCGGAGTGGTACTGCACGGCGCGGGGGGCCGGCGGCAGCACGCCGAACAGGGGGTCCCGCGTGGCGGCGGGGAGCATGGTGACGGTGCGCAGCCCGACCTCCAGGCCCGGCGTGCCGCGTTCGACCACGCCGCCGCAGGCCATGGTCAGCAACTGCGCGCCGAGGCAGATGCCGAGCACCGGCACCGAGGTCTCCACGGCGGTGCGCAGCAGCGCGCGGGTGGCGGGCTGCCAGGGGTACCCCGCGTCGTCCCACGCGGACGCGGCCCCGCCGAGCACGATCAGCCCGTCCCCCGGTGCCGCCGGGACGTCCTCCCCGAGGTAGGGCCGCACGACGTCGCAGGTCACGCCGGCCGCGGCCAGCCAGCCCTCGAAGAATCCGAGACCGGCGTCGGCCTCGTGCTCCACGACCAGGACACGATGATGCATAGGACGATAATGCGGTATGTCCGGCTTGTCGGACCAGCGGGGTGCAGGTGCCACCGGGCCGGCCGAAGGCCACTGAGTCGGCCCATGGCCACCGCGTCGGCCGGAGACCGCCGGGTCGGCCGGAGACCGCCGGGTCGGCCGGAGACCGCCGGGTCGGCCGGAGACCGCCGGGTCGGCCGGAGACCGCCGGGTCGGCCGGAGACCGATATTCAGAGGGGAATTCTCCGGTGACCGCACCAGGAAGACATGTTTTCCCTTTTATCGGCATTTGTGACGTCTGGTACGGATGGATGGCAGAGGGAGAGGCGGGTCCGGGGCCGGGACGGTGCGTCACCTCGGATATCTCGGTCCCGGCACGGTGTTCGAAATGGATCCAACAAATCCGACATAACATGAGATAAACGACAACTTCCTCACTACCGGGCGGCGGTCCCGGTGGCTAGAGTTGCAGGCGGCAGCGATTCGGGATTTCCGAACGAGGAGATAGATGCCCCCTTCCGGCAAAGAGCCGCAGGACCCTCCGTCCGGTGGCGCACCCCCCTCCGGCCGTGACACCGGCCCTGACGAGGACGCCGCGCCGGCCGCCGCCGAGCCGTACGACACGGTCAAGGAGCTCACCGGCCGCATCGAGGAGCTCGTCCGCCAGGTCGCGGCGCTCACCGAGACGGCGCGGCGCGAGCACGAGCGCGCGGCACACCGGGAGCAGGTCATCGACCGGCTGCACGGCGAGAACCAGCAGCTGCGGCACGGGCTCCTGCAGGAGGCGCTGGCGCCGGTGCGCGCGGGGCTGTTCCGCCTGCACGACACGCTGTCCCGCGAGTCCGCGCGCTGGCAGGGGGCCGATCCGCCGGCCGCCGAGCTGGCCGGGCCGCTGCTGGCCGCCGCCGCCGACGAGGTGGCCGAGGTGCTCGGCCGGGCCGGCGCCGAGCGCGCCGGCGTGCGGCCCGGCGACCCCTACGACGCCGCACTGCACCGTCCGGTGCGCACCGTAGCGGTCGAGGCCGGAGCGGACGGCACGGTGGCCGAGGTGCTGACGGAGGCGTTCACCGCCGGTGAGCGCGTGCTGCGCAAGGCCGCGGTGGCCGTCGGCCGCGCCACGCAGGAATCCGGCGGCGAACCAGCCGAGGAATCGCGGGACACGGAAAGCCAGAACACACCCCGCGAATCGCAAAACGACGATAATGACGGGACCCGGTTCGCCGGGCCGGACGGTGGTGTGGAGAAAGGGAGCGAGTAGGCGATGGCTGTTTTCGGTATCGACCTGGGGACCACCTACTCGTGCATAGCGTACGTCGACGACGTCGGACGGCCCACGGTGCTGCGCAATCTCGAAGGCACCGACACCACCCCGTCGGTGGTGTTCTTCGAGTCCCCCGACAACGTCGTGGTGGGGGCCACCGCCAAGGACAGCGCGGTGCTGGAGCCCGACCTCGTGGTGAGCCGCATCAAGCGCGACATGGGCCACGACGTCCCGCGCGTGCGCCACGGCAGGCCGTACACCCCCGAGGAGATCTCGGCGTTCATCCTGCGCAAACTGGCCGACGACGCGCGCACCGACACCGGTGAGCCCGTCGAGGACGTCGTGGTCACCGTGCCGGCCTACTTCGGCGCCGCCGAGCGGGACGCGACGCACAAGGCGGGCCAGATCGCCGGGCTCAACGTCATCGACATCATCTCCGAGCCGATCGCCGCCGCCATCACCTACGGCCTGCTCAACCCCGAGCGCGACCACACGATCGTCGTGTACGACCTCGGCGGCGGCACGTTCGACACCACGGTGATCACGCTGCGCGGCGGCGACATCGAGGTGGTGTGCACCGACGGCGACCACGAGCTCGGCGGCGCCGACTGGGACGACCGCCTGGTGGAGCACCTCGCCGAGCGGTTCGAGCAGGAGCACCCCGACGCCGGCAGCCCGCTGCTGGACAAGCAGTCCGAGCAGCAGCTCCGCAGGGACGCCGAGGACCTGAAGAAGACCCTGTCGGCCCGCACGCAGCACGTCGTGCGCGTGATGCACGAGGGCCGCGTCGCCACCGTCGAGGTCACCCGCGAGGGGTTCGCCGAGCTGACCCGCGACCTGCTCGACCGCACCGTCGAGATCACCCGCCGCACGCTCGACACCGCCGCCGCCAAGGGGGTCACGTCCTACGACCACCTCGTGCTGGTCGGCGGGTCCACCAAGATGCCGGCGGTCGCCGAGACCCTGCAGAAAGAGCTGCAACTCGAACCACGTCTGCAGGACCCCGACCTCGCGGTCGCCAAGGGGGCCGCGCTGTACGCGTTCGAGGAGACCTACCGGCGGCTGCTGCGCGCCGGTGAGCACGACCGCGCCGAGGACATGGCCGCGCGGGCCGGCCTGTCCCCCGACCAGCAGGAGCGCATCGCGGCGCGCACCATCAAGACCGTGGCGTCGCGCGGCTTCGGCATCGTGGTCACCGACCGCGACACCCGGCGGCGCACGGTGGAGCACCTGGTGCACGCCAACGACGCGCTGCCGGCCGCCGTCACGCGTGACTTCTACACCGTGGACCCCGGCCAGACCGGGGTGGACGTCGAGGTCATGGAGCAGGCAGGCAGCGTGGAGTCCGGCGAGCTCGAGGACAACGGGCTGATCGCCGAGGGGGTGCTGCGCATCCCACCCGGCAAGCCCGCGGGGTGGCCCATCGAGGTGACGTTCGCGCTCGACACGGCAGGGCTGCTCCAGGTGACCTCACGCGAGCGCGAGACCGGCGAGGCACTGGAGCTCCGGGTGCAGATCGGCGGCATGTCCGAGGAGGACGTCGCCGAGTCGCGTGCCGCGTTGTCCAAGGTCCAGGTCAGCTGACCCTGCCTCATGGCCTTCGACGAGGAGCGGTACGTCCGGGAGGTGCTGGAGCCCGCGCGCGAGGCCGGCGGCGTGCCGCCGGCGGACCTCGCGGCGCGCTACCAGCTCGCGGAGTCGATGACCGCGCGCGACGTCGTGGACGCCGCCAAGCAGGTGCGCCAGTGCTGGCGGCGGGCCCGCGGCATGCTGAAGTACCGGCGGCTGATCGACCGCATGGAGTCCGACCACGCGCGCTTCGCGCCGCTGTTCGCCGCCGCCGCCGAGGGTGACCTCGCGCCGCTGCGTGCCGCGCTGCGCGACTCGCACGCGCGGGCCGGCCGGCGGCTCGACGACGCGGCGCGCCGCCTGGACGACGCCGCGGGGCCGCTGCGCATGCTGTCGCCTGCGCTGCTGTCCACCATCGCCAAGTCCTGCGGCGTGTCACAGGAGGAGGCGCTGCGGCTCGCCGCCGCCAGGTCGGTCGAGGTGCGCGAGCCCGATCCGCTGCCGCGGTCCGCGCCGTACGCGGGGTACGGCAAGGCGCGTGAGGCCCTGGATGCTCTGGGGCTGCCGCATCTCGGCAGGTTCGTGTTCGGTGACGACTGCGCCGGCCTCGAGGTGCTCGGCGAGGTGACGGTGCCGGGTGCGCCGCCGCTCGCCGACGCGGTGGCCGCCGCCGAGGCGCGGTGGGCCGCACGGCCACGCGGTCCGTGGACGGTCAGCGCCGACACGGTGCTCGCGGCGCTGCGCGGCACCTCCGACCCGGCGACGCTGGTGCGGTACGACGTGGTGGCGCGGCTGCGTGAGCGTGTACGCGAGCACCCTTATGACGACACGCTGCTGCGGCACGCGACCGGCGAGCTCGATCTCGCGCAGGGGGACGCGCGGCGGCTGATCTTCGCGGTGCGCGGCGAAGGCGGCGGCGTGCCGTCGGGCCCGGCGGCGCGGCTGCGTGAGCTGGTGGACGCCGGCGAGATCCACGCCGCGGTCGACTTCGCCGACGCGCTCGCGCCGAGCGAGCTCACCGGGGAGGCGGCCGAGCTGGTCACCGAGGTGCGCGCTCGGCTGACAGGCGCGGTGCGGCTGCGTGACCGCGCGATGGCGGCCATCGACCCCGACGACGCGTGGATCGCGCTGCGCGACGCGCTGCAACGCGTCCCCGACCTGCCGGGGGCCGCCGACATGCTGGCGCGGCTCGCGCCGTACCCGGCCCGAGCGGTGCGCGCCGAGACGCAGGGGGACGGGGTGGCGATCACCTGGCAGCCGTCGCCGTCCCGCGCGGGACGTGTGGTGTACGACGTGTTCCGCAACGGCGCGCAGCTCAGCAGCACCGAGCGCACCGCCGCCAGGGACGACCACCCGCCGGTCAACGTGCCGGTGAGCTATTCGGTGGTGGCCCGCCGCGAGGAGGCCTCGGCCCCGGCGTCCATCGCCGCGCCGATCGTCGTGCGGCCCGAGCCCGGTGAGGTGCGGCTGACCGCCGGCGACGGCGTGGTGTGGGGACGCTGGACCCGGCCCGCCGAGGCGTCACGGGTGGTGGTGAGCAGGGACGGGTTGCCGGTGCAGGTCATCGACACCGGGTTCCGCGACGCCGGCGTGGTGAACGGCACGGCGTACACCTACGTGATCGCCGCCGCCTACCCCGGCCCCGAGGGCGAGGTGTTCACGCCGGGGGTGCGGCACACCGTGACGCCGCGCGGGTTGCCGAAGCCGATCGCCGGGTTCACCCTGCACCCCGACCCGTCGTCTCCCGGCACGCTGCTCGCGTGGTACGACGAGCCGCCGTCGGGGGTGGTGGAGTTCGTGGCCCTGGACACCGCGCCGCCGTGGCCCGCCGGGGCCACGGTGCCGCTGGCGGACCTGCGGGCCGCGAGCCGCGCCGTGCCGTCCATCCCGACGCGTGAGGGCCAGGCCATCCGGCCCGGCTCGCAGTGCGTGCTGCTGGCCGTCACCATCGCCGGCGACCTCGCCACCGTCGGCGGCCATCTGGAGCATGTCAACCTGGCGACGCCGACCGGGCTGTCGGCGCAGCGCAGGGGGACCACGGTGTACGTCGGGTTCGACTGGCCGCCGGACGTCCCCGAGGTCGAGGTGCGGTGGGCCGGCCGCGACATGCTGGTCAGCTCGGCGGCGTACCGCGCGCAGGGGGGTGTGCGGCTGGAGGCGCCGGAGTCCGAGCCGCTGCTCATCGAGGTCGCGCCGACGGCGCTGGTGCGCGGCGAGCGGTTGTGCGGGCCGCCGGCGTGGGTGCGGCTCGCGGGGAAGGTGCCGGTGCGGTACGACCTGAGCCGTGAGGGGCCGGCGTGGCGGCGCACGGTCGTGGTGGAGATCACCTCGGAGCGGCCGGTGCGGCTGCGGCGGCTGGCCCTGGTGCTGAAGCCGGGCCACGTGCAGCCGAGGTCCGCCGACGACGGTGTGCTGCTCGACCAGTGGACCGACGTGGAGGTCCCCGGCCGGCTGAGCGTGCCGGCGCCGCGGCAGGAGAAGCCGTACTGGCTGCGGTGTTTCGCCGAGGGGGCTCTGCCGGCGGGGCCGCGTGGCGCGGTTTCCGCCGGCGACTATGGCGTGGAGGGTTTCGAGGGCACCATGGAAGATGACGTCGCGGGTGAGGGCCCTGGTGAGGTCGCGCTGATCGATCCGCCGGTGCGGCGGATGAAGGTGGGGTGAGGGAGACCCCGGTGATCACGTGTCCGTACTGTTTCGCGAAGGTCGAGCGCAACCGCGTCGCGTTCCGCTGCCTCGGCAGGTCGGGGCTCGGCTCGGGGTGCGAGCCGCGGCTCGACGAGACCCTGGCCGCCTATCTCGGGTCGCAGAACGCCGCGTCGCTGCCGCCGGTGTTCTCGGTGCGGCGGCCGGGCCGGCGCGCCGACTGTCCCGAGTGCGGCAGGTCCAGCGGCTGGCGGGTCTGTCCCGCGTGCCACAACCGCTTACCCGCCGAGTACTGCGCCAACCCCGGCCGCATCGTCGCGCTGGTCGGGGCCAAGGGGTCCGGCAAGAGCACCTACATCGCGGTGCTGCTGCACGAGCTGACCAACCGTGTCGGCGCCGAGCTGGACGCGTCCCTGGTGGCCTGTGACGACCGCACCATCGCGCGGTACAAACGCGACTTCGCACGGCCCCTGTACGGCGAGCACCGGCTGCTCAGCACCACGCGGCCCGCGGCCACCGAGCCGCGCGACCCCCTGGTGTACCTGCTGACCCGCACCGTCCCCGGCCGTCTTCGGCCGCGCACGATGTCGCTGACGCTGGTGTTCTTCGACACCGCCGGTGAGGATCTGCGCAGCAGGGAGTCCACCGAGACCCATCTGCGGTACCTCAACGCCGCCGACGCCGTGATCTTCCTGCTCGACCCGCTCGAGCTGCCCGGCGCCAAGGCGTCGCTGAGCGGCCCCGCGCAGAGTCGCGGCGGCGTCAACGCCGGCGATCCCGACAGCGATCCCATCAATGTCATCAGCCGCGTGACCGAGCTGCTGCGCGACCGTTCCGGCTCGGGCCGGCTCACGGTCCCCGTGGCGGTGGCGCTCAGCAAGATCGACGCGCTGCGCGAGAGCATGGACGCGCAGTCCGCGCTGCACCGCGCGCGCGTGCCGAGCGGCACGCTGGACCTCGACGACCGCGACGCCGTGCACGAGCAGGTGCGCGCGCTGCTCGACGACTGGCAGGCCGGCATGGTGGACCGCTACCTGCGGCAGCACTTCACCGATTTCGCGCTTTTCGGCCTCTCGGCGCTCGGCGCCGTCCCCGACGCCGGCACCGTGGGGCCCGGCGGCGTCCGCCCCTACCGGGTGGAAGATCCGTTGCTGTGGCTGCTCCACCGCTTCGGCATGCTCAAAGGCACCCGGGGGTGACGCGATGGCCTGGCAGCTTCACTACACGTCGGCGGAGTGCGGCCCCGGGGGCCGCGCCGGGTTCCAGTTCACGGCCGAGTCGGCGGGGGTGCCACCGGAGGTGACCGGCGCGGTGGCGTCGCACCTGGCGTACCGGCCGCCGCCGGAGGCGCCGCTCGCACCGGACCCCGCGCAGATCGCGGCGCTGCCGGTGGCCCTGGCGTACGGCGACGCCGGCGACCTGCGCGTGCTGACGCGCTGCGTGTACCTCGGCCAGGACTACTCGGGCCGCTACGGCAACTTCCTCGGCCACGCCGTGGTGGCGACCCAGGACGAACTGACCGGACTGCGGCCGGTCGAGCTCTGGCAGGCCCCCCTGTGGCACGACGAACCGGCCCCCCCGGGAGCGACCCTGCCGGAACTCGCCGACCTGACCCCCGGCGACCGCCTCGACCCCGACTCACTCGGCGAGTGGCTCGCGACCGGCGGCGAACAGGGGTACGCGCTGCTGGCGGTGCTGCTCCAGATCGTGGGGACCGCGCTGAGCCGGGGCCACGGCCGCCTGGTGCTGGTGGCGGCCGGCACGCCGACCGACTCCGGGAACCCGACCGGACCGAGGAAGCCAAGCGGACCTGGGATCTCAGCCGACCCTTGGGCCGCAATCCCCGGAAACTCACCTGACCAGCGGACGTCAGCAGATCCGAGGTTCTCGGCGGACTCTGGCGACGCGCGGAACAACGATCCGACCGACCCTAGGAACTCGCTCGACCACTGGACCCCCACCGGTCCCCGCAACCGGTCGGTCCCATCGGTCCCTGGGGACCCAAGGGACTCCGGAAGGGCCGAGGACGTTGTGCGGTGGATCGGGGTGATCTCCTATTCGCTGCCGTGGCAAGTGGCCGCCAAGCTCACGTTCCTCACCTACAGCGCCGACCCGGCCACCGCGTCGTACGTCATCGTCGGCACCACCCCGGACGTGTGGATCCCGTCCGACACCGACGCCACCGTGGTCCACCTCGGCGCACCGCACGTCCCCGCCGTCCCGGTCCCCGGCCGGTTCGCGCGCACGGTCGCCGAGTGCTGGCGGCGCATGGACATGGCCGGCATCGACGCCATCGGCGAGCTGGTCCCGGCCGGGGGGTTCAGCCCGGACACCGCCGCCGCGCTGTCGGCGTTCTGCCGGGGTGACGGCTCGGTCACCGAGGAGGAGCAGGCCGGTATCGCGCGCACCCTGCGCGGCGGCCTGCCGGACTGGGCCTGGAGAGAGCTGGCCGGCGCCTGTGACCGCATGGGCTTCGAGCTGGCCACCGCGGCGCGCGCCTGTGCGCCTGCCGGTCTCGCCGGGCCGTTCGCCGCGCGGTGCGCCGTCCTGTCCCTGCACGACCCCGCGCTGCCGTCGCCTGAGCCGCCGGACGACGAGACCCGCCGCGCGCTGACCCCTGAGGCGGTACGCGCCGTGGCGTGCGCGGACGGTGTGCCGTCGCTGACCGGGGTGCTGCGCGCCGTGGACCACCTCGGCGTGCCGGTGCCGGCGGCCGAGGTGGAACGTGCCGCGCACCGGGCCGCGCACAGCGGCGGCGACCTCGCCGACCTGCTCGACCACACGCCGCGCGCGCTGCGGGAAGCCGTCGTCGCCGGTGTGCTCACCGGCCTCGAGGCCGCCTCGCCGCGTGCGCGGCGCCGCCTGCTGACCGACCGGCTGTGCGACCACCTGGAGAGCCACGACCTGACCGCCGCGCCGCGCACCTGCGCGGCGGTGGTGCGCCTGCTGGCGCTGCGGGCCCGCGTCACCCGGGTCGACGCCACCACGCGCCTGCTGCGGCTCGCCGCCACCCCGATCATGAGCAGTGACACTTTGAACACCGCCACCCCGGTCATGAGCGGCGACCCCCTGAGCATCGCCACCCCGGTCATGAGCGGGGACACCCTGAACACCACCACCCCCGTCATGAGCGGGGACACGGTGAACGCCGCCGAGGCGCCGGACGTACTCCAGGACGTGCGGGAGGTCGTGGAGCGGGTGCTGGAGGAGGTCTGGGAGGCGCCGCCGGAGCTCGGCGAGTGCGCGGCCCTGGTGCAGCGGCTCGGTCCCGGCGTCAGCTCCTCCCCCTGCCTGTCGGACCTGCCGGCCCGCGCGTACCTCGCGCACGGCATGGCCGGCCCGGAGGTCGTGCGGCTCGCGGGGGCCGTGCAGGCGCACGTCCCCGGCTATCCGGCCGCCGACGCCGAGACCGTGCTGCTGGCCGCAGCCGCCGGGGACGCCGCCGACCCGCCGGCCGCCGCCGCGCTCCTCATGCGCCTGGACGACGTCGCCGCCGAGGCGCACCAGGACCTGGTCCAAGAGGCCGTCGCCGTCGCCGTCCGTTCCCTGGCCGGTCGCGACCCCCGGTTCCGCGCCGGACTCGTGACGGCCCTGCCGGGGTCGTTGCGTCCCCTGGTCGCGCGGGTGTGGCTGGAGGGCAGGCTCAGCCGGGACGAGCAGGCCGATCTCGCCGAGACGGCCGTCCGCCTGCACCACGCCGGGGTGACCGTGCCGTCCCTGGAGTCCTTCGCCAGGTCCCGCCTGTCGAGCCGTTCGGTGGCCAACGCCGTGGAGTCGCGCCTGCGCCGTGAGGACGCCTTGGCTCCGTCACTGCGCGAACTGTCCCGCGGCAGACGCGGCGCACTGTGGAAACGAGAAAATCCCTGATGCAGTCGCGACAGCCCCCGATTCCGCGCCGTCCCGCACCGCCGCGACAGTCTCCTTCGCCGCACCGCCGACCGCCGCACAGCGAGCCCTCCGTACCGCACCGCCTGCCACCGCACGCGCAATCCCCTGTGCCACGGACGGGGGGACGCTGAATGCCTCTGGTCGTGGTGATGCTCGCGGTCGTGTGGGTCGCGTGCATGTACTTCGGGTTCTGGTACGGCTTCCCGGTGGTGGCCGTCGCCACGGTCGTGGTGACCACGCTCACCGGGGTCGGGTACTACTTCGCGCGGGCCGGGCTCATGCTGGGGGCCGCGCGGGATCTCGGTGAGTCGGAGGTCGCGCCGCCGCGGACCGGGGCCGGCAAGGACCCGGTGTACCGGCACTACCTGTTCCTGCAGATGCCGCTGGACGCGTGGCGGGTGCCGAGGACGGTCGTGCCGGAGGCCGCGAGTGCCGGGTGGCACGCGGTGACGCGGGTCTCGCGGTGGCTGGCCGGTGGTGTGCAGGGGATCTTCCTGCTGCCGATCTGGCTCGGGGTGGTCGCCGGGGTGCTGGTGGCCGCGGTGCCGCTGGCGGCGGCGGTCGTGGCGGTCGCGGCGGCGCACCTGCTGGTGTTCGCGGCCGGCGGGTCGCTGTGGCTCCTCGGGGTGGCGCTGCTGCGCGGCGTGGAGTCGGTCGTCATGCTGGTGCGGCGCATCCTGCAGACCTGTCCGCACCCGCTGTGCTACGCCAGGATCAGCCTGCCCGAGTACGCCTGCCCGACCTGCGACGAGCGGCACCGGACCCTGCGGCCCAACCTGGACGGCGCGCTGCGGCACGTCTGCCGGTGCGGCACGCGGCTGCCGACGGCCATCGTGCTCGGCCGGTTCCGGCTGCGCGCGTACTGCCCGCAGTGCCACCGCGCGCTGCCGCACCGCATCGGCCGGGCCCGCGTGGAGCCGCTGCCGTTCATCGGCGGGCCGGACGCCGGCAAGACGACCTTCATGGTGCTGGCCATCAACGCGCTGCACGCCGCGGTGCGGGCCGCCGGGGGCCGGGCCGGGTTCGTCGTGGAGGGTGACCAGCAGGCGTTCGCCAGGCTCGGCGAGGAGCTGCGGCTCGGCAAGGTCTCCAAGACCACGACGGCCGCGCCGTCCGCCACCATGCTCGACGTCGCGCTCCCCCGCACGGCGGGCCGCATCCTGTACCTGTTCGACCCGTCCGGTGAGGGGTTCACCGGCGCCACCAAGGTCGAGGCGATGAGCTACCTCGCGCACGGCGAGGCGATGCTCATCGTCGTCGATCCGTTCGCGCTGCCGCTGGTGCAGCACGGCCTCACCGACGACGAGCGCCGCACCCTGGAGAAAGCGGGGGTCGTGCTGTCCCCCGAGGACCCGTTCGACACCTTCCAGCGGGTGCGCAACGAGCTCGCGGCCCGTGCCGACGGGGGCCGCCAGAAACGGGTCGCGGTGGTGGTCAGCAAGGCCGACCTGCTGCGCAGGACCGCGATCGGCCAGGACGCCGGCGACCTGCCGGCGTGGTTCGACGGCGTGGGCCTCGGCACCATGACGCGCGACCTGGCCCGCAGCGCCGCCGAGGTCCGCTACCTGGCCTCCGGCTTCCCGCCGGACTTCCCCGCCGTCGCGTCCATGCTGGCGTGGCTGACGGGCCTGCCGCTGAACGGCCACGCCGAGGCCCTGACCACCGTCGGCGCCGACGACCTGGTCCTGACCGACCCGCGCGCTCCGTGGTCCCCCCGGCCGCGGCCCACCACGTTGGTCCCGCTGGGGCACCTGGTCTTCCGCTGGTCGCTGCTCGTCACCTCCGCCGTGCTCGCGGCGGCGGCGCTGACCTTCGTGGCGACCTCGGGGTTCCCGCTGATCCGTCCCTGGATGCCGTTCTGACGTCTCAGCGCGGCAGGATCCAGGTGGCCCTGGCCGTGGCGACGAGCGTGCCGTCCATCTCGTAGACGGCGCTCGTGCCGAACAGCTTGCGGCCGTCGCGGCCCTCGGACCGGCCCACCACCGAGTACGTGCCGTTGGGGTACACCTGCCGGTAGGTACGCGCGGTGATCCTGCCGAGCAGACCCGGCCCTTCCGGTCCCTGGTGGGCCCAGCCGCTCGGGCAGTCGAGCGCGGCCCACACCAGGGCCCGCGGCACGGCGCCGTCGTCGCCGAGCATCACCGGCACCCGCCACCCGGCCGCCACCAGGTCCGTCCGCGCGACCGGTCCGGGGAAGATGCGCAGCCCGTCACCGGGGGCCCGCAGGCCGCACACGAAGCACCCCGGCACGGGGTGCTCGCCGCGCAGCCCGGCGAAGCCCTCCTCGGCGAGCGCGGCCTCGTTGAACGGCACGAACGGCGGCGGCGTCAGGTCCTCGGTGACCGGGATCGCCTCCGCCAGCACCACACCGTCGTGCGACAGGGTCACCGAGTTCGCGACCTGACCGAGGGTCAGCTCGGTGCCGAGCGGCACCGGCCGCCGCAGCGTCACCTCGACCGTTCCGTCGCAGTCCACCTCACCGGCGAGTTCCCCGGCGATCCACCCGCCGTTCGCGGTCCCCTCGGGACCGCTGAACCTCGCGGGAACACTCAGCACGCTCCGCACCCCAGCGGACGTCATCACCGTCGAAGCACCTCCATCGCTGCTCCACCAAGTCGGACATTCCACTCAAAACCCGAGACGGCATCCGATACCGACCCGGCACCGTCCCTCTCAAAGGAACCAGCCCGCCATGACCACGTCGTCAACGGCGCGTAACAAAAATAAGACACCCCGGAACCGATTCGCTCCGGGGTGTCCCGCACGCCTACAGCACCGGCAGGTACCTGGCCAGCTCGAACTCGGTGACCTGGCGGCGGTACTCGTGCCACTCGTGGCGCTTGTTGCGCAGGAAGTAGTCGAAGACGTGCTCGCCGAGGGTCTCGGCGACCAACTCGCTGCGCTCCATGGTGGTGATGGCCTCGTCCAGGCTCTGCGGCAGCGGCTCGATGCCGAGCGCACGGCGCTCGGCGCTGGTGAGGGCCCAGATGTCGTCCTCGGCGCCGGGAGGCATCTCGTAACCCTCCTCGATGCCCTTCAGGCCCGCGGCGAGGATCACGGCGTACGCGAGGTAGGGGTTGCACGCCGAGTCCAGCGAGCGGAACTCGACCCGCGTCGAGTTGCCCTTGTGCGGCTTGTACATCGGCACGCGGACCAGCGCGGAACGGTTGTTGTGGCCCCAGCTGATGTACGCGGGGGCCTCGCCTCCCTGGCCCGCGGTCGCCTCGGCGCCGGCCCACAGGCGCTTGTAGGAGTTGACCCACTGGTTGCACACCGCGGTGATCTCGGCGGCGTGCTTGAGCAGGCCGCCGATGAACGACCGGCCGATCTTGGAGAGCTGGTAGTCGGCGCCGGGCTCGTAGAACGCGTTGCGGTCACCCTCGAACAGCGACATGTGGGTGTGCATGCCGGAGCCGGGATGCTCGGCGAACGGCTTCGGCATGAACGAGGCCCAGATGCCGTGCTCCAGCGCGACCTCCTTCATGACCAGCCGGAAGGTCATGATGTTGTCGGCGGTGGTCAGCGCGTCGGCGTACCGCAGGTCGATCTCCTGCTGGCCGGGGGCCCCCTCGTGGTGGCTGAACTCCACCGAGATCCCCATCGACTCCAGCATCATGATCGCGTTGCGGCGGAAGTCGTGCCCCGAGCTGTGCGGCGTGTGGTCGAAGTACCCGCCGGAATCGTTCGGCACCGGCTTGGAGCCGGCCTCCGGCCGCTCCTTGAGCAGGAAGAACTCCACCTCGGGGTGGGTGTAGAAGGTGAACCCCATGTCGGCGCACTTGGCGAGGGTGCGCTTGAGCACCCACCGCGGGTCGGCGTGGGACGGTGAGCCGTCCGGCATGAGGATGTCGCAGAACATGCGAGCCGCGCCGGGGATCTCGCTGCGCCACGGAAGGATCTGGAACGTCGAGGGATCGGGCTTGGCGAGCATGTCGGACTCGTGAACCCTCGCGAAGCCCTCGATGGCGGAGCCGTCGAAGCCGATGCCCTCGGCGAAGGCCCCTTCGAGCTCGGCCGGCGCTATGGCCACCGACTTGAGGAAACCGAGCACGTCGGTGAACCACAGCCGGATGAACCGGATGTCCCTCTCTTCGAGCGTGCGGAGCACGAACTCCTGCTGGCGGTCCAAGGCATCCCCTTCTGCCTCACATGTTCGGACACCATCGTCGCCGCGCGCAGCCTGGTCCCTGAGTCGGCGCTAGACATGTCTGGTCATCACCCAGTCTGCCCGCTTGGTGTTTCGCACACGTTACGCGGGTTCGTTGTTAGAGGCATCCGGGCGGCACACAACCCGACCGAATCCCGGGTATGGGACCTCAGGTGGAGCCCTTAAGACGAACTCCGCCAGGTGGATTACGGACACCACCTCCTATCACGTAATGTGACAGCATCATCTCGTTGTGTGTTCGTCAATGCCCTGGGGGCGGGAGCATATGGGCGTGGAGCGGCGGCACGGCCCGGCGCTGCGGCGAGTGGCCTGGACGGCGTGGGTCTCGGCGGCCTGCACCCTGATCCTGCTCGGCGGCCGGGCCGGCCGGGACGCCGCGTGCGCCGTCGCCGCACCTCCGGCCGGCGGCACGTGCTCCCTCGCCGGCGCCTCGGCGCCGGTCGCGGCGGTGTCGTCGGTGGAGTTCGCCGGCTCCGCCGCGTGCGGGGGCTACCTCGATGTGACCGGGCCGCTCGGCACGGTGCGGGTGCAGGTGGCCGAGGAGTGCCGCACGTGCGCGCTCGGTGAGCTCGACATGAGCCGGGAGGCGTTCCAGCGGATCGCGGGGTCCGGCACGGCTCGCGTGCGGGTCAGCTACCACGCGGTGCGCAACCCCGAGGTGCCGCGTCCGGTGGGTTTCCGCCTCACCCCCGGGGCCACCCGTGACTGGCTGGCCGTCCAGGTGGTCGACCACGGCAACCCGTTGCGGACCCTGGAGATCCGCGACGGCGGCTCGTGGCGCGCGCTGCCGCGCACCGCCGACAACCACTGGCTGGCGCCGCGGCTCACCGGTTCCGCGCGTTACGCGTTCCGCGTGACCGACGTGTACGGCCAGCGCCTCACCACCACCGGCATCCGGCCGGCCCCCGGCTCCGTGCAGCGCACCTCGCGCCGCCTGTACAGCCCGGCGTCCGCCTCCCCCGCGCCTACCCCCCGCGCGCTGTCGGCGCGCACACATCCCCGGGCCGCGCCGCAGGCCCACAAGCGCGACCCCGCGCCACCTCGCCCCGCGGCCGCCCCGGCCGCCCCGGCTGCCCCGGCCGTACGGCCGCCGTCGTCGGCGCGCGTCGTCCCGAAGCACGAACGGCCCCCCGAACGGCCCGCCGGCCCACCCGCGGACCGGCACGGCGCGGCGGCGCGCAGCGACTCCGTCGGTGAGCCGGCCGACCGGCGGGCCCCGCCGCGCCACGGTTCCCTCGCCGCGCTCCCCACCACCCGTCCCTTCCTGTGCTGACCCTCCGGTCAGGCGCCGGTGACGAGGGAGTCGGCGGTGGGGGTGCGGTGGTAGATGACCTCGCGGCCCTGGCGGTGGCGGGTCACCAGGCCGTTGCCGCTGAGCACCGACAGGTGTTGCGAGACGGCCCCCGGTGTCAGCGACAGGCGGCGGGCCAGCGCCGTCGTGGACGCCGGCTGGGCCAGGGTGATCAGCAGGCGGGCCCGGGTGGTGCCGATCAGCGCGGCCAGCGCGCCGGGCTCGGGGACCGGGCCCTTGTCCCACAGGGTGCCGACGGCGCGCGCGGGGTAGACGAGCATGGGCCGGTACGGCTGCGTCATGATGGCGATGCCGGGCCAGCGGAAGGCGCTCGGCACCAGCAGCAGCCCGTCGCCGCCGAGGTCACCGGCATAGCACGACTTCTTCGTGACGATCAGGCGGTCGACGTCCCAGTGCACCGACGGGTGCAGGTCGCCGAACAGTTCCGTGGCGCCGCCGGTGGCGAACCGGCGCGCGCGCCACATCACGTCGGCTTCGAGCAGCGCGTACACCCGTGGCCAGTGCTCGGCCAGCGCGGCCTCCCAGTAGGCCGCGAGCGTGTCGGCGACGCGCCGCAGACCGGCCTCGGGGTCGGCCCTGAACCGCGCGATCGCGCCGGTGTCGGGGGTGACCACCCGGCCGGCCTCCTCGGCGGCGGTGCCGGGGTCGGTGGCCCGCACGCGGTCCAGCTCCGCCGTGAAGTCCGGCAGCGGGGTGTCGGGTGGCGGGGTGAGGAAGTCGGCGATGTACCCCTGCACGGGGACGAGCGCGAACAGCTCCGCCAGGTCCACGGCGCCGAGCCGGGGCCGTACGGCACGCAGCCACGGCAGGTGCAGCGAGTGCCGCGCCGGCGACCTCAGCACCTGCAGACTGGCGACGAGCTCCCACAACGGCGAGAACGCGAACCGCATGCGCGCCATGTCGTCGGTGCCGAACCGCCACTCGATGCTCATGATCCCCCCGTGGACCTTTTAGCCCAGCCTAAAGGAGTGGCAGGCCCCCCGCGAGGTGGCCAGGGTTGACCGGGTGAGCGGCGTCACCACCGCGGCCTCGTTCCTGCGGGTCAGGGCCGGCGGTTTCCCCAAGGCGTTCTGGGTGCTGTTCGGCGGCACCTTCGTCAACCGGCTCGGCACGATGGTCGAGCCCTTCATCGGGGTCTACCTGACCCAGGCCCGCGGCATGTCGCTGGCCACCGCGGGTCTCGTCATGGCCGTGTTCGGCGTCGGCTCGCTGCTGTCGCAGCTCGTCGCGGGCTGGCTGACCGACCGCCTCGGACGCCGCGCCACTCTCACCGGCGGCATGGTCGCGACCGCCGCCGCGATGATCTGCCTCGGGTACAGCACGTCGCTGCCGGCCATCGTCGCCGTGATGGCCGTGCTCGGCCTGGTGGTGGACGCCTACCGGCCCGCCTCGCAGGCGCTGGTGGCCGACCTGATCCCGCCGCACGACCGGTCGCGTGCGTTCGGGCTGCTGTTCTGGGCCATCAACCTCGGGTTCGCGGTCGCGATGGTCGCCGGGGGGTGGCTGGCGCAGTCGGGGTTCCTGTGGCTGTTCTGGATCGACGCGATCACGTCGGTGATCTTCGGGGTGCTGGTGTGGCGCGCGGTCCCCGAGACCCGGCCGGAGCGGGGGCACGCGCCGGGGGGCTTCACCGACGTGCTGCGGGACCGGCTGATGATGGCGTACGTCACGATCTCGCTGGCCTACACCTTCGTGTACCTGCAGGCCTTCACCACGTTGCCGCTGGCCGTCACCGGCCAGGGTCTGTCCACCGCGGTGTACGGCGTGGCGATGGCGGTGAACGGCGTGCTGATCGTGGTGCTGCAACCGCTGGTGAGCCACTGGCTGGCGCGGCACGACCCGAGCGTTGTCCTGGCCATCGGCATGGCGGTGGCCGGCGTGGGTTTCGCGCTGACCTCGTTCGTCTCGACGGCCGCCGGATACGCCGGCACGGTCGCGGTGTGGACCCTCGGCGAGATCGCCACCGCCGGCATGGCCGGCACCATCGTCGCGGCCCTGGCCCCGCCGCACCTGCGCGGCCGGTACAGCGGCGTGTACGGCTTCTCGTGGTCGGCCGGCGGCCTGCTGGCCCCCCTGATCGGCACCAGGCTCCTGGCCCACGGCCCTGCCACCTTGTGGCTGACGGCCGGCGCGCTCGGCGTCCTCAGCGCCGCCGGCATCCTCGCGCTCGCACCCGCCATCCGCCGCCGCTCCACGACCGCGCGGCTCCCCGCGGAGAGCCCGGAGCTCGCGGGCTCCGGTGGCCTGACGGCCGCGAGCGGCCCGTCAGGCGAGCGCGCCGCCGGCTGAGAGGGGACGGCTGCGCCGCAGGTGCTCGATGCCGGTGTCCAGGGCCGCCTCCAGGTGGGTGACGCGGCCGGTGGACATCAGCAGCAGCACGCCACCCTGCACGCCGGCGAGGATCGAGGACGCCGTGCGGTCGGCGTCCAGATCGGGGTCCACCTCGCCGGCGGCCTGCATGTCGCGCACCCCGGCGGCGATCTCGGCCTGCCACCGCTCGACGAGCCCGCCGACCACGGCCCGCGCTCCCGGGGAACTGCGGCCGAGGTGGGTCATGAGGGAGGCGAGGGGGCAGTGCTCCCCCTGGCGGCGGTAGCGGTCCACCACACGGTCGCGCCAGCCGCGCCACGCGTCCCACGAGGTGAGCGCGCCGAGCTCGGGCCGCTGGTCGGCGAGCACGCGGTCGGCCTCGTAGCGGGCCACGGCGAGCAGCAGTTCCTCCTTGCCGCCGGGGAAGTAGTGGAAGACCTGGCTCTTGCTGGTGCCGGTCCGCACCCGGACGTCGTCCAGCGTCGTGGTCGCGACGCCGTTCTCGCGGATCTCGGCGGCGGCCCCCTCGATGATCCTCAGCCGGGTCGCGGCCCCCTTGGCGGTCAGCTTCATCGTCGGCCCCTCTTTTTGGACTTGCGAGTCCAATTTACCGGAGGCACCGTGGGACGCGCATCACCACCGACGACGAACGGGGAACCTCATGTCCACCTCACTGCGGGGCCGTACGGCCCTGGTCACCGGCTCCACCGACGGCATCGGCGTCGCCGTCGCCGAGACGCTCGCCGCGCACGGCGCGCACGTCGTGGTCACCGGACGCGACACCGCGCGCGGCGAGAAGGTCGCCGCCGCCATCACCGGTGACGGGGGCCTCGCCACCTTCGTCCGGGCCGACCTCGGGGACGGCGCGACGGCGGTCCGTGCTCTCGCCGACGCCGCGCACGCGGTGGCGAACGGGCCGCTGGACATCCTGGTGAACAACGCCGCGCTGCTCATCCCTCTCACCCCGACCGCGGAGACCACCGAGGACCTGATCGACCGCGCGCTCGCGGTCAACATCAAGGCGGCCTTCCTGCTCACCGGCCTGGTGGCGTCGGCGATGGCCGGACGGGGTCGCGGCGCGATCGTCAACATGGGGTCCATCAGCGGCACGCGCGGCGCGGCCGGCGGCGCTCTGTACAGCACCACCAAAGCCGCGATGCACTCCTTGACCGCGTCGTGGGCCGCCGAGTACGGCCCCTCCGGCGTCCGCGTCAACTCCGTCGCCCCCGGACCCACCGTCACCGACAAGACCCGGGCCTGGATGGACCACCTCACCCCCATCCTGGAGCGCAGCCCGTCCCGCCGCGCCGGCACCCCCGAGGAGGTCGCCGAGGCCGTCCTGTTCCTGGCCGGCGACGCCGCCGCCAACATCCACGGCGCCGTCCTCCCCGTGGACGGCGGCCTCGCCGCCGTCTGACCCGCGACCCACCGCGCACGCACTCCGTCCCGCGCCTGCGCACCCCCCGTACGACCGCCAGGAAGTTCTCCACAGGCGCGGGGCCCGTCCCGGACCGGCGGGACCGCCGCACGTAAAGTAAGACCCGTGCCACAACTGCGAATCGCCCTCGCCCAGACCAACCCGGTGGTCGGCGATCTCACCGCCAACGCCGACAAGCTGATCGAGTGGGCCCGCGAGGCCTCCGCACGCGGTGCTCATCTGGTCGTGTTCACCGAGATGTTCCTGACCGGCTACCCCGTCGAGGACCTCGTGCTGCGGTCGTCCTTCGTGGACGCCTCCGTCGCGGCCCTCACGTCCGCGGCGGAGCGGCTGCAGGCCGAGGGGCTCGGCGACCTGCCGGTCGTGGTGGGGTACGTCGACCGGTCCGGCGTGGCCCCCCGGGTCGGCCAGCCGAAGGGTGCGCCGCTGGACGCGGCGGCGTTGCTGCACCGCGGCCACGTGGTGACCCGCACGGCCAAGCACCACCTCCCCAACTACGGCGTGTTCGACGAGTACCGCTACTTCGTGCGCGGCGACCGCATGCCGATCTTCCGCCTGCACGGCGTGGACGTCGCGATCGCCGTCTGCGAGGACCTGTGGCAGGACGGCGGCCCCGTGCTCGCCGCCGGTCAGGCCGGCGCGGGCCTGCTGGTCGTGCCGAACGCCTCGCCGTACGAGCGGGAGAAGGACGACGTGCGGTTGGCGCTGTGCGCGAGCCGGGCCCGTGAGGCCGGGTGCGCGCTGGCGTACGCCAACCAGGTCGGCGGTCAGGACGAGCTGATCTTCGACGGCGACTCCATCGTGGTCGGCGCCGACGGCGAGCTGATCTCACGTGCCGCGCAGTTCCGCGAGGAGTTGCTGGTCACCGACCTCGACCTGCCGGCCGCCGACCCCGAGGCGCGGCCCGGTTCGTTCCCTGTGGACGCCGGCGACGGCACCACGATCACCGTGGAGCGGCTGGAGCTGTCCGCCGACCCGCTGCCGCCGTACGAGCCCGAGCCGCCGGTGGTGGCCCCCCGGCTGGACGACCTGGAAGAGGTCTACAGCGCGCTCGTCCTCGGTGTGCGCGACTACGTCACCAAGAACGGCTTCCACTCGGTCATCCTCGGCCTGTCCGGCGGCATCGACTCGGCCCTGACCGCCACCATCGCCGCCGACGCCGTCGGCCCCGACCGCGTCCACGTGGTCCTCATGCCGTCCCGCCACTCCTCGGAGCACTCGATCTCCGACGCGCGCGACCTGGTGGAGCGCCAAGGCGTCAACTCCCGCCTGGTCCCCATCGAAGGCATCGTCGACTCCTTCGAGAACGAAGTCGACCTGCACGGCCTGGCCGCCGAGAACCTCCAGGCCCGGGTCCGCGGCATGCTCCTCATGGGCCTGTCCAACGAACACGGCCACCTGGTCCTCACCACCGGCAACAAGAGCGAGCTCGCCACCGGTTACTCCACCCTCTACGGCGACTCCGCCGGCGGCTTCGCCCCCATCAAGGACGTCCTGAAGACCACCGTCTGGGCCCTGTCCCGCTGGCGCAACTCACAAGCCGGCCACCCCTCCGACCTCCTCCACCCCTTCCCCACCCCACCCATCCCCGAGAACTCGATCACCAAGGAACCCAGCGCCGAACTCCGCCCCGGCCAACGCGACACCGACTCCCTCCCCCCGTACGACGTGCTCGACCACCTCCTGTCCGACTACGTCGAACGCGACATGGGGAAAGCCGGCCTGGTAGCCGCCGGCCACGACCCCGACCTGGTCGCCAGAGTCATCCGCCTGGTCGACATCGCCGAGTACAAACGCCGCCAGTACCCCCCGGGCCCCAAGATCACCCCCAAGAACTTCGGCCGGGACCGCCGCCTCCCCATAACCAACCGCTGGCGCGAAACCCCCGGTAACTGACTTATCGCGTTCCCCGGCGGACCACCGAGTCACCCGTCCCGCCGAATCAGCCTCAGCAGAGTGGCGCCGCAGCGGCGGGACGGGTTTGTTCGGTCCTCAGCCTTGCCGAGTGTTTCAGCCTGACCGGTGATGATTATCCCGTGAATTCAATGCGCGAGCTGGTTATCTTGAATGTACAGTTCAGTTGTCCCCAGTTGTCGACCGTGGATCCGGCGGTGATCCACAGCCAGCTGGAAACCTTGTCGGGCTGAGACTGACATGCGGCGTGATTCCGGTAGTTCCCGGTCACGGTCACGTTGAAGCAGTGTGCGCTCGTCCCGGTGCTTCCCCAGGTGGAGTAGCAGCCATTGGTGGTGGGACTGGTCCCGCTGGCGAAAGCGGAAGTCGTGGTTCCGGCCACCACGCACACGGTACCGAGCAGCACGATCATCGCCTTGCGGCCGAGCCGTAGGCTTCGAGTTGCGACGCGTTTCATCGGGGGCATTCTGTCATCTCCATCCGATTTGAAGCGGTTCCCTGGAGGACCGCTTCCCGTCCCGCGCCAAGTCGGACCCAAAACAAGATTCAATGTGTTTTTTGCCGGAATGCGCGAGAGCCGATCCACCTTAAGGAGCATCCAATTTACAGATTTTCGGCCACTCATGACGACCGGTCGAATATCTATTCACCTGGATACTGCTATGCGCATTCCGACGATGCAAGAAGTTCGACGTTCCATAGCGCTTCGGCATGAGTGGTTTTTTACGGTTGCAACTTTCGCCTGACCGGCGCTCCAGTACGGCAAGACTTGGACTGGCCGTGCGACGCAGCGGCAACCCGCGGTATGTTCGGCCACCATTGCCGAGTGGCTCGCTCCAGCCCATAAATGATCGGCAATTTACTTCGCATGTCCACGCAAAAGCCACACGTAGCAATACGCGGTCAAGTTGCCGGCCAGGTCGCGGCCTCGGGGGCTCGTTACGGACGCAGTCCGGTGAGGACCTGGTCGGCGATGCGTTCTGCGAGGTCCTCGGGGAGGGGGTCGTCGTTGCCGGGCCACTTGGTGAAGAAGAGCATGGCGCCGGTGAGGGCGGCCATGGCTACCTCGATGTCGGTGTCGTGGCGGAGTTCGCCGGAGGCCACTCCGCGTTGGATTACTGAGCGGAGGGCTTCGCGGCGGGGGCGGATGGCGATCTCGCGGAAGCGTTCGGCCAGGTGGGGGAAGCGTTCGGACTCGCTGAGGGCGATGTTCATGATGCAGCGGGTGCGGCGGCTGTGGGACTCGTGCTGCATGACCGACAGGTAGCGCAGGACGTTCTCGCGGACGGTCGGTGCGTCGAGGTCGGGGAGGGGGGCCTTGAGGCTGGTGAGAGCGTCGAGGACCAGGTCTTCCTTGCCGGACCAGCGGCGGTAGATGGTCGTCTTGCCTACGCCGGCCCGGGACGCGACGGCCTCGATGGACAACTCGGCCACCGTGGCGCCTTCGGCGATCATGTCGATGGTGGCCTCGATGATCGCCTTCTCGGCCTTCTCGCTGCGGGGACGGCCCGGCGCGCGGGCCGTCCCAACCTGATCAGTCACCATGGTGAACTCACACTACTGCCGGTTCCTTGGTGTCCGGACTCGCGGCCGGCGCGGCGACGGCCTCCTTACCCGGCAGCCACTTGGCGACCACGGCGGCCCCGAGCAGCGCGACCACGGCGGCGGCGATGGCGGCGATGTGCATGCCGTTCATGAACGCCTCCTTGGCGGGTTCCACCAGGGACGCGCCACGCGGGCCGAGCGACTGCGCGACGCCGAGGGTCGCGGTGATCGACTCGCCGGCGACGTGCCGCGCGTTCTCCGGCAGCGCGGTGAGCGACGCGGCGATGTTGTCGCGGTACACGGCCGACAGCACCGAGCCGAGGATGGCGACGCCGAGCGCGCCGGCGACCTGCCGCACGGTGTTGGTCATGGCCGACCCGACGCCGGCCTTCTCGCGCGGCAGCGACGACATGACCGCCTCGGTGGCCGGCGCGCCGATGTTGGCCATCGCGGCGCCTTGCACGAAGCCGAGGACCTCGAACATCCAGATCGGCGTGTCGGCCTGCAGGAAGGCGTACCCGACCAGCACCACCGCGATCAGGAGCATGCTGAGGGTCGCGACCCGCTTGCCGCCGTACCGCCGCACCATGGTGGCGCTGAGCGGCGAGAAGATGAGTTGCGCCACGGCGAACGGCAGCACGAGCGCGCCGGCCTGCAGCGGGCCGTACCCCCTCACGATCTGCAGGTAGAACGCGAGGAAGAACATCACACCCATCATCGAGAAGAACACGATGCCGACGCTGGCGACCGCGGTGGAGAACCGCGGGATCGCGAAGGCGCGCACGTCGAACGCGGGGTGCGCGGTGCGCCGCTCGTGCCAGACGAACACGGCGAGCACCGCGACGCCGGCGAGGAACGGCAGCCACACCTCGACGTCGGTGATCCGGCCGAGCTCGCCGCCCTTGATGATGCCGTACACGACGCCGACGAGACCGACGATGGACAGCAGCACGCCGATCGGGTCGAGCTGCGCCTTGTCGGGGTTGCGGGAGTCCGGCACGATCAGCGCGATCAGCACCGAGGCGATGGCCACGACCGGCACGTTGATCAGGAAGACCGAGCCCCACCAGAAGTGTTCGAGCAGCACGCCGCCGGTGATGGGCCCGATGGCGATGGCGAGGCCGACGCCGCCGGCCCACAGGCCGATGGCCTTGCCGCGCTCCTTGGGTGAGAAGACGTTGGCGATGATCGCGAGGGTGGCCGGCATGACGGCGGCCCCGCCGAGGCCCATGGCGGCGCGTGCGGCGATCAGTTGCGCCGGGTCCTGCGCGTAGGCGCTGGCCAGGGACGCCAGGCCGAAAAGGATCATGCCGATCTGCAGCATCCGCTTACGGCCGAACCTGTCACCGAGCACCCCGAAGGTGAACAGGAGGCCGGCGAACACCAGCGTGTAGGAGTTGATGGCCCATTCGAGCTGGCTCTGCGTGGCGCCGAGCCCTTCCACCGGGTCGGAGATGACCTTGAGCGCCACGTTGAGGATCGTGTTGTCCAGCACGACCGCCAGGAGGCTGAACACCATCACGCCGAGGACTTGCCATCTGCGCGGGTGTCCCGTCGCCGTTTCCACTCTCTTGCCCCCATTTTGAGCTGTCACAAAAGTTTCGATACGCGGTAGTTTCGCAACGCGACCGTAGTGGATGCGCCAACGATACGCAACCGTCCCGTATCGAAATATCTTCCCAAGTAGGGGGTACGGGTGGTTTCGTACACCTGTCCGGATGCAGACACCCCTGAACCGGGCCTTGGGCCGGCCCCGCGGATTCGGCCCGGCCCTCCCGGCCCCTGCGCGTACGGCGGACCAAGTCAAGGGTGAGCGCACCCGGTACGGGGGCAGGCGGTGCGGAGGAACGGGCACGGCCGCCGGGCTGCGGGGACGAGGAAGGGCACTCCCCGGTGTTGTGATGAAGGTCGCGCGTGCGATGATGCTGACCGTCCGGGGACGCCACAAGGGCGCCACGAGGCTGGAGGGATCTACGATGTCCTCTGCACCAAGTATGTCCAGCTCACCGACCATGTTGTACGGCGGTAAGGCAGGCAAGAGGGTGACCGTCCGCGACATCTCCGCCGCCAAGGAGCGCGGCGAGAGATGGCCGATGGTCACCGCCTACGACGCGATGACGGCCCGTGTGTTCGACGAGGCCGGCATCCCCGTCATGTTGGTCGGCGACTCCGCCGCCATGGTCGTGTACGGCTACGACTCCACACTTCCCGTGTCCGTCGACGACCTCATCCCGCTCACCGCGGCCGTCGTGCGGGGCTCCTCCCGCGCCATGGTCGTCGCCGACCTGCCGTTCGGTTCCTACCAGTCGTCTCCGCAGCAGGCGCTGGAGTCGGCGGCCCGTTTCATGAAGGAGGCCGGGGCCCACGCCGTCAAGCTCGAAGGCGGCCGCCGCGTCCTGCCACAGGTCGAGGCCCTGGTCTCGGCCGGCATCCCCGTCATGGGCCATCTCGGCCTCACACCGCAGTCGGTGAACGTGTTCGGCGGCTACCGCGTCCAGGGCCGCGGCCAGTCCGGCGACGAGCTCATGGCCGACGCCAAGGCACTCGAACACGCCGGCGCCTTCGCCGTCGTCCTCGAATGCGTCCCCACCGAACTCGCCGAACGCGTCACCTCGGCGCTGTCGGTCCCCACCATCGGCATCGGCGCGGGCCCCGCCTGCGACGCGCAGGTCCTGGTGTGGCAGGACCTCATGGGCCTCACCCCCCAGCCCGCGAAGTTCGTCAAGAAGTACTTCGACCTGGCCACCGAGATGGACCACGCCGTCCGCGCCTTCGCCGACGAGGTCGTCTCCGGCGCCTTCCCCACCCCCGAGCACAGCTACCGGTAACCCGTCCCCCTGCCGTGCCGGGCCCGTCCCGGCACGGCCCTTCTCACACCGCTGCCGAGCGGCAGGTGCCGGCGGTCGCGCGTTCCACGTGACGGGTCCGGTTCGCGGACCACCTCACACCGATGCCGGGAGATCGGTACCGGCGGTCGCGGTTCGCGGACCGCCTCACACCAATGTCGAGGGGTCGGTGTTGGCGCCGCAGACGAACACGGCCACCCGCTCCCCCGGTTCCGGTACGTAGACCCCTGAGGTGAGCGCGGCCATGGCGGTGGCGCCGGAGTGCTCGGTGGCCACGCGGTACGTGCGCCACAGGTGGCGGCGCGCCTCGACGATGGCGTCCTCCGCCACCAGGACGGACCGCACGCCGGCGGCGACCACCGTGTCGAAGGCGGCCTTGCCGACCAGGCTCGCGCCGAGCGCGTCGGCGGCCACCCCGCCGACCTGCACCCGCACCGGGCCGCCGTTCGCCAGCGCGTCGTGCAGCGTGGGGCTGAGGGCCGGTTCCACCGCCACGACCGTGGCCGCGCCGTCGAGCGCCGCGGCGACCCCGGCCACGAACCCGCCGCCGCCGACCGCGACCAGCACCGTGTCCACCCCGCCGGTCTGCTCCAGCAGCTCCAGCCCCGCCGTACCCTGACCGGCGACCACGTCCGGATGCTCGTACGCGTGGATCTCCAGAGCGCCGGTCTCCGCGGCCCGCTTGGCCGACGCCTCGTACGCCTCGGCGAAGATGGCCCCGGTCTGGGTGACCCGCGCACCGAGGGCCCGCAGGCCCTCGACCTTCACCGGCGCGCAGATCTCCGGTACGAAGATCTCGGCCCGCACGCCGAGCACGCGGGCCGCGTACGCGACACCGACACCGTGGTTGCCGCCGCTGGCGGCGATCACCCCCGCCTCGGGGAGGTCACCGGCCGCGAGCATGCGGTTGAACGCGCCACGGGCCTTGAACGAACCGCCGTGCTGCATGAACTCCATCTTCAACGCCAGCTCCGGCGTGTCCTGAAGCACCGGCGTGCGGCGCACGTGCGCGCCGATCCGCGCCGCGGCCCGCTCGACGTCCCCACGTGTCACGACCATGTACCGCTCCCTCGTCTCGGCACCGAGCCGGCATTCCGTGCCGGAAGCCGACCCAACGACGATAACGGCCTACCCACCCCGCGCATCCGGCGAAGGTACCGGCTCATGGTCCCTGGCGTGCCGTCCGCGGCCGGGACGCTCACCCCCGGACGTTCACCCGGCGGCCTTGTCGAGGGCCTGCGCGAAGTCGGCCCACACGTCCTCGGCGTGCTCGATGCCGGTCGACACCCGCACCGTCCCCTGTCCGATGCCGGCCGCGGCCAGGTCCTCGGGGGGCAGCTTGCGGTGCGACGTCGTAGCGGGATGCATGACGAGCGTCTCCAGCCCGCCGAGGGACGGCGCGAGCAGCGCGAGCCGTACGGCGCTCATGAACCGCTCCCCCGCCTCCCGGCCGCCGGCGAGGTCGAACGCCAGCATGCCGCCGAAGTCCGGCATCATCGAGGCGGCCAGCTTGTGCTGCGGGTGCGTCGCGAGCCCCGGCCAGTGCACGGCGGCCACGGCGGGATGCCCGGCCAGCCGGGTCGCGAGCACGCGCGCGTTCTCGCAGTGCCGTGTCATGCGCAGCGGCAGGGTGCGCATGCCGCGCAGCGTCAGCCACGCGCCGAACGGGTCGGGGGTCGCGCCGAGCTCGGTCGCCTGCGACCACACCCTGCGGTACAGCGCGTCGTCCCCGAACACCGCGACACCGCCGAGCACGTCACTGTGTCCGCCGAGGTACTTGGTGGTGGAATGCAGGACGATGTCCGCACCGTGCTCCAGCGGCCGGTACAACACCGGCGAGGCGAAGGTGTTGTCCACCGCGGATGGCACCCCCGCCTCCCGTGCCACCGCGCACATCCCCGCGATGTCCGCCACCTGCGTCATCGGGTTCGCGATGGTCTCCAGGTACATCAGCCGCGTCTCCGGCCGGATCGCCGCGCGCGCCGCCTCCGGGTCGTCCTGCGCCACAAAGGTGACCGAGATCTGGAACCTCTCCACCAGATCCGCGATCAACCCCGCCGTCCCCCCGTACAGGGCCGGCTGCGCCACCAGATGATCCCCCGCCTTCAGCACCCCCAGCAGCACCGCACTGATGGCCCCCATCCCCGAGGCCGCCGCCACCGCGCCGACCCCGCCCTCCAGCCCCGCGACGGCCTCCTCCAGCGTCCGCACCGTCGGATTGCTCATCCGTCCGTAGACGAAGGCGCCATCCGGCCTGCTCAACCCGTCCGACAGCACCTCCGGATCATCGAACGCGAACCCCGACGTCTGGTACAACGGCGGCGCCATCGGCCGGACCCCCTCCACCGGAGGAACGGGAAGATGGACGGCCCGGCTGTCGAAGTGCATAGAGGTCATGCCACCAAGAATGACGCTCGACACCCCATTTGTCAGTTTCTGCCGCCTCGCCTCACACGTCGGTGATCCGGATCCCCGCGTGGGCCTTGTAGCGCCGGTTGATGGAGATGATGTTGGCGGTCAGTGCCTCCACCTGGTGCGCGTTGCGCAGCCGGCCGCCGTACACCCCCCGGACCCCCGCGATGCGGTCGGCGAGCGCCTGCACCAGGTTGGTGGCCTCGCGGTCGTCCCCCAGCACCAGGACGTCCAGGTCCACACGCTCCACAGCGGGATCCAGCAGGACGACGGCGGACACATGGTGGAAAGCCGCCACGACCCGGCTGTCGGGAAGGACGGCCGCCGCCTGCTGCGCCGCGCTGCCTTCCTCGACCGGCAACGGGTAGGCACCCTGCTTGTCGAAGCCCAGCGGGTTCACACAGTCGATGACGATCTTCCCGGCCAGCTCGGACCGCAGGGACTCAAGGGTGGCACGGTGGCCGTCCCACGGAACCGCGACGATCACCACGTCCGCCTCGGACGCCGCCGCGCTGTTCTCGGCGCCGCGTACCGGCAGGTCGCCGAGGCTCGCCGCCGCCTCCTCGGCACGGGCCGCGTTCCGGGACCCGATGACCACGGGGTTGCCGGCCAGCGCGAACCGCCGGGCCAGCCCCTTACCTTGATCCCCGGTCCCCCCGAGGATGCCGATGGTCAGGCCGTCCACCTCTGCGCGCTCGTCGCTCATGCTCTCCTCTATTCCCTGCGGATCTTCCCGATGATGCCAGCCACACCGACATTCATGGCCGCCGCCCCACGGGAAACCACCGCGTTCCACAGTCCGCCACACCGTGTCGCCGTGCGGCGCTTCGCGGGACGGCGGCGGGGCCGCTGATGCACCATGGACGTCATGGACGCAGCGTCGGTGGCCTTCCTGCGTGATGTGCTCTCCTCGACCGGCTGGGTCGAGCGCACCCGGCAGCTCGGGCTGTACCTGCGAGCCACCCGCAGCAGAGGTGGCCTGCTGGTGGTGGGCTCGCCGGACGAGGAGCCGTGGCATCTCGCCGCACACCTCAACGACGAGGCCCGCCTGTCCGGCCTCGACCAGCTCGCGCCGACGCTGATCCGGTGGTCACCCCCACCAGGGGCACCGCCACATCTGGCCGTCGGCATGGACCGGGTCGAGGCGGCGGGCCGTGGTGAGACCGTCTTCGTCGTCACCGAGCAGCGGGCCCCGGTGCCGCTGCTGGAACGGGTGGACGACGCTCGCCGCACCGGCGCCACGATCATCGCGCTCGACGGCGGCGACCCGGAGCTCGAGTCCCTCGCGCACGACGCGCTCAGCGTCCCCGCCAAGGACGGCGTGTTCACGTTCGACGCCGCGCAGCACCTCGTCAGCGCCGCCGCCGGCGACGTCTCACGTTCCGGCACCCGGCTGATCGACCGCCTGGCCCGGCTGGCCGAGCGCATCACCGGGCCGCGCGTCCCCGATTGACCTCAGGCCGCCGACCCCCGCGCAGCGGCCCGCGCTTCACCGTCACTCGGCGGCGGTCTCCTTCGCCAGCCACCGGTGGTACACCAGGCAGAAGGGATGCCCCGCCGGGTCCGCGTACACCCGCCAGCTCGATCCCTCGGAGTCCTCCAGCAGCGTGGCCCCACCGGCCATCGCCACCTCGTGCGCCTGCTCCAGGTCGGACACCCCGAAGTCCAGGTGGTACTGCTGCGGGTACGCCGGGTCCGGCCACCGTGGCGGCCGGTGATCCTCCGCTCGCTGGAACGCGAAGACCTGCCCCGACGCCAGATGCAACGTCGACCAGTCGTCATCCAGCGACCACCGCCGATCCGGCCGGTTCACCTCACCGCCGAGCAACGACCGATAGAACCCGGCCAGCTCCAACGGCTCAGGACAGTCCAGAACCACACACTCCAGCACCGCGACCACGCCGGCCTCCTGCGCACTCCCTCGCACCTCATGTCTCCGCACAGCCCTACCTAATACCACCGGCCCCCGCCGTGAAGACGGCCGGTCCGATCAACCACGCGACGGCGGTTCGGAGATCTCAGTCTCAGGTGCGGGTGATCGAGCCACGCCGCCCTGAAAGCCGCATCCCTGCGGGGTGACAAAACCCCTCTTCGGCTGGTGTGACCCATGCCCACCCATCAGAGCCGACCCACTCCAACCAACCGGCCCACCCACAACCCCACCCACCCGACCGCGAAAGAACACCCGACACAAGACACGACACGGCTGGACCCTCGGCCGTCCGACAACCCTCAGATCCCGTGACAACGACCGCTCCGAGCCGGCATCCCGGACAGGGATCAACCCCGCTCCGAACATCCCACGACCCCTCTCCCTCACCACCCGCCGAGCCCCGACCGGCGCCGCGACGGCGGGACGAGGTACGGCGGATCCGGCGCCGCGTTGACAGCGCCGACCCGCGTCCCAGCAGCCCCCGGCTGCTCAGTCCCCGTCCCACTCCTTGTCCGACTCCTGCCAAGCCTTGTTACGAGCCGCGGCGGTCTCCATGGCAGAAGCGGCCTCCTCGCGTGTCGCGTACGGCCCGAGGCGGTCCTTGTTGGGGCAGCCCTTCTCCCCTTCGACCGCCATGTGCTTCAGGCAGAACCACCACTGATCCCCGGCCATGTCGACCTCCATCCCCGGGTGGCACACCCGGAACCTCCGCCACGCACGATCTCTGCCACATCTTGCCCCGCCGGAGCGCAACTAGACTTGGCGCCATGACGACTCTGCTCCGGCCAGGGCGGATCTCCCCGCCCCGCAAGGTCCCCGCACACATCGAGCGACCGGAGTACGTCGGCCGTAAGCAACCCCGCAAAGGCGGCCCCGACGTCCAGACCGCCGAGACCATCGAACGCATGCGCGTCGCCGGCCGCATCGCCGCGCAGGCCCTCCAAGAGGTCGGCAAGCACGTGGCCCCCGGCGTCACCACCGACGAGCTGGACCGCATCGGCCACGAGTTCCTCTGCGATCACGACGCCTACCCCTCCACGCTCGGCTACCGCGGCTACCCCAAGTCGCTGTGCAGCTCGATCAACGAGGTCATCTGCCACGGCATCCCCGACGACACGGTCCTGCGCGACGGCGACATCGTCAACATCGACATCACGGCGTACATCGGCGGCGTCCACGGCGACACCGACGCCACATTCCTGGTAGGCGACGTCGACGAGGAGTCCCGCCTCCTGGTCGAACGCACCCACGAGGCCACCATGCGCGCCATCAAGGCCGTCGCCCCGGGCCGCCAGCTCAACATCGTCGGCCGCGTCATCTCCGCGTACGCCAAACGCTTCGGCTACGGCGTCGTCCGCGACTTCACCGGCCACGGCATCTCGACCAGCTTCCACTCCGGCCTGATCGTCCCCCACTACGACGACCCGAGCCTGACCGTCACCCTGGTCCCCGGCATGACCTTCACCATCGAACCCATGCTCACCCTCGGCACCATCGACTACGACCTGTGGCCCGACGGCTGGACCGCCGTGACCAAGGACCGCAGACGCACAGCCCAGTTCGAACACACCATCGTCGTCACCGACACCGGCAGCGAAATCCTCACCTTGCCGTGACTAACTCGCCTTCCGAACCGGCTGGAACTGAACGCTGAGCCGCACTTCGAGCGCCTCAGCCAACCGTTCCAGCATCGGAATCGTCGGCATGGTCCCCCCGGCCTCGAACCGCGCGATCGCCGGTTGCTGGAGGCCTGCCCGCTCCGCGAGCTGTGCCTGCGTCAGCCCAAGCTCCTCGCGCCGGTGCCGTACGGCTTCCCCCAACTCGAACCTGAGGCGAGCCGCCTCGTACGCGGCCCCCGCACCGGGCCGTCCCATGACCTCGGCTCGCTTGTCCGCCCAGGACGTACGCTCTCCCATACCGCTCACTCCTCTTCCGTCGTATGCGCTTCGCCGACACATCGCCGCAGGGCCCGCACGGTGCCGGGTGGCGCAGATCAGGAAACTACCTGGTCCCCCAACTCGTCACGTCAGCTCGATCTGACTGGACGGGATCACCCGCGTCTGTTCAACTCCTCGTCAGCGATGTCAGGACGATTGCCGACGAGGCTCCGGCAGGTCTCGTCCAGGATTCCGCCGGTCCACTTGGCCTGGAGCCGTCCCGTGGTAGCCAGGCAGATGAGCAGATCTCTGATCGTGTTGCCATACAGCACGTTCGCGTCGTAGACCACCACAAACCCCATGCTCAGATACCCAGCTCCTGTCCGAGCGCGGCCAGATCGTCGGCGGCCGTACGACGCTTGGCGTCATCGCGCCGCTTGTATTCCTGAAGATCCTCGTATCTGACACGCTGGTGCTTGCCGACGAGACGAAACGGGATCGTCCCGTCCTCCAGCAGTTTGATCAAATTGGCCGCGAGACATTGAGCATGTCCGCTGCTTCTTGCGTCGTCAGCTCGGCATGGGACGGCACGACCGTCATCCCTCGGCCCTCGACGGCCTGCGCGAGGATGAAGGCGAGCAGGCTGACGGCTTCGCGAGGCAGGATCATGGGGTCCTCACTCCCGTGCTCGCCGGCGACTCGGATGGTCGACTGCTCGGGACACCGCGTGAGGTAGTCCTTGACACGACGTACCGCGCGACCAGCGACGTCGGCGTCGATACTCCCAGGTAGAACGCGCTTGGCTTGCACTTCTGTCACAGCGACCGCCTCATGAGCGCCTGGTCAACACTCCAGCCGTAGATCCTGACATCGAACATCGACCGCCAGCGCGAGGTCGCCACGCTGTCGCCCACGGCCACCGCACGATCGTCGGCACGACACTTGGTGGTCGTGGTGGACGTCGGCGTCTCCACGCTCGCCCACCGGAAAGTCGCCGATCTACGGCATGTCAGAGGCCACGTTCGGCCGTGCTCCGCTCAACGCAGAATTCGTTGCCCTCGGGGTCGAGCAACGTGACCCAGCCGAGCCCCTCGGCGGTGCGATGATCCTCATACAGTTTCGCACCCAAGGCGATGACGCGCTCCACCTCCTCGTCGCGGGTCCGCTCGGTGGGCATCCAGTCGAAATGGATCCGGTTCTTCACCGTCTTGCCCTCGGGCACCTGGATGAACAGCATCCCGGGCACGGACGGGGGAGCCTCGACGAGGACCTCGGAGTCGCCCGGCGCGTCATCATCGGACACCGGCCATCCGGTTACGGCGCTCCAGAACTTCGCGAGCTCATAAGGATCGGCACAGTCGACGGTCACATGGCGCAGGATCATGAAGTTCAGCCTAGTACTCCAGCCGTAGATTGCGATCTTGTGCGTGGGCTGGTGGCAGAGATGGCGACGGCCACCGCGATCATCGAGTGTTGTGCCGACGATCGTGCGGTGGCCGTGGGCGGGAGTACCCGAAGATCGCCAGTTCGCCATCAAGGGCGAGCTGGCGCGATCCGGCGCCTTGCACGGGGGACGGCCGGTGAGGAGTCCGTGAACGAGACGCTCGCCGGTCGTACCAGCCGATTCATTTGACGACTCGGTTTGCCGTCAGTGCACCTCACGCACTGGTTCGGCCTCAGATGATCGAGAATCGATCTGCACCGATGAGCACGTGCCGACGACGGTTAACGGCAGAAACGCGACCGGGTTTTCGTGTTCCATCATGGCTGACGGGAACACGAAAACCGAGGCCGGGTCAGTCAGGACGGTGACATGAACGTGGACGTGGAGTCGCCGATGTCCATCCACTCACTCTGGCCCGGTGGGACCGGGCCTTTCGTCCGGGTCGTCGCTCAGGTGCAGGAGATGTAAGTCGGCGTGCTGGCGACGCGCAGCGAGAAATCGGGTGCGCCGCCGTCGAGGTTGGCGAAACCGTAGCCCATGACGTGGTAGTTGCCGGGGACGCAGGTCACCATGTTGAGCTTGTAGGCGTAAGAGGTGTTGTAGAGGTAGGTCTCGGCGTAGTTCAGGAACACCCCGTCGCGGTACAGGGAAAGGTACCCGCCGATGTAGCTGACACGCTGGTTGCAGTTGACCTCGACCAGTGAATAGACGGAAGTCCCGTACAACGCGACCGGATCGGTGATCCTGATGGGGCAACTGAGCGCTGCGGCCTTGGCGCTCGCCGCGCTCGCCGGCTGGCTGGTGATCCCGGTCAGCGCCAGCATCGCCGCCGCGCCTAGTGCCAGAGCCCGCAGTCCTCGACGAAGTTTCACTTACCATCCCCTTCGTACCGGTGACCTTTTCCGGCGCACCACACCGCCAAGACGCTTGGGGGAGGCGCCGTCACGACGGAGGATCGCACACCGGAGACGAAAGCGGGACAAGCCTTATCCGGCATACCGCCTTGCCTTTGCCGCAAGAGAGGGAACAATAAGCGGGTTGATGCTGTCCTAAAAGCGGAGCGATGTCTCAACCTCAGCCAACAGGCCAGTTATGGATCCTGTTAGACGACACAAATGGGTAGCGGCTCCCCTGCACCGCAGGAACCGGTCTCACGGATCGGCGAAACTTTCACCTTCTCGCACAACTCACCTGGACGCCGAAACCGACCAGCCGTTTCGGGGGTGGACTGGTAATCCTCCTCTTGGCCATCCCCAATACCCCTATTCGCATCGACCATCTCTGACAGCCGGCGGACACCATGCTGTAGCGGAGTGTGCCGCAACCGACTGCCCTGCAACAACAATCCACCGGCAACAACCGGCCAACCACCCACCAATGGAGTTCTAACTTCTGCCGCGCCGAAACCCCGCGACCAGCGGCCCGGCAACAGCAACCCACCACCGACGACCAGCCAACCACCCGCCACAGGAGTTCATCCCAGCTACGACACGCCGGGACCAACGGCCCAGGAACAGCAACACACCACCGAGGACCGACCAACCACCCCCGCCACTGGGGTTCTTCCTCCGCGGCGTCGACGCGGCGGGACGTGGTGCGGTGAATCCCGCGCCTTGTGCGGGGGTCAGCCGGTGAGGTGTCAGCGGTCGAGTTCTCCTCGATCCAGTGCGCCGAGGAATCGGTGCCACTCACCGGGAGAGATGCGGAGTGCGCCGCGGCCGACGTCCTTGCTGTCCCGTACAGCGACGTGTCCAGGTGAACCTGCCACCTCTACGCAGTCCCCACCGTTGCCGCTGCTGTGTGACGACTTCCGCCAACCGTTAGCAGTGTCCATCTGTAGCGCCACCTCCGACTACAGCTCAGCAGTCGAGCTTGCCGACGTCCAAGCCGCTCAGGAAACAGCGCCACTCACCTACTGGTACTCGAAGAACGCCACGCGCGGGGTCCTTGCTGTCCTGTACGGCGATGACGCCAGCCATACCGGCCACTTCCACGCAGTTTTCGCCGTTTCCGCTGCTGTAGGAGGACTTGTACCAGTTGCCGTCATTCATTCCCATGTCTTGGCCACCTTCACTAGGAGATCGATCGACTTACTCTTCGGTAAGGCCTCTGCGCGTAGTACCTCCCACATCCGTCTCATAATCGTCACGTCGTCCGATCGCTCCACAACATCGCCACGAAGCGCACTGTCCACATAAACAACGTCTCTATCATCAAATGATGCGACGACGAATGCTCCAGCTAGACCAGCGTAGACACCTGAGTCGGACGGAACAATCTGGATTATCAAATCGGATCGCTCGCTGACGTCGATCAAGTGCATGAGCTGGTCGTGCATCACCTTGGGTCCGCCGACATGACGACGGACAACCCCTTCATCCATAACGGCAATGAGCATCGGCGGACGCTCCCTCTTGAGGATCCCCTGCCGCTCCATCCGTGCCGACACAAGATCGTCCACGTCGAACTGCCGTCCTGAAGCGGCGAGGAGCGCGCGCGCGTAGGGCTCGGTCTGGAGCAGGCCGGGTATGACAAGCGGCTCGTACGACAGCAGTGCCGTTGCCCGGTCCTCGATGGACAGCCACTTGCCGGTCCACTCCGGTGGCATGTCACGGCATACGAGATCTTCTGCCAGTCGAGTGAGGATGCCACCTGTAGAAAAGAGTTGATCACACCGCTGCGCGAAGTCAGGCTTGGGAACCCGCCGTGCTGTCTCGACCATCGCGACGAACGAAGCGGAGTAACCGACGATCGCCGCAGCAAGCTGGGACTGACTCATCCCGGCACACTCACGAGCCTGCCGCAGCTCTCTCGCGAAGAATTCGAGAGGGGTCATTCGACTACTGCTCATGTTTTCCTCACAGACGCTCACGGGGAAAACTCCGCACTCACATTACGTGGGTACGGACGACGCCTTCCCCGGCAGCTTACGACGCTGAATACCCGCAGGAGCGGAGGTTCGAGGAAAACAACGAAGGGGAAAATCGTGACGACGGCAATTGATTCAGTCTCGTGGCAATTGCCCGTTATGCCATCGGCAGCGGGGACGGCGCGGCGATACGTGCGGCAGGCGCTCTCGGAATGGCGGCTGGACGGGTACGCCGACGACGTGCAGCTGGTGGTGTCGGAGTTGGTCACGAACGCCACGCGGGCCGTCGCCGTACCCCGGCAGCGGGACGCCTCCGGGGAGGCCGGTGGCCTGCTCGATGTCGTGTGGCTCGGGCTGTTCCGAAGTCCGGGGCTGCTCGTGGTCGAGGTGTGGGACGGCGCGCCGTGTCCCCCGTCGCCTCGGATGGCGGAGGTGGATGACGAGAGCGGACGGGGGCTTCAGATCGTCATCGCGTTGTGCGCGCGGTGGGGGGTGCGGCGGCCGGCGAGTGGGGGGAAAGTGGTGTGGTGTGAAATGACGGTCGCGTCGCCGGGGTAGGCGATGCGGGAATTCCGCATCAGGGGGACAATTCGCCTTTGTGGCTCCAGGTCATCAGGTCGGAGGTCGAGGTCACCGCGGGGGTGGACTGTTGCCGTAAGGACGCTATGGAGGAGTTGAATTCGGCGATCCATTGTGCGGTCTCGGCCTCGGAAATGCGGACGATGTCGGTGACGAGGCCGTCGATGAGGGCCAGGCCCTTGGTGGTGCGGTCGGGCTCGGCCGGGGTGGACTGCCAGGCGGCCCAGTCGAGGTGGAAGCGGGTGAGGCGGCCCCGCAGGGTGGTGAGTGCGGCGATGTCGCGCATCCAGCCTGAGGAGATGCCGAAGAAGTGGTCGAAGGCGACGCAGCCGGCGGCCATGGCGAGCAGGACGTAGCCGAGGTTGGCGCCTGGACCTTCGTGCAGCACCAGGGGGGACGCGCCGCCGGCGACGGCCAGGAGCACGGCCGCGGCGCGGAGGAAGCGGGAGGCCACGCGGCGGAACTTCTTGTCGCGGGTGTACCAGTCGAGGTGTTCCAGCGCTCGGTGCTCGGCCCAGACGCGGAGTTCTTCGAGGGCTTGCGGGGGGTCGGCCCACTGGTCGGGGGACGTGGCGGGACGGGGTAGGGGTGGCAGGTCGCCTCGGGTCCAGGAGCGTCTGCGGCGGGGGGTGGGGTGGTGGTGGTGCTCGGGGGGTGGGAGATCTGGCACCCGGATCCTTTCTTTATGCCAGTATTGCCGTCAAAGAGTAGCGTCTCGATGGAATACCGGCCGGTCAGGTGGGACACAGAACGGTGCCAACGGGAAATAACTCCCCAAGTGTGACAATCCTTCATGTCTCGGATACGCAATTCGGTCAGTATCACCGATTTGGGACAGAGGATTCACTGGCCCGGAACCTTATTCGGGACCTGGAGCGGCTAAAGCGGGACGAGAGGGTGCCGGAGCCGGACCTGATGATCCTTTCGGGAGACATCACCGAGAGGGCCAACGAGGACGAGTTCGCCGATGCGCTCGCCTTCCTCGACGAGGTGTGTGCCATCACGGGGCTGTCCAGGGAACGTGTGGTGGTGGTTCCCGGCAACCACGACGTGAGCTGGTCGTGGAGCGAGGCCCATTTCTACGAGTGCCGGGCCAAGGGGAAAGAGTTCGCCGTCCCTTACTTCCCCAAGTGGGAGAACTACCAGAGGTTCGTGACCGAGTTGCACGACCCGACGGCGTTCACGGCGGAACGGCCCTACCGGCTGCACAGGTTCGATGAACTGCGGGTGGCCGTCGCGGCGATGAACTCCACGATCAAGGAGAGTCACCGGGACGACGACCACTACGGCTGGTGCGGCGACGGCCAGCTCCGGTGGTTCGCGCGGGAACTCGGCGAGCTGGACGGCATGCTCAGGATCGGGGTACTGCACCACAACGTTCGCCGAAAGGCGGTGGCCGACAACGAGAACCTCCGGGACGAGGACGCGCTCAGCGACATCCTGCGCGACAGGCTCGATCTGATCCTGCACGGCCACACCCATGCGGGGAAGGAAGACCGGCTGCCGAACGGGACCCTCGTTCTCGCCACCGGCTCCGCGGCCGTGACCGAGGACTGGCGGCCAGGGGAGACGCGGAACCAGTACCAAGTCCTCCGGGTGGACGCCTGGAACACCACTCGCTGGGCTCGTGAGTGGGACGGCGTACGGGATTGGATGCCGGATATTCGGGCCGATCCTGAGCGACGCAGGACGCAGGTGCCGGTCAGGCTCATTGTGCCGGGGTGGAATTCGAGGCGGCAGACGGCCGACGAGGTGAGCCGGTTCGAAACGGGAGAGCTCTGGGAGCGTTGGGAACGGGGACGTGACTTCGCCGAGCAGGTTGTGTGGACGACACAGCAGGACCTGGGGAAAGAGGCACAGATCCATTCCCGTAGAACGGAGGACCCGCCGCTCCGCTACCTCCTGGTTCACCAGAACGGCAGGCCGCTGCGGTACGTCGGCATCGTGGACGGACCGCTGGACCGCACGACCCTGGAGGACTTCGACCGCCGGGTCTTCGGTCCCGCGCGGGTCCAGCACTCCGAGTTCGTCCTGGTGCATCGCGGCCCTGACGAGCCGGAACTGCGGGAACACGCACTGGTGCCGCACGGCATCCGCGTCAAGACCTGGAACGAGTACAACGCACTGCTCGACTGCACCGCGTACCGGACATGGCTGAAGCGCGAGCTGGACAACGACCGGCTGTACCCGCAGAAGCTCTACCAGCCGCAGCGGTACCGCGACATCGATCGGTTCGGCGGCGCAGAGTCAGAGATCCGGGACGACCTGCTCGACCAGGTCTCCAGGGAGCTTCTCGCCGAGGACGGCTGTTTCGTGCTGGTCCTCGGGGACGCCGGGTACGGCAAGTCGTTCCTCGTGCGGCGGCTGGCGCACCGGATGCTGGACAACGACCGGCTCGGCATCACCCCGATCGTCGTCTACCTCAAGGACCGGGACAAGCGCCAGACGGTGGCGGAGATGGTCTCCAACGTGCTGATCCCCAGTAACACGTCGTTCGCCCCGGACCACTTCCGCCACAGCCTGGAGGCCGGCTCACTGGCCCTGCTGATCGACGGATACGACGAGTTCGCCGTGCGGGTCGGCTACGACAACGCCGCGGCACAGCTCCGCACGTTCCTGGACGCCGCCAAGGGACGCGCGAGGATCCTGCTCACCACCAGGCCGAGCCACTTCCGCAGTACCGAGAACGTCACCAGCAGCCTTTTCGCCAGCCTCCAGACGGTGCACCACGGCCGGGTACGCCTGCTGGAGCCCTTCGACGACGACCAGCAACGCGCGTTCCTGAGACGCTGGTTCGAACTAGAGGGTGCGGCGGACCCCGTCGTGCTCGCCGGCGAGTGGATGGCCGCGCTGCGTCAGGTGGACAACCTTCCTGAGCTCGCCAGAACCCCCCGCATGTTGTCCTTCATCGTCAAGGACCTGCGGCTTGAGGAGATCAGATCCGCCGTCGGCCGTGGGGTGGTGACAGCCGCCGACCTCTACGACCGGCTGGTGAGCCGCTGGCTCAGCGAGGAGGCGGCGCGGATCGACCCCGCGGGGAGAGGCGCCGTGTCCGAGGAGCAGCGCAGAGAACTCCTGGAGGAGATCGCGCTGCGACTGTGGCAGGCGGGAGAACGGGATGTCACCGAGGACGCGCTCCAGCAAGCGGTCCGGGACGTGCTGGACCTGCCGGGACTGGAGCTGACCGTCGACCAGGCCGCGCAGATCGCCGGCAGCCGGACGTTGCTGCAGGTCGGTGACGGATGCTGGAAGTTCACGCACCAGTCGGTCTGGGAGTTCCTGCTGGCGTCACACCTCGCGACGTTCTTCCGCGCCGGCCGGGCCGACGACCTGATCGGTGACGCGCGGCTCACTCCGCTGACCGGCCGCTTCCTGCGTGACCTGGCCCCTGAGTCCGTCGAGGCCTGGCTGGACGGCCGGTCTGGTGACGACCCGGAGGACATGTGAGCGACTGGCGCAAGCGGAATGCTCGGACGCTGCTGGGGGTGTTCCGGGAGGACGGTCTTGCACGCGGCATCCGATTGCTCGACTACGCGGGAGAGAACCTGCGCGGCGAGGTGTTCACTCCGAAAGAGGATCTGAGCGGGGCCGTCTTCCGCGGCGCGGACCTCACCGGAGCGCGCCTGGCAGGGGTGAACCTGTCCGGAGCAGACCTGTCGGACGCTCGCCTCACCGGCGCCGTCCTCGACGGCGCGGACCTGACCGGCGCCGACCTCACCGGAGCGGTCCTGGACGAGGCGTCGCTGATCGGCGTGGAGTTGCGTGACGCGGCCATGGGGAGAGTGAGCTGTGATCGGACCAAGCTCACCTCCGCCAGGAACGCGAACATCGACGTGCTTTCAGGCTGGGGAACCGCCATGCCATCCGAACCTCCTCGCCTGATGCTCCAGCCAAGTGCCACCGCGACCTCCATGACCGTGTGGCACCCGACGAGAGCCCTGCTGGCTCTTGCGAACGGTAACAACGCGGAACTTTGGGATCCGGCCGCCGGCACCTGCCTGCGCACCCTCACCGGCCACAACGACTGGCTCACCTCAGTCGCCTACTCCCCTGACGGCACCCGCCTCACCACCACAAGCCGAGACCGCACCGCACGCATCTGGAACCCCGCCACCGGCACCTGCCTGCGCACCCTCACCGGCCACAACGCCAGCGTCACCGCAGTGGCCTACTCACCCGACGGCACCCACCTCACCACCACAAGCGACGACCGCACCGCACGCATCTGGAACCCCGCCACCGGCACCTGCCTGCACACCCTCACCGGCCACAACAACCCGGTCACCTCAGTCGCCTACTCCCCCGACGGCACCAACCTCACCACCACAAGCCACGACCGCACCGCACGCATCTGGAACCCCGCCACCGGCACCTGCCTGCACACCCTCACCGGCCACACCAACTCGGTCACCTCAGTCGCCTACTCACCCGACGGCACCCACCTCACCACCACAAGCCGAGACGGCACCGCACGGATCTGGAACCCCGCCACCGGCACCTGCCTGCACACCCTCACCGGCCACAACAACCCGGTCACCTCAGTCGCCTACTCACCCGACGGCACCCACCTCACCACCACAAGCCGAGACGGCACCGCACGGATCTGGGATCCATCCACCGGCACCTGCCTGCACACCCTCACCGGCCACAACCACTGGCTCACCGCCGTGGCCTACTCACCCGACGGCACCCACCTCACCACCACAAGCCGAGACCGCACCGCACGCATCTGGAACCCCGCCACCGGCACCTGCCTGCGCACCCTCACCGGCCACAACGCCAGCGTCACCGCAGTGGCCTACTCACCCGACGGCACCCACCTCACCACCACAAGCGAGGACCGCACCGCACGCATCTGGAACCTCGCCACCGGCACCTGCCTGCACACCCTCACCGGCCACACCAACTCGGTCACCTCAGTCGCCTACTCCCCTGACGGCACTCACCTCACCACCACAAGCCGAGACCGCACCGCACGCATCTGGAACCCCGTCGCAGGCACCTGCCTGCACACCCTCACCGGCCACAACGACTCGGTCACCTCAGTGGCCTACTCACCTGACGGCACCCGCCTCACCACCACCAGCCGAGACGGCACCGCACGCATCTGGGATTTGGCCACCGGCACCTGCCTGCACACCCTCACCGGCCACAACGACTGGCTCACCGCCGTGGCCTACTCACCCGACGGCACCCACCTCACCACCACAAGCCACGACAACACCGCACGCATCTGGAACCTCGCCACCGGCACCCGCGTGACCACCCTCACCGGCCACACCCGCTGGCTCACCGCCGTGGCCTACTCACCTGACGGCACGCACCTCACCACCACCAGCCGAGACGGCACCGCACGCATCTGGGATCCAGCCACCCGCACCTGCGTGACCACCCTCACCGGCCACAGCGGCAGCGTCATCGCCGTGGCCTACTCACCCGACGGCACCCACCTCACCACCACAAGCGACGACGGCACCGCACGCATCTGGGATCCAGCCACCGGCACCTGCCTGCACACCCTCACCGGCCACAGCGGCAGCGTCACCGCCGTGGCCTACTCACCCGACGGCACCCACCTCACCACCACAAGCGACGACCGCACCGCACGCATCTGGGACCTCGCCACCGGCACCTGCCTGCACACCCTCACCGGCCACACCCGCTGGCTCACCGCCGTGGCCTACTCACCCGACGGCACCCACCTCACCACCACAAGCGACGACGGCACCGCACGGATCTATCGATTGAATGCTCTCGCACATGACGAACCGGCTACGACTCTGATCGTGATGGGCTTACCGGACCAAGGCTGGGCCACGTTCTACGGCGAGCACCGTTACCGCCTGAGCGGCGACAGCGCCGGCCGTTTCTGGTGGGTCTCCGGCCTGTGCAGGTTCGAGCCAGGCGAGCTGGACGGTCTCTGCGTGGAACGCCTCGACACCGACCCTGAACCAGCCGAAAAGACCCGCTGAGCCCCGGCCGCCAATCGCGGCCAGGGCTCAGACCGGCAGGCGTCACACGTGGACGACCCAAGGAACGTCCCCATAGGCAGCGTCCCGAGCTGATGCCACAGTCAAAGCCCGGAACACCCGGTGCCGTCGCCGTACAAGCTTGGCCGCGTTCCGTGGCATCCCCACCCGCAGGTGCAGCACGTCGGTAGCCGGTACCCCGATCCCCCCGATGTCCGGCAACCCGATCTGCGTGAGGTCCCCGGCCCGGGCCTCGACCCGGCATCGTGACCCCTCCCCCAGGCCCACGATGTCGAAGGTCATGACCCCGGCCCGGCAGCCGACCTCGACCCGGTACCCGTCATCAGTACGCATCACGTCAACAGGCTCTCGACTCGATCTCTCCTTGGCGGTGAGCGCGGCCACCCCGGCGATGTGAGCCGCGGCGAGCGGTGCCAGTGGGAACTCGGCGGTGACCGGAGCCTGTGCGAGGCTCCCCCTCCTGGTCATCCAGCCGAAGCCCACTGTGGACAGCAGTGTTAGCGCGAGGATGGCTATCGTCAGGCCTTCCATGTCGAGCTCCTCAGCTCGCGCCGGCACCTGTACGGCCCCCCAGCCGCCAGTAACCCACGATTACGGCCCGAAAGCCGCCAGGTACCGACAAATCCCTCCCATATGACAATAGGACGATATAGGGACCGATCGGATAAAGCCCCGACGTCCGCGACGGGTTTTCAACCGGCCAGGACAGTACTAAGTACTACCCGGCGTCGGAGGGTGAACAGAGGTGAACCGCACGTGACACCCACCCGCACCTCACCACACCCCGCACTACTCGGTGAATTGACTCAGCTTGGCCGCGATTCCAGAACGTTGCTCCACTCCGAGTTTCCGCAGAATTCTGGACACGTGCCCTTTGATAGTGGACTCCGTGACGAATACCTGCGCCGCGATCTCCTTGTTCGTCATCCCCCCGCGCGCGATCAGCAGCGCGATCTCCCGCTCCTTCCCCGACAGCGACCGCAGCAGCGTCTCCGCGTGCACCGACGGCCGGGCGATGATGTCCATCGTCTCGGTCTGCGTGCGCTCGCAGCGGTACCGCAGCGCCGCCACCAGCGCCACGAGGTCGGGCCGGTCCGCCGGCAGGGCCGCCGCGACGCGGCAGATGTCGCGGTGCAGCTCGCGGAGGCGTTCGGACACGTCCTGGACGACGTCGGCGACGGACAGGCGTTCGGATTCGGCGGCCGGGTCGGGGGTGGCGAGTTCGGCGCGGTTCAGTGCGTCCTCGCGTTCGCGGCTGAGGACGGTGGCCACCGAGCGTGCGGTCCATTCGAAGGCGCGGACGTGTTCGCCGGTGTAGCTGTCGCGCCGGTACGACTGGATGGAGGCGATGCCGACGACGGGGGCCTCCGGCTCGGGGGTCTCGTAGACGGGGATGGTGACGGCGTCGGCGGACATGCGTTTCTCGTCGCCGAAGGCGACGCCGTTGTACAGGAGCCGGCCGTGGTCCATGGCGTACGTGTAGGGGCGGCGGTTGCGGAGGATCCACGCGGCCTGGCCGTCCGGGCCGTAGGTGAAGACCTCGGGCTGGATGTAGTTCTCGCTCGGCAGGGTGTCGTCGAAGGTGTACGGGTAGACGATTTTCCGGCCTTCGCGGTAGAAGCCGACGTAGAAGGCGTTCACGGTGCACAGGGTGCTCATGGCGAAGCGCCAGTAGTCGAACAATGCGTGGTGGTTCCCCATGCGGCTGCGGATTCCCCGGTCGGCCTGGCTGAGCGCGGCGGCGGTCTCGGGTGAGAAGCCGGTGCTCGGACGGGGAACGGACACTCGTCCTCCAGGAGTCGCCGTCTGCGGAGTGGGGTCATCGATGAGCTTTACTGACTACGGCAGAGCTCGTCACCCTTTTCTCCGGATTCGGTGCAGTTTAGTGATCGTTGGTCGTTGATGGGGTGGGGCCGGGTTGCGGGAAGCCTGGCGGCATGGCCGTTCACCTGCGGCGATGCGGATTGGTTATAACAGGGGTGGCGGTGGCCAGGGGAAACGGCCGGTGGAGTCGTTGACCGGGCCGGGAAATGGCCGGTCAAGGTGGCCGCGGTTTACGCGGAGGCGATTCGGCGCCGCGTGCCGGACCGGGGAATTCGCCGCCGTACGACCACCGGCATCCACTACCTTAAGTAGCCATCTGAACACTTCGGGGAGTGGCGCCTGCATGGGATGGCCTTCGCCTCGGCCGTCTCCCCGCACGACGCGGGAGTGGCATGCCGCACATGACGAGGATCGACCCTGAGGACTCCGCGCGGGCCCGTTTCGCGTACGAGTTGCAGCGGCACCGGCTGTTGGCGAAGCTCACGCAGGGGCAGCTCGGGAGGCGTATCGGGTTCTCGGGGAGCCTGATCGGGGCCGTGGAGAACCTCAAGCGGACGCCTAGTGACGATTTCGCGAAGCGGTGCGACCAGGTGTTCGGGCTGGACGGGCTGTTCACGAGGCTGCACAGCGACGGGTGGCCTCCGCCGCCGCCGGTTCCTGAGCACTTCCGCAACTGGACGCTTGAGGAGCGGCGGGCTTCGGGGTTGCAGATCTGGGATCCGTTCCTGGTGCCGGGGATCTTCCAGACGGAGGCGTACGCGCGCCGGGTGTTCGAGCGCGCGCCGGGGATCACGCCGGAGGAGGTCGAGGAGCGGGTCTTCGGCCGGATGCAGCGCAGGAACCTGCTGAGCCAGGCGGAGCCGCCGGCGATTCTCAGTGTGATCGACGAGGGGGTGTTGCGGCGGCCCATCGGCGGGGCCACCGTGATGCGGGAGCAACTGGAATTCCTTCTGGAGATCTCACGGCATCCCAAGGTAACCATACAAATCGTGCCATATGCCGCTGAGGCGGTACCGGGGTTGCTTGCCGCTTTTGTTATAGCGGAACAACGCGGCACGGCTTGTGCGGTATATGTGGATTCCATACCGGAGGGTCGGACGGTGACGGAGCGGTGCATGATCTCGCTGCTCACGGCACGGTACGACGCCATCCGGGCGGAGGCGCTTCCTCAGTCGCTTTCGCTTAAGTTAATCAGAGAAATTGCCGACAAATGGATTTAAGCACGGCGAAGTGGTACAAGTCCAAGTTCAGCGGGGACACCGGGGGGCACTGCGTGGAAGTGGCGAACAATCTGCGCGGGGTGGTGGCGGTCCGCGACTCCAAACGGCCGAGCGCGACGGTGCTCGTGACCACACGCGCGGGGTGGTGTCAGTTCGTGGACGACCTCAAGACGGGATGTTTCATCCTCAACCGCAAACTGGTGTACTGACCGGCGAGCCGCGCCGATCTCGGCTCCGTACGGTGAGCGGATCGGCGGTCACGTCGCGCGCGGTTCCTCGACACCGGTGTCGCGCTCGGCTGCTGAGCCCGGAAAAGCACTGGTCCCGGGCCGGGGTGGCGGTGACAATGTGGCGATGAGCATTCGCGTCGCCGGTGCGGGGGAGCTTGGTCTGCTGCAGGAGATCGAGCGGGCTTCCGGGGAGTTGTTCCGCGGGGTCGGGATGGGGCCGGTGGCCGACGACGAGCCGTATCCGCTGGAGGTGCTGGCGCGGTTCCAGGGGTCGGGCCGGGCCTGGGTGTCGGTGGACGGGGACGATCGGCCGGTCGCGTATCTGATCGCGGAGGAGGTGGACGGCAATCTGCATCTGGAGCAGGTGTCGGTGCATCCGGCCGCGGCGCGGCGGGGGCTCGGGAGGTCGTTGATCGAGCACGCGGCCGATCACGCGAAGGCGGCGGGGTTGCCGGCGCTCACGCTGATCACGTTCACGCGGGTGCCGTGGAACGCGCCGTACTACGAGCGATGCGGGTTCTGGGGGCTGGACGACTCGGAGCTGACGCCGGGGTTGCGGGCCCGGCGCAGGCGTGAGGCGGAGCTCGGGCTGGACCGGTGGCCGCGGGTCTGCATGCGGCGCGACCTCTGACGGCGGGTGCCGGGTCGGTGTATGGCGGCCTCTGGCGGCATGTGCCGGGTTGATACACGGCCGGACTCTGGCGGCATGTGCCAGGTCGGTGCGCGGCGTGGTGTGGTGGCACGTGCCGGGTCGGCGGCAGCGTGGTGTGGCGGCATGTGCCGGGTCGGGGGGTGGCCTGATCTTTATCGCGACGAGTTGTCGGTGTTCAGACGGCGGCGGATCAGGGTGAGGGAGAGTAATTCGTCGTGGGGAATGTCCGCGTGCGGACAGTGTCGGGAAAAAACCGTGCTAAGGGTCGCGAAAAGGTGGCGTGGTGCGCCGTGTCCTTCTAGAAAGCTTTAGCGTGGTAAGGGCCTGACGCCGGAGCGTCATAGTCGCTTCGTGAAAGCAGAGTCGCGCGGAAGGTCCCTCGCACCCCCTGATCGCTTCGAGGAGACGAACGGTATGCCTGTCCGGGCCGATGATTCACAGGACACTTACCAGCGCTCCTACGACGGGGTGCGCGAGTTCCTGCGGGTGTTCGACCAGATCCGCATCCGGCCGACGCGGCGCAGTGGCGACCTGCCGGTGCCGGTGTTGTCGGTGACGGGGCCGTCGAGTGAGACGGTGGCCGTCGCCAACGCGTTGGAGGACCGGTGTGCCGGCACGCCGTTCGCCGACCTCGCGCCGTCTGAGGAGCCGACGTCCGCCACGTCGCAGGCGACACCGTACTCGGGGCTGGTGGCGCGATTACGAGAGGTGAGCCGTGAGCTGGCCTCGGCGGCGCCGCGCGGGGAGGCGCATCTGCGGTTCCCGTTGCTGGCGCAGGTGCTGTGGCTGCTGGAGCTCGACGCCGCCGACGGCGATGACGTCCGTCTCCACGACAGCGTCAAGCGGGCCGTACGGCGGCGGCGGATCAGGCCAGGCAACGAGCCGGACGCGCGCAACTTCTGGGCCAACGTGCGCGCGTACGCCGAGGGGCCGCTGCCGGCGTGGGCCGCGGCGACGGCGCTGATCAGCGCGACCCTGGCCGAGAAGCTCGCCACCTGGCTCGGCATCGCCACCATCGCCATCGGCCTGGTGGTCGGCGCGGCGCACGTGTTGCTGCTGTCGCGGAGCTGGGCCGGCCGGCGGCGGTACAAGTGGTTCTGCCGGCAGCCCTATCTGGTGCCGGCGAAGTCGCGTAACCCGCCGAAGAACTTCAATGAGTTCGCGGTGCGGGTGATCAAGGCACGGAACCTCGCACTTTCTCCTCATGCGGCCGAAGCCGGTGCGGCGAAGCCGAGTGCGCCGGAAGCCGGCCAGGTCACGGCCGGGGAAGAGGTGGACAAGCGGCGTGAGCAGCGGCGGCAGGCGATCGAAGGCATCGAGCATCTGCTGGTGAACGCGTTTCTGCATGATCTGCGGCAGGGGTACGAGCGCAGTCTGTGGAAGTTCTGGCGGCGGGTCGCGTGGGCCCGTACGTCGTTGCCGGTGCTGCTGGTCCGCGGGGGTGACACCCGGCTGGTCACGCTGATCGAGGAGGTCAGGGCCGGGACAGGGCTGCTCGACCCGCTGATGGTCGTGGTCACCGGCTCGGCGGCACGGACCGAGCTGCCGCCGGCGGGTGGTACGGAGACGCTGGAGGGCCGGCCCGGGTTCGCCGAGGAGCTGTGGGAGCAGTGGCAGGCCGAGCTGGCCAGGGACCGCGTGCTCGGCTCGCGGCGGCTGATCCGGATCGTTCTGAAGGACGGGGACACGCGACTGCTGGGGAGGTCGCATGTGCCGGTGCGCACCCGGCGGCGGCCGGTGCTCGCGCATCCGTTGCTGCCGGTGCTGACGGTGACGGCGTTGGTGGCGATATCTCTGATGCGCGTGGGGACGACGGCCGCGTCGAACTGCGCGCCTTCCATCTGGTGGGAGAGGGGCACCGGGGAGTGTGTCGGGTTCGGGTACGACTATTTCGGCTACACACCGCGGCTGGAGCCGGTGCTCACCGAGATCGACAAGGCCAACAAGGCGATCCTGGACTCGGGCCGGCCGTACGCCACAGTGGTGTACTTCGGGAAGCTGACCAACCCGAGGAACGGTGGCGACGACCCGCTCACCGACATTCACGGGGAACTGGCCGGCATCGCGGTGCAGCAGCGCCTGCTCACCCGCAACAGCTCTGACGGCAGCAAGCTGCGGATGCGCGTGCTGGTGGCCAACGCCGGGTCCGACTTCAGGTACGCCGAGCGCGTGGCTGAAGAGGTGCTGCGGAGAGTCAACGAGGACCCGACGATCGTCGGAGTGGTGGGGCTCGGGGAGAGCCGCCAGGAGGTGCAGAATGCTCTGCGTATCCTCGGCCGCAAGGCTCTGCCGATGGTCACGACCACGTCCACGTTCGACGACCTCGGGACGCGGGAGGACGGCGGGGACATCCCGTCGTACTTCCCGCTGGCGCCGCCGAACAGTGAGCTGGCCGCCACAGCGGCACGGTGGGCCAGATCGGGCCTCCCGTCGGCCGGCCTCGCTCCGTCGAAGAAGGCGACGGTGTTCGCCGACACGTCGATCAGGGATCTGTTCGGCAGGGACCTCGGAAAGCGCTTCGAGGCGGCGTTCGGGAAGGATGCGAGGAGGGTCGAGTTCGAGGACGCCGGTGAGCTGGAGCAGTTGGTGAAATCCGAGTGCTCCGTGGAGAGCCGGCGGCCGGATCTGGCGTACTACGCGGGTCGATCGGGGCAGTTCGGCGCGTTCCTCACGGCGCTCTCCACATCGGAGTGCGATCACGTCACGGTCATGGCCAGCGACGACGTCACGCAGTACGTGAACGACAACGCGCCGCGGATCGGACGCGACATCCAGCGTGTGGTGTACGTGGCGCTGGCGTCGTCCAGTGTGTGGGAGTTCACGGCGAAACACTCGCCGAGCTTCTACGGAGAGCTGAGGGACCTCGTCAAGGTGCTTGAGCTGCCGAAGGAGGATCCGCACAACCTGCCGTCGGACGCGTACGCGGTGCAGGCGTACGACGCCACCGAAGCGTTGATGCAGGCGGCGCAGAAGGCGTACTCCGACCAAGGCGGGTCGGCGTCCGTGGCAGGAGAGCCCGGCGCGGTCGACCGGGGTGGGGTTCTGCTGGCTCTGGAGCGGCTCGGACCGATCTACGGCGCCAGCGGCGTCATCCGGCTGCGCGACGCTCCCGATCACCGGCACGCGCTCGACCGTCCCATCGTGCTGATCAGCATCGACGCGAACGGCCAGCAGACGACGATCGGCCGCTGCGGCCAGTTGGACCGGGAGAAGGAATTCCCCCGGTGCGCGAGTTCGACTCCCTGACCGGAGCAGGCGGGGCTTCGCGATCGCGGAAGCGGTGCGAGATCGGGATTTGTCGGATATCGGACCCAGGCCGGTTGGTGGACCAGGTCGAGTCGGGAGGTCGGATCGGAGGGGTAGGCCGAGAGGGGATGTGATCGGGGCCGATCGGCGGGTTGGATCGTGCCCGATGGTCGGCCTTTCGATGGTCGACCCTCGATGGTCGACCCTTCGATGGCCGGTGCCAGGGATCGCGTGTCTGGCGTGGCGTGTCCGGCGTGGCGTGTCTGGCCGCTCCTGACGTTGCGGGCCACCTCGACCGCGCGGGGTACGTCTGCCGCGGCCGGGTCCGGTCGAGCGAGGCGGTGCCGTGGACAGCTCCTGGGTTCCGCCGGTAGATACAGCTTCTGTTTTCCTTCGTTCCTCGACCAGTCCGGGGGGTTGGACCCTGGGGAATTGATCCGGGGTTGATCCGGGGGTCAGATGTGGCCGGTGATGGTGGTGCCTTCGCCGACGACCGAGTTGACGGTGAGGGTGCCGCCTACCTCGCTGAAGCGGCGTTTCATGAGGTCGAGGCCCCGGCCGGCGCGGGTGCCGGGGGTGAAGCCGACGCCGTTGTCGCTGATGGTGAGTTTCAGGCCGGTGCGGGAGGTGGTGAGGGCCAGGGAGAGGGTGTGCGCGCCGCTGTGTGACTCGACGTTGGACAGGGCTTCCTGGAGGACGGCGTAGACGGCGTCGGCCACGGGGGTGGGGACACGGTCGGTGGGGAGGGCCCAGACCTCCACCGTGATGCCGGTGCGGTCGGACCACTCGGTCAGGTAGTCCTCGATGGTCTGCGACAGACCTCGTCGTCCGCGCATGCGCAACTCTTCGTACAAGTCCCCCAACCCTCCTGGGAGCACCGCTCCAGTGCGACGTGATCCCGGCCCCACCGCGTCCAGCCTGGTCCGTGAAACCATGATCGACGCTACCGGTGCGTGCTCAACGAGCGATTGAGATTGGTTTGGTGCTGCCGAGACGTCCGCCGGGTACGGCGGTTGAGTCCCGTCCCCCCGAGTTATGCCCAGCAACACTCTTGGTCACGCTACTTACCGGTACGGGTAGATGCGCGAAGGTCAAGTAGGGAGGGCCGGGGCTACTCCTTGTCGGCGGGGTCGAGGCCGCGGCCGGAGCGGTTCAGGCGGGAGAGGTAGTCGTTGTAGGCGTCGAGTTCGGCGTCGCCGGTGCCGCCGTCGCGGGCCGCCTTGGCGTCGGCTCTGCGGTCGGCGCGGCGGGACTTGCGGTTCTCGTCGCGGTACCACTGGAAGGCCAGCGCGATGAGGACGATCAAGGTGGGGATCTCGCCGAAGGCCCAGGCGATGCCGCCGCCGGCCTGCTGGTCGGCCAGGGACGGCGAGCCCCAGGTGCGGCCGAGCTGGTCGTACCACTCGGCGGCGATCACGGTCCCCATGTTCATCAGGGCGATGCCGAAGAACGCGTGGAACGGCATGGTGACGAACAGCAGGAGCAGGCGGCCGACGTACGGCAGCTTGGTGGGGGCCGGATCCACGCCGATGATCACCCAGAAGAACAGCGAGCCGCTGATCAGGAAGTGGAGGGTCATCGCGATGTGGCCGAGGTGCTCCTCCATCGCGGCGGCGAACAGCGGGGTGAAGTACAGCGCGTAGGTCGAGGTGATGAAGATCGCGGTGGCGATGGCGGGGTGGGTGATCACCTTGACGGCGCGGCTGTGCAGGATGGTGACGAGCCACTCGCGGGGGCCGCGGTCGCCGCGGCGCAGGGCCGGTTTGAGCGCGCGCAGCGCGATGGTCACCGGAGCGCCGAGCACGAGGAAGATCGGCACGATCATGGACAGCACCATGTGCTCGGCCATGTGGACGCTGAACAGCACCGGCGCGTACTTGGCGACGCCGCTCTGCGTGGCGAGCACGAGCAGCAGGACGCCGACGGCCCAGGCGACGGTGCGGCCGGTGGGCCAGTGGTCGCCGCGGCGGGACAGGCGAACGACGGCGGCGCCGTACAGGCCGGCGAGCACGGCGGCGAGCGCGCCGAAGAACAGGTCGAACCACCACAGGGTGGCGAGGTTGGCGAGGCTGATCGGCGGCGGGACGAGGTAGCCGAGGAGCTCGAACGCGCGGTCCACCGGCAGGTCGAGCGGTGGCGGCGCGGTGCGGGACAGCGCCACGGCCACGCCGACGGTGCCGAGCATGACGACGGCCTCGACGGCGGCGAGCCGCAGGAACGCGCCGGAGCGGCCGGAGGTGAGCTCGGGGACGGTGCGGCCCCGGTGCCACCAGCCGATCGCGCCGAGAGCGGCGAACGCGACGATCTTGGCGAGCAGCAGGACGCCGTAGGAGCTGATGAACAGCTCGGTGATCGAGGTGAGGCGCGCGATGGCGCTGAACAGCCCGGACAGGCCGACCCCGATGAAGCACCACAGCGCGGCGCGGGAGAAGCGCCGCGCGGCCACGCCGAGGTCGGCGCCGCCGCGCAGGCCGTGCGCGCACAGCACCAGCAGGCCGCCGACCCAGACGGCGAGCACGAGCAGGTGGAGGGCCACGCCGGTGGTGGCGAGGCTGTGGTTGGGTGAGGAGGCCGAGTGGCCGGTGAGCGCCGGCGGCAGCAGGGTCGCGAGGGCCAGGATCAGCAGGCCCGCGGCGGCGCCCGCGGTGATGGCGCCGCGGCTGAACAGCGCGATGGCCGTGCCGAAGAGGACCACCAGGGTCAGGGCGATGCCTTGGGAGACCTGGCTGGCGTAGCTGGTCAGCTCGTCGCCGCCGAGCACCTCGATCACCGGCAGGCCGAGCGTCTCCGACAGGCTGAACACCAGGGTGGACGCGGCGGCGGCGGCCCAGATCAGGCCACCCCAGGCCGCGGCCCTGGTGTAGCCGAGCGCGGTCTTGCCGAGGAGCCCCTTGTTGTTCGGCAGCAGCACCGACGCCATGAGCAGCATGCCGACCGTCAGCACCCCGGCGATGTCCATGGTCGCCTTGGACAGCGGCAGGGCCCACCGGGTCAGCGTGCCTTCGTCCGGCAGCCCCGGGATGATGCGCGGCGTCGCGGCGCCCCCGGCGATCAGCGCCACCGCGAGGGCCCCGACCGCGACGAAGGCCCCGGCGAGCCCGAGCCTGAACGTCTTGGTCATGGCCTCGCCACCGTGTCTCGCGCCACGCCGCAGGTGAGGACACCTGGGGCCGGGAGGTCGCCGTGAGAAGCCGCCGGCGGGTCAGGGGAGACGCCGTGCGGTGGTGGGGCCGGGGTGCGCGGAGGGGTCATGTCTTCTTCCGCATGGTGATCAGCAGGCCGATGCCGACGCCTGCGATGCCGAAGACGACGATCCAGACCCAGGCGGGGACGCCGCCGCGCTGCTCGGTGGCGTCGGCGGCGGGGGTGGCGGTGACCTCGGAAGGTTCGGTGGAGGCGGTGGTGGCCGCGCTCGGGGTGGCGTCGCCGGCCGGGGGGGCCAGGGTGTCGGTGGGGGACGGGGACGCCTCGGGGGACGGCTCGGGGGCCTCGACGGTGAAGGGGATCTCGCCTTCCACAGGGTGGCCGTCGGCGGAGACGACGCGCCAGGCGATGGTGTACTTGCCTGACGGGAGCGGGCCCGCGACCTTCTGGGTGATCACGGGGCCGTCGGCGTCCGGCTTGCCGTCGGCGTAGGCCTTGCCGCCGGCGTCGCGCACGAGGACCACGGGGAACTTCACGGACTCGGTGAAGGTGAGCTTCACCTCGTCCAGGGTCTCCACGGTGGCGCCCTTCTTGGGGCTGCTGCTCTTGAGAGCCGTGTGCGCGAGCGCCGGGGTCGCGATCACCGTGCCGGAAAGGACGGCGATCACGAGCGCGAGCACTGCGGCGAGCGGGGACGTCTTCATAACCCCCTAAGGCTACTCATGGACACCTCCGGTCCCCACCTCGCGTAGCCGTCCTGTGGACGACTTAGGGGGATCGGGAGCAGGTTTCCCTTGAGAGCCGCCTCCAGGGGTCGCGTCGGGACCGGAGTCGTCGACCTCGCGGCCACGTGGCAGGCCGACCGGACAGGCCTCGCGGATCGGCGCACGCAGAGCCGGACTTCGATCGAGACTCACGAGCCGGCACACGGAACCAGGCATCGAGCGGGGCCCGGCCGGCGCGGAGTTGAGGGCTCCGCGGCGGCCGGGTGGGTCCTACAGGCCGGCGCAGGCGAGTGCGCGGTGGTAGGCGGCTTCGCTGGCCTCCTCGTCGCCGAGTTGTTCCAGTGCGGTGGCCGTGGTCAGCCAGCCCTCCGCGGCCCGGCGGGACGGGGGGGTGTTGACCAGCATGCTCTCCACGACGGTCAGCTCGGCGGAGGCCTCCTCGCTCTGGTGGAACAGCAGCAGAGCGTTGCCGAGGACCAGGTGGGCCTCGGCGAGGAGCGCCGAGGTGCGCTCGTCGAGCATGTCCCTGCCGCGGCGCGCGTACTCGACGGCCTTGCCGGGGTCGCCGAGGACGATCTCGGCCTTGGCGAGGTTGACGAGGCACCGCGCGATGTCCACGGTGCTCGCCGACGACTCACGCAGTTCGCGCTCGCCGCGCAGCATGAGGTCGCGGCAGGCCTGGGCCTCGGCGGGACGCACACGCAGCCGCAGCAGCGCGTACGCCTGGCGGAGCCGTGCGAGGTTGCGGGACTCGCCGGTCTCGGACTGGACGGCGAGGGCACGCTCGGCGAGGCTGAGCGCCTCCTCGCCGCGGCCGGAGCTCTCGGCGACCAGTGCCGCGTTCCAGCACGCGGCGACGACGGCCCTCGGGGTGTTGAGGTTCTCGGCGGCGGTCAGCAGTTCGCGTGCGAACTGGCTGGCGCGCAGCAGGTCGCCCCGCACGAGGTAGGCCGCGAGCAGGGTGGCGCCGAGCTCGACGAGCTCGTCGTTCCATGCGGGACGGCCGGTGCCGAGCAGGGCCACCTCGCCGACGCGCACGGCCGCGGCGAGGTCGCCGCGCTCGCGGTGGCAGCGCGACAGCGCGACGGCGACGGCCACCGGCCGCTCCCCCGCGTCGCCGGCGTCGTGCAGCCGCGTGAGCACGGTGATCGCCTCGTCCAGGTCGCCGCAGGCCTCGCTGGCGAGCGCGTAGCCGAACTCGGCACGCTGCCGCAGGGGGGCCAGGCCGGCGAGACTGCCGTCCTCGAGGAGCTCGGCGTAGCGGCGCCGCGCTTCGGCGACCTCGCCGTTCTCCAGCGCCATGGAGGCGTAGTTGAGACCGAGTTCGAGATCGTGCATCTGCTCGGCGGTCACGCCGTTGATCAGATAGGTGAGCGAGCATTCCAGTTTGGCGGCGAGCAGTTCGAGCACCGCGACCGTGGGAGTTCGCTTCCCGCTCTCGATCAGTGATACATAACTATCCGACAACTCAGGGTGAGCCAGTTGCGCTTGCGATAGACCGCGTTGACGACGGATCGTCTTGATTCGCTGTCCAATAAGATCTTGACCGCTCACCGGCACCCCCTGAAGATGTAAGCCCCGGAAGACTGCGACAGACGGGAGTCCATCATGCATCGCCGCCGCCTTGCGCTATGCGCCCTAGTAGTTTCCTTCACAACCATGTTCGGCCTCGCTGGCATCGGTACGTCCGCGCACGCCGCCGCAGCGACATACAACGTCCGCGCGGATTGGCACTTCTGCTGCTGATCAGTAGCAATATCAACCCGCCCTTAACGCAAGGAAAAGATCCACTCTGTCCGCCATAGAGGACAGATCTCGCCCGGTCAGCTCCTCGACGCGTCGAATACGGTATCGCACGGTGTTCACGTGCACGTGCAAACGCTCGGCGCAGATGTTCCAGGACCCAGCGCAGTCCAGGAACGTACCGAGGGTGCGGACCAGCTCTGACTGGTGGCGACGGTCGTAGACGAACAGCGGTGACAGGATCCGGTCCGCGAAGGACCGCCGCACATCGTCGGGAACGGTGGCCAGCAACAGAGCATGTGTGTAGATCTCGTCGCTGGTCACCACTCCCCCGCCGCGCGCTTCGGCCAGCCGACGCGCGTGACCTGCCTCTTCTGCTCCCCCCCGCACGGCGCCTGGCCCGGTCAGCGCGGCGCTGACGCCGACCGACACCCGGCTCTCGGGCAGCCCGGCCTGGAGCGTCGACACCCGCTGGGTCAGCAGGCCCGACAACGCTCGCACGCTACGCTGCACTTGCATCTGCACGAGATTCCGTCCTTGCACATGCACGGGATCCGAATGTTGCAAATGCACGATCTCATCAGTACCGAGAGTACGCAATGGCACGAGGGCTACAGCCCCGTCCGCTCCCGCCGCCGCGACCACCCGGCGCTCCAGCATCTCCTCCAGAACACGACCCCCTAGGACCGCCGGATCAGGCCCCTCTGTGGCCCCCGGCCGTACCACGGTGGCCGTCACCACGGCGTACGGCTCCTCCGGGTCGATCCCGCACGTGCGCAGCCGCGCCGCCAGTTCGGCGGTCCCCGCGGTGCCGGACGACGCGGCGCCGATGAGCTGCTCGGCGAGCCGCCGCTCCACCCGGCGGCCCTCCTCACGGCGGCTGCGTTCCAGCGCGGCGCACGCGGCCAGCTCGTAGCCGGTGTCGGCGCGGTCCAGCAGGTCGCCGCCGCAGGCCAGGGCCCAGCCCGCGGCCCGGTGGGCCCGGTCCACCGCGAACAGGGTGAACGGGCCCTGGGGGGTGCGCACCAGGTGCGGCAGCCGGGTCGCGGCCAGGTACTCGCGGGCCAGCAGGCCGGCCGTCCCCTCGGCGAGACCGCCGGCGACGACGGTGCCGACCGCCGAGATCACCGCGCCGGTCATGCCGAGCTCCCCGGCGATCAGCGCGCACAGTTCGTCGAGGCCCGCGCCTTCGGCGACCGCGGCGACGATCCTGCGGTGCCGGCCGAGCGCGCCGCGCAGGTCGCCGGCGTGGGACTCCACCGCGTCGCTGAGCGTGCGGAACGACACCTCCTCCGGCACGTCGAGCAGCGGCAGGTCGTGTTCGCGGCACGCCTCCACCAGGTCACCCGGCACGTGGCCGAGCCAGGCGCGGCCCGCGGCGAGCGCGCCGACCCCGGCCGCGGCGAGGATCTCCACGAAACGCCGCGAGTCGCCGGGGTCCCTGCGCCACATCAGGCCGGTCAGCACCAGCTCGCCGCCTGCCAGGTAACGGCCGGGGTCGGGGAGGTCGGTGATGTAGACGCCGGTCACCCGCCGGTCCAGGTGGTGGTCACCGGTCAGCAGGGTGACGGCGCCGAGGCCCCGCGTCCCGAGCAGCTCACTTATCCGCACAGACACCAGGCTAAGCGCGCCGCTTTGGACGAACCTACAACCGGTCGCGGCGGCCGGCGGCGGCGTTTCGCGGTCGTGTCCATTGGCCGCCTCATCGGGGCCTTGATGTACTGCCGGAGTGAGCCATACCACGAGCGGTCAGAGCCGGACGGCGCCGGCGGGCCTCGGCGTGGGGGCCAGCGCGCCTCGGCCCGACGGCACCCTGAAGGTCACCGGCGAGTTCGCCTACTCCTCCGACCTGTACCTCACCGGCATGCTGTGGGGTGCCACCCTGCGCAGCCCGCACCCGTCGGCGTGGATCAGGTCGATCGACGTCGGACCGGCGCTGGCCATGCCGGGGGTGCACGCCGTGCTGACCCACGAGGACGTGCCGGGTGAGAAGTTCTACGGCCTCGACGTCAAGGACCAGCCGGTGCTCGCCGTCGACCAGGTGCGCTACCAGGGTGAGCCGGTCGCGATCGTGGCGGCCGACCACCCGGAGACGGCGCGGCGCGCGGCGGCGGCGATCGTCGTGGAGTACGAGGAGCGCGAGCCGGTCACCGACCCGCGCCGTGCGGCGTTCGACGCGGACTGTCCCAAGGTGCATCCGCGCGGCAACGTCGTGCGGTACCAGCCGGTGCGGGTGGGGTCGGTGTTCGAGGCCGACGTCGTGGTGCGCGGCGAGTACGAGGTCGGCATGCAGGACCAGGCGTTCCTCGGGCCGGAGTCGGGGCTCGCGGTGCCGGCCGAGGACGGCGGCGTCGACCTGTTCGTCGCCACGCAGTGGCTGCACGTGGACCGTGAGCAGATCGCGCCGTGCCTCGGACTGCCGCAGGACAAGGTGCGGCTGACGCTCGCCGGGGTCGGCGGCGCGTTCGGCGCGCGCGAGGACCTGTCGATGCAGGTGCACGCGTCCCTGCTGGCGCTGCGCACCGGACGGCCCGTCAAGATCGTTTATGGCCGGCAGGAGTCGTTCCACGGCCACGTGCACCGGCATCCGGCGCGCATGCGGTACGAGCACGGCGCCACCGCCGACGGCCGGCTCGTGTACGTGAAGGCCGAGATCGTGCTGGACGGCGGGGCCTACTGCTCGTCCACCCCCGCGGTGGTCGGCAACGCCGCCTCGCTCGGCGTGGGGCCGTACGAGGTGGCCAACGTCGAGATCGACGCGTACGGCGTGTACACCAACAACCCGCCGTGCGGCGCGATGCGCGGGTTCGGCGCGGTGCAGGCGTGCTACGCCTACGAGTCGCAGATGGACCGGGTCGCGCAGGCGTGCGGGCTCGACCCGGTGGAGGTCCGGGTGCGCAACGCGGTGGCGCAGGGGTCGCGCCTGGCCACCGGCCAGGTCATCGAGTCGCCGGCGCCGCTCGCCGGCATGCTCAAGGAACTGGCCGCGACACCGATGCCGCCGGAGCGCGCCGGCTCGGACCTGCGGTCGCTGCCCGGCGGCGTGGCGCAGACCACGCACGGCGAAGGGGTGCGGCGCGGCGTCGGGTACGGCGTCGGGATCAAGAACATCTGTTACTCGGAGGGGTTCGACGACCACTCGACGGCGCGGGTGCGGATCGAGCTGCTCGGCGGCGAGCCGCACGTCCTCGTGCACACCGCCGCCGCCGAGGTGGGTCAGGGCCTGGTGATGGTGCAGGCGCAGATCGCGCGCACCGAGCTCGGCGTCGAGCGGGTCACCGTGGCCCCCGCCGACACGACCGTCGGCTCCGCGGGTTCCACGTCGGCGTCCCGGCAGTCGTACGTCACCGGCGGGGCCGTCCGTGAGGCATGCCTCGCGGTGCGCGAACGGCTGGACGCGCTGCGTGCCGCGAACCCCGAGTCGTCGCTGGCCGAGATCCTGGAGACGTCGGGGCCGGTCGAGGAGACCCGCGAGTACCGGCACCGGCCGACCTTCCCCATGGACCCGGTGACGGGCCAAGGCGACTCGCACGTGCAGCTCGCGCTGTGCGTGCACCGCGCCGTGGTGGACGTGGACGTGGACCTCGGCCTGGTGAAGGTCGTGGAGCTGACGGCCGTGCAGGACGTCGGCAGGATTCTCAACCCGCTCGCGCTGGAGGGACAGATCCACGGCGGCACCGCGCAAGGGCTCGGCCTCGCGCTCATGGAGGAGATCCAGGTGCGCGACGGCCGCATGCTGAACCCGTCGTTCACCGACTACCTGATCCCCACCGTCCTCGACATGCCGCCGATGACCATCTCGATCCTGGAGAACCCCGACCCGGACGCGCCGTACGGCCTGCGCGGCGCCGGCGAGCCCCCCACGCTGTCCTCGACCCCCGCCATCGCCGCCGCCGTGCGCGACGCGACCGGCCTCGCGCTGCCGAGGATCCCCCTGCGGCCGGCCGACATCGCACTGCCGGCCGGCGACGTGGCCGGCGGCGCGGTCACCGGCGCGGTCAGGTGAGGTCGCCACGCTCGCAGGCCACGCCGTCCTGGTCGCCGTCGACGTACCAGTGGTACTCGGGGTGCACACCCTTGGTGTAGGGGCCGTACCCGGCGGCGTTGGCCAGCTTGCAACTGGCGAACCGCTTGTCGGGTTTCCGGGTGGCGGTGCTCTGCGGCGTGGTCGCGGACGGGCTCGGGGAGGTCTGCGCCACCGGCGTGGTGCCGCCGGTCTGGCCTCCCGGTGACGAGCCGGTCGGGGGGGTCAGCGGCATGGCGCCGGCCCCGTTCGAGGTGGGACCGCCGGTGGCTGTGCCTCCCGGCGCGCTGGGGCCGCCGGACGGCCCCGTGTTCGGGACCGTGTTCGGGTTCGCGGACGGCACGGGGTTCGGGTTCGGGACGGTGTTCGGGTCCGCGGCCGGCGCGCAGGTGCTCGTGCCGCCGGGGTTGAGCGGCGCGTTCTGGCCTTGACCGTCGGGGACGCCGGACTGGCCCTGAGTCGGGGCTCCCGGCTGGCCCTGGGAGGTGGGAACTCCCCCCGGCTGGCCTTGAGCGTTGGGGTCGCCGGGCTGGTTCTGGACCGGGCCGCCGGGCTGGCCCGGGGACGACGGCCCGCCTGGCTGGCCCTGCGAGGTCGGCGCACCTGGCTGGTTCTGGCCGTTGGGGACACCGGACTGGTTCTGGCCGTTCGGGACCCCCGGCTGGGCCTGGTTCGGGTCGGTCGGGGGGCAGGTGCTCGGGGCCGGGGCGGCGCCGGTGCCGAGGAGGCGGCCCACCAGGGAGTCGGCCTGGTCCTTGGTGAAACCCGAGATGCTCAGGCTGTCCACGGTCAGGGGCTGGGCCACCCGGGGTGCGGCGACGACGCGGTCGGACACGACGACGGCGAGCTGCTGGTCCAGGGAGTCGCGGGTGAGGTCGGAGACACGGTCGCGGCTCTCGGGGGGCAGGACGACGCGGACGGCGTACTTGTCGTCCCGCTCGGCGACGGCCTCGACCTTGAGCACGGAGGTGACGGTGACGCCGGGGGCGAGCTGGTAGCAGGTGGTGGAGGTGTCGTCGAGCACGGCCTCGGCGCCGGGGCACGGGGCGGCCCGCACGCCGGTGACCGGCGCGAAGTGGATGGTGGTGGCCAGGCGGCGCGGCGGCGCCACGCCGAGCGGCACGTCGGGCTGGCTGGTCATCAGTACGGCGATCGTGCCGAGCACCCCTGTCACGAGCACCACGACGACCAGCGCCGTCACCAGCGCGATCGTCGTGGACCGCGCGGCGCGCGGCGGCCCCGCGGGCCCACCCGGCTCACCCTCAGGCGCCGGGCCGTCGGGGCCCTCGGGCCCCATTGGCTCCTCCGGCCCCGCGCCACCGGGTCCGGCGAGCTCCTCGGGTTCGCTGAGCGGCGGCTCCTGCGGCGGCAGCGGCGGCTCGGTGTGCCGCCATCCGGTCGTCGCCGCGGACCCCCAGGTGAAACCGGACGGGTCGGTGAGCGGCCCGTCGTCCAGCCTCTGGCCCGCGGACCTGGTGGCGGGCCACGGCCCGGCGTCGGCGTCCTGCGACCACGCGTCCGCCTCACGCGCGCGCCATTCGTCGGGCTCCAGCGGCCTTCCGGTGAGGACTTCTGTGGGGAACTCGACAGGCTCTGCCGGCTGCCCGGCCTGTTCGCCTGGCGGGCCGGTGTGCCCGTAGTTCCCCTGATCGTTACGCATCCTCACCCCTGTGACCGCTTGATGCTCCGACGAGCCTATCCGAGAGGTGCGGCGACAGGGCTAACCGCCTGAACAGCCGCCAGGCAGGGGGATGGCGGAAGATCTCCGGACGCTTTGCCGTCTGCTGAGGGTAATTCCTGGTGGCATGGTCCTTGGCGGGGGTTTTTCGGGGAAGGGGCCCAAGGGTGACAAGCGTCCGGCGCCTCCACCCCCCGGCGCCGGGGACGTCGGCGCCTGCGGTGCGCGGCGGTCCCCCGCGGGAGGCGGCCCGCCGGTCGAGGGGCGACGGAGGAGTTCCCACATGAAGGTCGGAGTACCCCGAGAGGTCAAGGACAACGAGTACCGCGTCGCGCTGACCCCGGCCGGTGCGCACGAGTTCACGGCACGCGGCCACGAGGTGCTGGTGGAACGGGGAGCGGGGACGGGGTCGTCGATCCCGGACGAGCAGTTCGCGCGCGCGGGGGCCGTCATCGTCGACTCGGCGGAGGAGGTGTGGCGCGACGGCGAGCTGATCTTGAAGGTCAAGGAGCCGATCTCGTCGGAGTACTCCCTGATGCGTGAGGGCCAGGTGCTGTTCACCTACCTGCATCTGGCCGCGTCACGCAAGCTCACCATGGCGATGCTGGAGTCCGGCGTCACCGGGATCGCGTACGAGACCGTGCAGACGGCCACCGGCGCGCTTCCCCTGCTGGCCCCCATGTCGGAGGTCGCGGGCCGGATCGCGCCGCAGGTCGGCGCGTATCACCTGATGCGGCAGGGTGGCGGCAGAGGGGTGCTGATGGGTGGGGTGGCGGGGGTGTACCCGGCGAAGGTCGTGGTGCTCGGAGCCGGGGTGTCCGGCATGAACGCCGCCGTGGTCGCGCTCGGCATGCAGGCCGAGGTGCTGATCCTGGACAAGAACATCGACCGGCTGCGGCAGGCCGACACGATCTACCGGGGCCATCTGCGGACGGTGGCGTCCAACGCCTACGAGATCGAGCGCGCGGTGCTCGGCGCCGACCTGGTGATCGGCGCGGTGCTGGTGCCCGGCGCCAAGGCGCCGAAGCTGATCTCCAACGAGCTGGTGTCCCGCATGAAGCCGGGCTCGGTGCTCGTGGACATCTCGATCGACCAGGGTGGCGCGTTCGAGGACTCCCGGCCGACGACGCACGCGCACCCGACGTACAAGGTGCACGGCTCGGTGTTCTACTGCGTGGCGAACATGCCGGGGGCCGTGCCGCACACCTCGACGTACGCGCTGACCAACGTCACGCTGCCGTACGCCACGGCCATCGCCGACAAGGGGTGGCGCGCGGCGCTGGCCGACGATCCGGCGCTGGCCCACGGGCTGAACGTGCACGCGGGCCGGCTCACCAACCACCCCGTGGGCCAGGCGCACGGCGTCGAGGCGGTCGATCCGGAGGAACTGCTGCGCTGAGCCGCCGCGTCAGGGACGGCTCAGCGCGACTCGGCGCGGCTCAGGACGACGGGGTGGCGCTCGGCGCGGCGGTGTCGGACGGCATGGTGGGGTCCGGGGCCGGAGCGGTGCCGCTGGCGCTCGGCTCGGGGGTGGCGGCCTTGTCCGGCAGCGGGTTCTGCGCGGCCGGCAGGTCGGTGCTGCCCGAGCCGCCACAGGTGGCGCCGTACTCCGGTGTGGTGGACGGGTTCTGCTTGTACTTGCTGATGTACTTCGGCAGGCGCGGGTCGTCGGCGCTGTTGAGCTTCAGCTGGTGGTTCCACGAGCTGACCACGACCGGCGCGGACAGGCCGGGGTAGGGGCTGAGCACCATGTAGTCGGTGGTGACGAGGGCCTTGAGCTTGTCCACCTGGGGCTTCGGCAGGTCGGGCCGGTAGGTGATCCACACCGCGCCGTGCTCCATGGAGTGGACGGCGTTCTCGTTGTTGACCGGCTCGTCGTAGACCTTGCAGAGCTGCCAGGTGGGGTTGTGCTCACCGCCGACCGGGGGGTTCTCCTTGTAGGTCACCTTGGCGGACGTGTGACCGGCACCCTTGTAGCTGTAGGTGGTCACGCCGTCCAGGGACGACTTGGCCCGCTCGTTGATCACGTAGTACCCGACGACACCGACCAGCACCGCGATGATGAGGCCGCCCGTACCCCACATGAGCAGTGCCGCGCGCCGCTCCTTGCGCTTCTGCGCGGCGCGCACCTTGGCGAGCTGCTCCCGCCGAGCCTGCGTCCTCTCCTTGGCCATACTGGTCCTCCACCGCCCGCGTCACGTTTGCGTTTTCTGTCAAGCCGCCTGGCTTACGTGGAGGATAGTGGGTAAGTAATAAGGTTTGCGTCTATCGCCCTTGTCATCCCTGCCTCAGGACTCACTCAGCCATGAATCTTTCACGTACCCGCCAGATTCTGGTCGTGCTCGTGGCGTGCGCGCTGACCGCGGTGGTGACCGTGTTCGTCACCCGCGCGGCGGGCCCGCCGGGGGACGACTCGCCGGAGGCGGGCTTCGCGCGCGACATGGCGGTGCACCACGCGCAGGCCGCCGAGATGGGGTTCTCGCTGCGGGACAACAGCGACGACCAGCCGATCAGGAACCTGGCGTACGACATCATCACCACGCAGACGGCGCAGCGCGGCATGTTCGGCGGGTGGTTGCAGCAGTGGGGCCTGAACCAGGCCAGTGACCGCCCCCCGATGGCGTGGATGGCCGGCCACGGCGGACACGGCGCGGCGGCGTCGCCGTCCCCCGGCGGGGTGCCGCGGATGCCGGGGATGGCGAGCGACGAGGAGATGGAGCGCCTGAAGGCCACCAAGGGCAAGGACGGCGAGATTCTTTTCCTGCAGCTGATGATCCGCCACCACGAAGGCGGGGTGGACATGGCCAAGGCGCTGCTGAAGCTGTCGAACCGGCCCGAGGTCCGCACCATGGCGCAGCACATCGTGGACACGCAGGACAGCGAGATCCAGCTCATGACCGAGATGCTCACGGCGCGCGGCGCCAAGCCGTACCCGTCGATCCTGACGGAGTAGGCGGCGCTCAGCCGGTGGCCATCTCCTCGGTGATCGCGGCGGCGAAGGCCTCGATGTCGCTCTCGGTGGTGTCGAAGGACGTCATCCAGCGGACCTCGCCGGTGGCCTCGTCCCAGGTGTAGAACCGGAACCGCTTGCGTACCCGGTCGGCGACGGCGCGCGGCAGCATGGCGAACACCGCGTTGGCCTGCACGGGACGGGTCACGGTGACGCCGGGGATGGCGCGCACGGTCTCGGCGAGCAGGGCCGCCATGGCGTTGGCCCGGCGCGCGTTGCGCAGCCACAGGTCCCCGGCGAGCAGCGCCTCGAACTGCGCCGACACGAAGCGCATCTTGGAGGCGAGCTGCATGGAGCTCTTGCGCAGGTAGATCATGCCGCGCGCGGCGTCGCGGTTGAGCACGACGACGGCCTCGCCGAACATCAGGCCGCTCTTGGTGCCGCCGAACGACAGCACGTCCACGCCGGCGTCGGTGGTGAGGGCCCGCAGCGGCACGTCGAGCGCCGCGGCGGCGTTGGCGAGGCGCGAGCCGTCGAGGTGGACGACCATGCCGAGGCCGTGCGCGTGCGCGGTGACCGCGGCGATCTCCTCGGGGGTGTACAGCGAGCCGAGCTCGGTGCTCTGCGAGATCGACACGACCCTCGGCTGCGCGCGGTGCTCGTCGCCGAAGCCCCAGGCCTCCTGGTCGATCAGCTCGGGGGTGAGCTTGCCGTCCGGGGTGGTCACCATGCGCAGCTTGATGCCGCCGGACTGCTCGGGTGCGCCGCCTTCGTCGGTGTTGAGGTGGGAGGAGTAGGCGCAGACCACGGCCTCCCAGGGGGAGGTCATGGCGCGCAGCGCGACGACGTTGGCGCCGGTGCCGTTGAACACCGGCCACACCTCGGCGTCGTCGCCGAAGTGGCGGCGGAAGACGTCGCCGAGGGCCTCGGTGTAGACGTCCTCGCCGTACGCGGGCTGGTGACCGCCGTTGGCGAGGGCCACGGCCTCGAGGATCTCGGGGTGGGCCCCGGCGTAGTTGTCGCTGGCGAACCAGCGCACCCGCGGGTCGTGCCGTCGTCGCGCGTCGGTCATGTGGTGAGGTCCAATCGTTCGCCGTTGACCTCGCTCGCCGGCCGGTCCCACAGGCTCGCGACGGCGTCGCCGAGCGCGGTCACGTCGGTGTAGCCGGGGAAGGTCTTCTCCGGGCTCGCGGCGCGCATGGCGTCGTTGACCAGGGCCTTCACCACGAGGATGGTGGCGGCGGAGCCGGTGTCGCGCAGGGAGTCGGCCAGGGCCAGGGTCCACGCCTCGGCGGCGGCCTTGGCGGCGGCGTACACGGCGCCACCCTGGGTCGGCCTGCGCGCGGCGGTGGCGGACACGATGGCGAACCGGCCGTCGCCGCCGGCGCGCAGCAGCGGCTCGAAGGCCAGGGTGACGTGCTGCAGGGTGCGGATGAGCTGGGTGTGCAGCGCGTCCCAGTCGGCGAGGTCGGTCTCGGCGAAGGTCTTGGAGCCGCGCCAGCCCCCCACCAGGTGCACCACGCCGTCCACGTGGCCGTGCTCGCGCTCGACGCGGCCGGCGAGGTCGCGCACGGCGGCGAAGTCGGTCAGGTCGACCGCCTCGACGCCGTCGGCGGCGTGCCGGCCGACGCCGATCACGATGTCGCCGCGCGCCGCGAGACGGCCGGTGACGGCCTGGCCGGTGGGGCCGCCGGCCCCGGCGACGACGACGACACGCGGCCGGTTCTCGGAAGGCACGGAGCTCATGGACGGATTCCCTTCGTCGCCTCGATCACGGCGGCCAGCTTACGGCGCAGGGCCTCGTAGAACATGCTCAGCGGGAACTCGTCGGGAAGCACGGCGTCCACCACGGCCTTGGGGAAGCCGTCCACCGGCAGCGCCTCGACGCCGCGGGCCCACACCGACGCCGGGTGCGGCGCGACGTACGCGGCGACCAGGCGGTGCGCGGCCAGCCAGTGGGCCAGTTTGGAGCGGTCGATGCCGTCGCGGTACAGCTTCTCGACCTCGCCGCGCAGGTCGGCCACGCAGGGGGCCACGCGGTCCCAGTCGACGCTGAGGCGGTTGTCGGTCCAGCGCACCACGTCGTTCCTGTGCAGGTAGGCGAACAGGAGCTGGCCACCGAGGCCGTCGTAGTTGCGCACCCGCTCGCCGGTGATCGGGAAGCGGAACAGCCGGTCGAACAGGATGGCGTACTGCACGTAGCGGGCCTGCGGCACGCCTTCGGCCTCCAGCCTCACCGCCTCGCCGAAGGCGGTGAGGTCGCAGCGCAGCTCCTCCAGGGAGTACAGCCAGTACGGCATGCGCTGCTTGATCATGAAGGGGTCGAACGGCAGGTCGCCGTGGCTGTGGGTGCGGTCGTGCACGAGGTCCCACAGCACGAAGGTGTCCTGCGCGAGGTCCTGGCTGTCGAGCAGGCGCGCGGCGTCCGGCGGCAGCGCCAGCTTGAGCGTCTCGGCGGCGGCGCGGCTCACGCTGCGGAACCGCGCGGCCTCGCGGTCGCAGAAGATCGCACCCCAGGTGAAGCGCGGCGGGGTCTCCCGCACGGCGACGGTCTCGGGGAACAGCACGGCCGAGTTGGTGTCGTACCCGGCGGTGAAGCCGGAGAAGGCGATCGGCACGAACATCGGGTTGTCGTAGCGGTCCCGTTCCAGCGCGGCCAGCCAGTCCGGCCACACGGTGCGGATCCAGACCGCCTCCAGGTGGCGGGACGGGTTGCCGTTCTGGGTGTACATGGGGAACACCACCAGGTGCTCCAGGCCGTCCTCGCGCTGCCGCTCGGGGTGGAAGGCGTTCAGGGAGTCGAGGAAGTCGGGGACGCCGAAGCCGCCGTCCCGCCATTCGCGCAGGTCGGCCTGTACGGCGGCGAGGTAGGCGGCGTCGTGGGGGAAGCGCGGCGCGAGGCGCTCCACGCCGGCGAGCACACGGTCCAGGATCGGCGCGGCGGCGGCGGTGTCGTCGACGGAGCCGTCCTTGGCGGTCAGGGGACGCAGGTCCTCGACGGCGGCGGCGAGCGCGGCGAAGTCGGCGTCGTCGTCGCGGCGGCCCGCGGCGCTCTCCGGGACGCGCGCGGCCCAGGTGACGACGTTGCCCCACAGGCGGGTGTGGCGCAGGTCGCCGATGGAGTCGTCGCCGAACAGGTCGGAGTCGGCGAACACCACGACCCGGCCGCGGCCGTGCCGCAGCGCCACGGCGAGCGGACGGCCGGCGGGGTCGGCGGTGGGTGAGGTGCGGAACAGGACGGTGGCGTCGCCTGGCGCGGTGAGCACGCCGGCGCGGTAGAAGCAGGCCTCGCGCGCGCCGGCGGTGAGGTCCTCGCCGGCGCCGTCGAGCTCGGGGGTGCCGAGCACCCAGGCGGCGACGCCGTTGTAGCAGGCGGCGGGGTCCTGGACGGTGGTGTGCTCGACCTCGACGCCGAACCTCGCGAGCAGTTCGGCGAGGTTGTTGCCGTACTTGTCCTGCTCGTGCTCGGCCAGCACGAGCAGGCCGCCGCCGTCGGCGACGTACCGCTCGATCGTGTCGATCTCCCCGGCGGGGAACACGGGGCTGCCGGTGCCGGTGGTGCGCTCCCAGCGCGTGCCGGCCGGGTGCGCGACGACGAACACGTCGGCGGCGGCGAGCAGTGCCGGGGTGAGGGGCCCCTCGGCGTGCGCGGTGACGGTGTGGCCGAGGCCGCGCAGCACTTCGGCGGCGCGCGCGTAGCTGTTGTCGTCGGGGTGCGCGGGGTTGATGGCCTCGGCGACCTCGCGCCGGATCGTCCACGATTCGCTGTGCGCTTCGTCGAACAGCACCCGCGGGAAAGCCGTCATCGTCGTCCACCCCTCCTCGTACAGAAAATATCCGGCATCGTACCGATTTATACGGAAAATATACACAGGGATGTGGGTGAAGCGGGAACTCGTGTCGCGCCGGGCCGGTGCGGCGACGGCCGGTGTCCGCGCCACGCGCCGCGGCCCCGGGGACCGAGCCGCCGGGAGGCGATCGCAGCGCGCTCAACGACCGATTGCAACTGCGTGACGGCAGCGTGTTGAGGCTTGTCGAGTGCCGGTACCGCTGCGACGCTGGTAACACACTGATCGGGAATTGGAGGCGGAGATGCCCCGCCTGTACCATCTCGTCGCGGGGTTAGGCGCTCTTGGATCGCTCGCCCTCGGCGTGCACCCTCACCCAAGCGGCTCGACCGACCGAGTGACGCCTGGAACGGTCCGGGTCGAGGCCCGGTCCCACGTGACGATCAACCTGCTCGACGACCGGGGGGTCATCCAGCAGGTGGTCCGCGAGTACGACACCCCGGTGGGTTCCGGGAGCGGTTTCGTGGTGGCGCCTGACGGGGTCGTCGTCACCGCGACCGGTGTCGTGCAGTCCGGCAAGGACCCCGCGGTGTACGCCGCCAACCGCGCGTTCGCCGAGTACTTCGACGTGAACATCCCCGCCGACTTCTCCCGTCACAAGCTCAAGGACCCCGGCCTCAACCGCCGGCTCCAGGCCTGCTACCCGCCGCAGGGGGCCAACTCCACCTGCATCATCACGGCCGCCACCAAGGTCACCGTGTTCCCGTTCGCCGACCCGCCGGCCCCCGAGGGCTACCCGGCCGACCTGCTGCACACCGGCGCGTCCGCCGGGGCTCCGGCCGTGCTCAAGATGGCCAAAGGCGGCGAGGACTCCACCCTGCCGACGGTCCCGCTCGGCGCGTCGCTCGGCAGCGGCATCGAGTCGGTGGACGCGATCGGCACGCCGGTCCGGCCGAACGCCAAGACGCCGCCGAAGGTCGTGACGGCGCACCTCGACCCGCCGGGGGGCCGCACGTTCAAGGCCGCCGAGCGCGGCAAGCTCGACGACTTCCTGGACGACGACGGCCAGGGGGCCGCCGTGATCGACGACGGCAAGAGCGAGGTCATCGGCATGCTCGCCGGTGGCGGCGGCACGGCGCAGACCCTGACCCCCGTGGAGGACATCCGCACGGCCCTGGTCGCCGCCGGCGTCACCCCCCGCCGGGGTCCGGTGGACGTGGTGTACGAGACGGCCCTGGCCCCCTACCACAACAAGTTCTACGCCAACTCGGTGCCGGTGCTGGAGCAGGTGCTGCGCCTGCGACCCGACCACGCGGTCGCGCAGGACCACCTGCGGTTCGCGCGCGCCAACCGCGGCGCCGCGCCGTCGGCGTCCCGTACATCCACCGCGGCCGCCGGTGTCCCGGCACCCGACCGCGTCACCTGGTCCCCGTTGGCGCTCGGCGCGGCCGGGGTGGTCCTCGCCGCCGTCATCGTGGCGATCGCCGTCCCTCTCACCGTCCGCAGGCGCCGCCGCGCCGCCACGGCGCAGCCGCCGCTCGAACCGGTGAGCACCGCCGCGACCCGGCCGCCGCACGGCACCATCGAGTTCCCCGCCGCCGGCGGGGGTTCCCACCCGCCGGTCCCCCGTCCCGCCGGGCCGCCGGCCCTGGCGGCCACCGGCGCGCCGGACACGAGGCCGGCCCCGTCCGGGCCCGAGACGTCGGGGCCGAGGGCCCGCGCCGCGGGGCCGGAGGCCGACAGGTCGGCCGACACCTGGGTCGCGGGGGCCCGCAGGCCGGGTGCCGACTCTCGTGACGGCGACGGGCCGGGGACGGCGCCGCAGCCCGCGGTAGGGTCGGCCGGTGCCCCCATGCCGTCCGCAGGCGCGTCCGGTGACGCGTCCGCCGGTGGGGGGCCGTCCGGTCAGCTGCAGTTCTGCACGCAGTGCGGCATGCGGCTCGGCAAGGCGCACCGGTTCTGCGGGTTCTGCGGTCACGCGGTGGAGCGATGAGCGAGCAAGGGTTCTCCATGCCGCCGCTGGCCGGCGCGCGGGTCGGCGACTACGACGTGGAGGCCGTGGTCGGCCGAGGCGGCATGGCCACGGTGTACCGGGCCAGGGACCGCAGGCTCGGCCGGGCCGTCGCGCTCAAGGTGCTCGCGCCGCAGCTCACGCAGGACCCCCGGTTCCGTGACCGGTTCGTCCGGGAGTCGCGGCTGGTCGCGGCGGTGGACCACCCCAACATCATCCCGATCTACGAGGCGGGGGAACGCGACGACCTGCTGTTCATCGCGATGCGGTACGTCGAGGGGTCCGACCTGCGCGACGTGATCCAGTCGTCCGGCGCGCTGCCGGTGGCCCGCGCGTACCGGCTGTTCACGCAGATCGCCTCGGCGCTGGACGCGGCGCACCAGAACGGGCTGGTGCACCGCGACGTCAAACCGGCGAACATCCTGGTGACCGAGGGGTCCGAGCGGGACCCCGAGCACATCTACCTCACCGACTTCGGGCTGACCAAGAGCACGTTCTCGGAGGCCGGGCTGACCAGCCACGGTCATTTCATGGGGACGCCGCGGTACGTCGCGCCTGAGCAGATCCGCGGGCTCACCGTGGACGGCCGCAGCGACCTGTACGCGTTCGCGTGCGTGGTGTACGAGGCGCTGGCGGGTCAGCCGCCGTTCCAGCGGGAGACCGAGCTGGCGCTGCTGTACGCGCACGTGTCGCACGAGCCGCCGCCGCTGACGCCGTACCGGCAGGACCTGCCGCACGCGGTGAACCGCGTCATGGCGCGCGCGCTCGCCAAGACCCCCGGCGAGCGGTTCGGCACCTGCGGCGAGTTCGTGACCGCGCTGCGCGACGCGATCAGCGGCGAGGACGACGCGCACAGCCCGCCGCGGGGCCGCACCACGTGGCCGCCGGCCGAGGGCCCGGTGCCGCGGCCCTCGGTGGAGCACCAGCCCGCGCGGACACCTCCGGAGGGCCGTCCCTCCTGGAACCCGCCGGACGGCCACCACCCCGGCCCCTCGTCGTACCCGCCGCCGGCCTCAGGCGGTCACAGCGTGCCGGGTCAGGGGGGGTACCTGCCGGCCGGCCAGGACGGCCACTCCCTGCCTCCCGGTTACGAGCGGTACGGTCACGGCGATCCCGCGCAGCTCACGCACCCCGGGGCGGAGCCGGCGCGCAAGAAGCGCGGGGCCCCGGTCGGGGTGCTCGCCGGCGCGGGTGCGGTCGTCGTGGCGCTGGCGGTCGCCGCCTGGCTGCTGTTCGGCCAGGGGACGTCCCCGCTGGCGGCCCCGGACAAGCGGTATCCCGGCACGACCGCCGCGCCGTTCTCGTTCGAGTACCCGGGGACGTGGTCGGCGGTCACGCACGCCGACGAGTACGTGGTGGTGTCCCCGGCCGCGCAGCAGTTCGACGCGTTGTTCTCCGTCCCCATCGCCTCGGACTGGTCGGCCGTCAACCAGCTCCTCGCGAGTTCCCCCGGCCAGGCGACCGGGGTGTTCGCCAGGGTCAGCGACACCATCACGACGTCCGACTCGCCGGAGTCGCTGCGCCGCAGCCTGAGCTTCGTCCTGCCGGGGCCGGCCGAGTTCGCCTCGGCGCCGTCGACCGCCACCATCGGCGGCCGTCCGGCGTTCAAGCTCACCGGCGTCGTCAACGACCCCGCTCAGCAGGGCCGTCTCGACCTGGTGGTCTACATCGTCGGCCGCGGCCAGGGCCAGCCGGTGGCGCTGATCGCGTTCTACTGTCCCCCGGCCAAGTGCGACGCCACGGCCATCGACCATCTGCTCGGCACGCTGACCTTCACCTAGCGTTCCAGCGGCCCCAGGTGCGCGCGCCGTCGAGGACGGCACGGTGGACGGCGCGCGCGATCCTGGCCCCCCACACCGACCTCGGGCCGCCGAACGGCTCGGCCGGGCCGTGGTCGGGGGTGGCGACGCAGACGGCGTCGGAGGCGGTGCCGGTGCAGGCGTAGCCGGCGTCGAGCAGGGCCTGGGTCTTGGCCTCGGTGACGGTCATGACGGCGTTGACGAGCGCGGCGTCGCTCAGCGCGACGGGGACGGCCACGATGATGTTGACGGTGCCGGGACGAGGGGCCGGGGGACGCGGCTCGGGGTCCTGCGCGCCGTCCGGCGCGGCGGCCCAGGTGGGGACGCGCAGGCCGACGGTGGCGACGGCCTCGGCGCCGTGGTCGGCGGCACGGGTGTGGTGGTCGACGGACGCCGCGGTCAGCATGCCGACACCGGGACCGGCCGGCGCCATCTGACGCAGGTGCTCCACCGGGTCGGTGCGCGAGTAGGCGGCGTCGACCTGCGCGTTCAGCACCCACTCGCCGGGGCCGATGCCGCCGCCGAGGACCGCCGAGGAGATCATGCGCCAGCCGGGGCCGAACCGCCACAGCAGCGAGGCCAGCCGCGCGCCGTCCTCGTGCCGGTGACTCAGCGACAACATCGGCTCTCCTCGCGTGCCGGGGCCCGGGAATCCTACCGGCCGCCGGGACGCACCAGGTGGACCTGGGGGCGGCCGTCCCGGCCGGGGGTGACGGCGACGTGCGCGGCGAAGTGCCGCGACAGGACGGGTTCGGTGAGCACGTCTCCGGGGGGTCCCGCGGCGACGGGACGGCCGTCGGCCAGCAGGAGGAGGGTGTCGGCGTACTGCGCCGCTAGGCCGAGGTCGTGCAGGGTGGTGACGACGGTCAGGCCGTCGGCCAGGCGCAGGCTGTCGAGGAGTTCGAGCACCTGCTGCTGGTGGCCGAGGTCCAACGCGGTGGTGGGTTCGTCGAGCAGGAGCACCGGGGCCTGCTGCGCGAGCGCGCGTGCGATGACGACACGCTGACGTTCACCGCCGGACAGGTGGCCGAGGGGCCGGGTGGCGAGACCGGTGAGGTCGAGGCGTTCCAGGACCGACCAGGTGACGTCCCGGTCGTGCCTGCTCTCCCTGCCGAGGTAGGGGATGTAGGGGGTGCGGCCGAGCAGCGCGTACTCGCGCACGGTGAGGGCCGGCGGCAGCAGCGGGGTCTGCGGCGCGTACGCCATGAGCCTGGCGCGCCGCCGGGCCGGCAGGCCGCGCACGGCGGTGCCGCCGACGAGCACGTCGCCGCGCACGTCGAGCAGGCCGCTCATGGCGCGCAGCAGCGTGGTCTTCCCCGCGCCGTTCGGGCCGATCACGGCGAGCCACTCCCCCGGCGCGGCGGTGAGGCCGACGCCGGACAGCACGGGCCGGCCGTCCAGATCGGCGGACAGGCCGGTGACGACGACTCCCCCGCTCCGGCCGGTCACGGGTCGGCCGTCCGGGTGGCGCGCAGGACGGCGACGAAGAACGGCGCGCCGACGAACGCGGTGACGACGCCGATCGGCAGCTCGGCGGGGGCCAGCGCGGTGCGGGCCACCAGGTCGGCGAGGACGAGGAACCCGGCTCCCGCCAGCAGGGACAGCGGCAGCACCACGCGGTAGGAGCCGCCGGCGAGGCGCCGCACGGCGTGCGGCACGACGACGCCGACGAAACCGATGAGGCCGCCGACGGCCACGGCCGACGCGGTGGCCAGCGACGCCGCGCACAGGATCACCAGGCGGGCCCGTGCGGCGTTCACCCCGAGTCCCGAGGCCTCGTCGTCGCCGACGGACAGCACGTCGAGCACGCGGCCGTGCGCGAGCAGCACGGCGGCCGACACCGCGGCGTACGGCAGGACCATGCGGACCTGCGACCAGTCGGAGCCGATGCCGCCGAGGATCCAGGCGTAGATGCGTTGCAGCCGGTCCACCTTGATCTGCTGCGCGAACGCCTGCAACGCCGACAGGAACGACGAGACCGCGATCCCGGCGAGCAGCAGCGTGGCCGTGCCGCCGCCGCGTCCGGCGGTGCGGCCGAGCGCGTACGCGAGCAGCACCCCGCCTGCCGCGCCGCCGAACGCCGCGAGCGGCACCAGCGCGTCCACGTCGACCAGCACGATCATCAAGGTGGCGGTGAACCCGGCCCCGGCCGCCGCGCCGAGCAGGTAGGGGTCGGCGAGCGGGTTGCGGAACACCCCTTGGTACCCGGCCCCCGCCATGGCGAGCATGCCGCCGACGAGCGCGGCGAGCAGCACGCGCGGCACCCGGAGCTGGAACAGCAGGCCGTACTCCACCGGTGACAGGCCGGGGTCGGCCGACACCAGCGGCAGCCGGTCGAGCAGCGCCAGCAGCACCCCTTTGACCGGGATGCCGGCCGCGCCGGCGACGAGCCCGGCGAGCAGGCACGCCACCAGCGCGGCCGACGCGGCGAGGTAGCCGGCCGGCCGCACCCAGGCGGGCCGCGGGTTCAGGCCGCGGCCTTGGCGACGGCCGCGCCGACCGTCTCGATGAGGTCGGCCACCCGCGGTCCCCAGCGGGACGCGATGTCGTCGTCGAGCAGGACGACCTGGTCCTTGGCGATGGCCGACAGGCCACCCCAGCCGGGCCGCTTGGCCAGGGTCTCCTTGTTCTGGCCGCAGCACTTGGTGTCGGCGAGGAAGACCAGGTCGGGGTCGGCCTTCACCACGAACTCACCGGACAGCTTGGGGTAGCCGCCGGCCGGGTCGGGGGCCTCGTCGGCGATGTTGACGAGGCCGAACAGGCCGTAGATCTGGCCGATGAAGGTGGTGGACGTCACCGAGTACGGCGTGCTGTCGAGCTCGTGGTAGAACGTGAGCTTCTTGTCCTTGGGTGCGGCGGCGGTGAGCGTGTCGATGCGCTGCCGCATCGCGGTGACGGCCTCCTGCGCCTTGGCGGTGTTGCCGGTGGCGGCGCCGAGGTCGGTCATCTGGTCGTAGCTGTCGTCGAGTTTCACCGCGGCGGGTTCGAGCAGCACCGGCACGCCGACCTTGCCGAGCGCGGCGACGATGCCGCCGGTGTCGTTGGCGAGCACCACCAGGTCGGGCTTGGTCGCGATGATCGCCTCGGCGTTGGGCTTGTATCCGGAGAGGTCGGTCTTCGGCGCCTCGGCGGGGAAGGTCGACTGGTCGTCCACCGCGACGACCTGCGGGCCGGCGCCGACGGCGAACAGCATCTCCGTGGCGCTCGGCGACAGCGACACGACGCGGGACGGCCGGGCCGCCACGGTGACGGCGCCGTTGCCGGCCTGGACGGTGACCGGGAACGTGCCGGCCGTGGCGGCGGGGGAAGCGGGGGCCGGAGCGGCGGTCGACGCGGCGGGGGCGGGGTCGCTCGCCCCGCATCCGGCGAGCACCGGCAGTCCGAGCACCAGGCCCGCCACGGCCATGCGAAGCAGCCTCACGAGGGTTCCTCCTGATCGCCGCGGAGCAGAGGGACCCGGGTGACGGATCACCCTTTTCCACGAGGGTTGACGGCGTCCACGCGGCGTGCAGGCGACCTGGCTCGGCCCTCGGGGGCCTCACAGTTGCGGGACAGCGCCGGACTTCCACCGGACTTCGCTGCGCGCCACGCGTACCCGAACCGTACCAATCCCCGGCGGATCCACCAGGCCCGGTCCGGTAACGGCCTGGTTTCCCGTGTCAGACGAGCTGGGCCTCGGCGGCGGCGAGCACCTCCTGGAGGTGGAGGCCGTGCGCGGCGTTCAGGGGGTGGTCCAGGCGCCGCTCGCGTACGGTGGCGGCGAAGTCGGCGGCCATCTCGGGGAACACGTCGTAGCCGAGGTCGCCGCCGTCCAGGGTCTCGCTGCCGTGCTGGCCGTAGACCGAGACGCGTGAGGTGCCGCGCTCCACGGTGGCGGCCATGGTCAGCGACGCCTCGCTCACCGCGCCGGTCGCGTGGTCCAGCAGCAGGCCGGTCCAGCCGAGGGGGTGGCCGTGCGCGCGGACGGCCACGACGCGGCCGAGCGCGGCGTCCAGCATGTCGATCATGTGAGGACCGAGGTCGAGGATGGCGCCGCGCTCGCGCCGCCACGGCGACTTGATGGTGTGCAGCGCGCCGGAGATGTTGACGGCGTGGCCGCCGAACGGCGCGATGGCGCGGACCCGGTCGAGGAAGGCGCGGGTGGCCGGTGAGTAGCGGAACGTGAGCACCATCTGGCTCGGCACCCCGGCCTCGGCGATGGCGCCGGCGAGGCGGCGCGCGCCGTCCAGGTCGGCGGCCAGCGGTTTCTCCAGCAGCAGCGCCTTGCCGGCCTTGGCGGCCCGCGCGGCGAGGTCGGCCTGCACGTGGGGTGGCACGCAGAAGGCGACCGCCTCGCACACCTCGAATAGCTCCTCGACGCGTTCGTAGACCGGGACGCCGAGCCTGGCGGCGGACCTCGGCCGGCGGGCCCAGACCCCGGCGAGCCGGGTGTGCGGGCCTTTGGCCAATGTGGGTGCGTGTACCGCCTCGGCCCACGGTCCCGCTCCGACCAGGCCCACAGAAACCGGCTCCACAGCGCTCCATTCCCCGAAATGTCGTGATTGTTGGTAATACCGTGATGCCGAGCGCGGGCCGTCGCGGGGTCGTCCCCGACGGCACGACGATGCTTTCGGCGGCGGCGGCCTGCGGAAACGTAAGGTGACGAGAGCGCGGCCCGCCGTCGTACACCCGGTTCGTACGCACGGTCCGGCCCTCTGGTTCACCAGGCCGCGCAGGAACTTGTGCGCATTCTTGGCGATTGCCCCATTGATACGAGTCTGACTACTAGGGGTTGATCGACGTCAGTGATCGTGATAGGTCTCGCATCACGTGTATTTAGCCGTAAGAGCGTTTTGTCTTCTTTGAAGCTCTTGCGGCACCCGGTGCGCGAGGGAGCACTGTCACCGTCAGTGGTCTTACCGGGTGGACGAAAGTGGGAGACACAACACGATGCCGTTCGTTGGTGGCGTGCCGCGGATCCGGCACGCCGTACGAGGCACTCTCACCCGAGCGATGCCACGCCTGGCCCGTGAACCGGCCGACAGCCTGGCGTCGTTGGGTGTGGCCGCGGGTGGGGACGTCGTCCGGCTGCGGCTCGGGCCGTTCCGTCCTTATCTGGTGACCCACCCCGATCACGTGCAGCACGTGCTGCGGGGCAACTGGACCAACTACGTGCGCGAAGGCATGTTCTGGCGTCCGCTGAACCGCCTGCTCGGCGACGGCATCCTCGGTGACGGCGACACCTGGGCCGGCAGCCGGAAGATCCTGCAGCAGGTCTTCACCGCCAAGTACGTCACCTCGCTGGCCGGCGCCATCGCCGCCACCATCGACACGCGGGTCGCCGAGCTCGACCGGCACGCGAGCACCGGCCGGCCCGTGGACGCCGCGCGCGAGATGGCCGCCATCGTCAACCAGAGCGTGGTGCGCGTGCTGTTCGGCGACGCCATCTCCCGCGAGGACAGCGAGCGGCTCATCACCGCCTACCACACGGCCGACGCGGCGGTGTCGTTCCGCCTGCTGATGCCGTTCCTGCCGTACGGCATCAGGGTGCCCGGCGACCGCGCGTTCCTCGCCGCGGTGCGCACCGTGGACGACGTGGTGCTGCCGGTGATCCGGCGCAGGGCCGCCGGGACCGGCGCGGACGGCGACGACGTGGTGTCCGCGCTGTGCCGCGCGCACGCGGCGGACGGCGTGGACGGCGTGGACGAGCGGCGGGTCCGCGACGACCTGGTCAGCGTCTACGCCGCCGCCTCCGAGACCACCGCGACCACTCTGACGTGGCTGTGGCCGGTGCTCGACGCGCACCCCGAGGTGGCGGACGCGTTGTGCGACGAGATCGCCGACGTCGTCGGCAGCGGACCGGCCAGGCCCGAGCACGTCCCGCAGCTTCGCTACACCATGATGGTGCTGAGCGAGGTGATGCGGCTGTACCCGGCGGGGTGGCTGTTCCCCCGCATGGCGGTGGCCGACGACGTCATCGGCGGCACGCGTGTGCGCGCCGGGTCGATGGTGCTGATCAGCCCGTACGTCACGCATCGTCTTGAGGAGTTCTGGGACCGGCCGCTGGAGTTCGACCCCACGCGGTTCGAGCCGGGCCGGGCCGAGCGGCGCCACCGCTACAGCTACTTCCCGTTCGGCGGCGGCGCGCACCAGTGCCTCGGCCGGCACCTGTTCACGATGGACGCGCCGCTCATCGTCGCGTCGCTGCTCAGCAGGTACCGTCCCGTGCTGCTCGGCGAGGGCCCCTACACACCGGCGCCGACCGCGCTGCTGCGACCGGCGCGCCGGGTACGGCTGCGGCTGCGCCAGGCCGCCGCCGGGGCGGTCTGATGACGGCTCGTGTCCTGACCTCCGCCACGGAGGCCGGTTCGGTGTGCGCGGTGGCGGGCCGGTGCCAGCGCGACCTGCTCGGATGGATGGCCGCCTACCCCGGCCTGTTCTCCGCCGCGCCGTTCGACGCGGGGCTCGCCGGGACGCTCGGCATGGCCATGGCGTTCAGCGGCCCGTGGTTCGGCGCCGCCGAACTGCGCATGGCGAACAAGGCGTCGCTGTGGGCCTTCGGGCTGGACTGGCTGGCCGACTACGTCGCCACGTCCGCCGGCGAGGTCGATGCCGTCGCCGAGCGCTGCCTGGCCGTGGCCGGGGGCGGCGCGCCGGCCGAAGGGGACGAGCTCGGCGTGTTCCTCGCCGAGATCCGCGCCGGGCTCGCGGCCACGCCGTCGTACCCGTGGCTCGGGCCGGTGTGGCGGGACGAGCTGCGGGCCATGCTGGAGGGGATGCGCCGCGAGCGGGCCTGGCGGGACGCCGGGACGGTGCCGTCGTTCGAGGAGTACCTCGGCAACGCCGCCAACCTCGGCTTCACGTTCGCCTTCACCGCGCACCTGCTGCACACCGGCGGCGTCGAGCGGCCCGGCGACCTCGGGCCGGTGCTGGCCGCGGCCGCAGAGGTGCAGCGGGTGATCCGGCTGCTCAACGACCTCGGCACCTACGAGCGGGACGTCGAGTGGGGGGACCTGAACGCGCTGTTCCTCGGGGTGCCGCGCGCGGAGGTGGAGCGGCGCGTCGCCGGGCTGGCGGCGCGCGCCAGGGATCTGATCGCCGCGTTGCGGCCCGGTCTGCCGCGCGTCGCCGACTACCTGGAGCGTCAGATGGACTTCTGCGCGGGGTTCTACTCGGCCGGCGACTACTGGGGAAGCCTGTGACGGGCCCCGGCCGCGCGGACGTCGCGGCCCGGGCCCGCGACGTGGTGCGGGACCTGCTCACCAGCCCCCGTGGTGAGGTCTCGCCGTCGGTGTACGAGACCGGCCGCGTGGTGGCCCTGGCCCCGTGGCTGTCCGGCCACGGTGAACGCGTCGCGTACCTCGTCGCCACCCAGGGGACGGACGGCACGTGGGGCCCGCACGAGCGGTACGCCTTGGTGCCGACGCTGAGCGCCGCCGACGGCCTGCTCGCCGAGCTCACGGCGGCGCGGCGCGGGGACGCGGCCGGCGGCGGGCCGGAGGCAGAGGCGGTGGCCGCCGCCGCGCGCCGAGCGATCCGCGCGCTGTGGCGCCTCGGCGACGCGCCGGGCCCGCACGGCGGCGGCGCGCTGCCGGACACCCCGGCGATCGAGCTGATCGTCCCGGCCCTGGTCGACTCGATCAACCGGCGCCTGCGGGAGCTCGGCCCGCCGTCCGCCGTCCCGCTTCCCCTCCCCGACGGCGCGGACGGCACCCGCCTCGCCGCCGTACGCCGGCGGCTGCTGTCCGGCGCGCCGGTCCCCGAGAAGCTGCTGCACGCGCTGGAGGTGGCGGGGGACGCCGCCGTCCGCGCGCCAGGCGTCCACCCCTCACCGTCCGGCGTCGTCGGCGCGTCCCCCGCCGCCACCGCCGCGTGGCTCGGCGCGTCCGGCTCCGCGGACTCCTCGGCGGCGTGTTCCTTCCTCGACGAGGTGGCGTCAGCCCACGGAGGGCCGGTGCCGTGCGGAGTGCCGATCACGGTGTTCGAGCGCGGCTGGGCCCTGAGCTGGCTGGTGCGGGCCGGGGTGCCGGTCGCGGTCCCCGAGGAGCTCGGGGTGAGCCTGCTCGGGTCGGCGGAGCCGGGAGGGGTCGCGGCGGGACCGGGGCTGCCGGCCGACGCGGACACCACGTCGGTGGCGTTGTACGCGCTGGCGCTGCTCGGGACGCCGAAAGCTCCCGACAGCCTGTGGGACTACCACGTGGGGCCGCATTTCTGCACGTGGCGCGGCGAGGAAGGGGTCTCGACGACGGTCAACGCGCACGTGCTGGACGCGTTCGGCCGGTACGCCGCGGCGGCCCCGCGGGCACGGCCCCGGTACGCGGCCGTCATGGCGGAGCTGGCGGGGTGGCTGGCGGCACGGCAGGACGACCCGGGGAGCTGGAGCGACCGCTGGCACGCCTCGCCGTACTACGCCACGGCGTGCTGCGCGCTGGCGCTCGCCGAGTTCGGTGGCGCGGGGACGGCGGCGGCGGTGCGGCGCGCGGTGCGGTGGACCCTGGAGACACAGCGCGACGACGGCTCGTGGGGGCTGTGGCACGGCACCGCGGAGGAGACCGCGTACGCGCTGCACCTGCTGCTGCTCACGGGACGGCGCGGCGACGTGGCGGATGAATCGCTCGACGCGGCGGCGCGCGGTTATGCGTACCTAAGGCGTACAGAGCGAAATATCGGAATAAAAAGCAACGGACGAGAGGGATGGGAGGTTTTTCCCCCTATGTGGCATGACAAAGACCTGTACCTCCCGAGAACCATCGTGCGTGCCGTGGTGACCGCGGCGCTCCATCTCGCGCAGCGCGAGCCCGCGATCACTGCGTGGTACCAGGCAGGACAGCGCGGTGAGCCCGTCGTGGCGCGCAGCGGGGACCACGGATGACAGGAGGACCGACTTAACTCGACATCTTTACAAAGATCACAGTGGTCGGTCGTGGCGCCGTTTTCCCACGTGCTAAGGTCGTCCGACGTAAGCGGTGATATGCCACCAGTCCCCTGATTCACCGCTATATTCCGATAAGACGATACACGTAGGGATGTTCGCCGGGCTGCCGTGCCACGGGATTCCCGAATAGCCGCCTGGGGTGGAGCCGTGCGCTTGCGTAACTCGCGTGTCCGGGTCAAGGTGACCGCGCTGCTGGTGTCGCTCATCGCCCTGTGGGGTTTCGCCGCCTGGGTCACCACCCGTGAGGGCCTGAACGTCCTGTCGGTGTCCACGCTCGACTCCGGCGTGGCCGTCCCCGCGGAACGGCTGCGCGACGAGCTCCAGCGCGAGCGCCGCCTCACCGTCGTCGCGCTGGCCGACCCCGGCTCCTCCGCGCGCCGCAGCGCGCTGACGGCACAGCGCCGCCGCACCGACGTCGCCGTCGCCGACTTCGGCCGCCTCACCTTGAGCGACGGCACCCGGCGCGCGGCGGACGCGCAGCTCAACCGGCGCATCGACCAGGCCAACAACCAGGCGGCCGTGCTGCCGGGCCTGCGCAAGCTCGTGGACGCCGGCACGGTGGACCGCGGCAGCGCCGCCACGACGATCACGAAGATCATCGATTCGCTGTACAAGATCTACGACTCGATGGCCACGCTGGACGACTCGGAGTTCGCCAAGGACACCCGCACGTTCATCCAGATCAGCCGGGCCCTCGAACTGCTCGCGCAGGAGGACGCCATCTCCGCCGGCGCGCTGGTCGCCGGCGGCTTCAACGACGCCGAGCGCGCCAGGTTCGCGCAGAACGTCGGCGCGCAGCGTTTCCTGCTGTCCACCGCGGCCGACGAACTGCCGGCCGCCGACCGCGCCGACTACGACGCGTTCACCGCGGCCGAGCCGTACAAGCGCCTGCGCCGCCTGGAGGACCGGCTGATCCAGTCGCCGCGCGACGAGTCTCCGCCGGTGGACGCCGCCACCTGGGGAAACGCCTCAAGCGACGTGCTGGTGCAGATGGACAGGCTCATCACCGTCGGCGGTGACCGCCTCGTCGACCGGGCCACCCCCATCGCGGTCGGCGTCGTCGCGCGACTGGCCCTCGCCGGCGGCCTCGGCCTGATCGCCGTCATCGCGTCCATCGTGCTCGCCATCACCACGGCCCGCGCGCTGGTGCGGCGCCTGGAGGAACTGCGCGCCGCCGCGCTCGACCTCGCCGCCAGAAGGCTCCCCTCGGTGGTGGACCGCCTCGGCCGGGGTGAAGAGGTGGACGTGGCGTCCGAGGCGCCGCCGCTCGCGGTCGGCAGCGACGCGATCGGCCAGGTCGGCCAGGCGTTCAACACCGTGCAGGAGACCGCGGTGCGGGTCGCGGTGCAGCAGGCCGAGATGCGGCGCGGCTACCGCGCCATCCTGCTCAGCCTCGCGCGGCGCACCCAGTCGTTGGTGCACCGGCAGCTCACCGTGCTCGACACCATGGAGAAGCGGGAGTCCGACCCCGCCGAACTGGCCGACCTGTTCCGGGTGGACCACCTGGCGACCCGCATGCGGCGCAACGCCGAGAACCTCATCGTGCTGTCCGGCGCGTCCCCCGGCCGCGCCTGGCGCCGCTCGGTGCCGATGGTGGACGTGGTGCGCGGCGCGCTCGCCGAGATCGAGGACTACACCCAGGTCGAGCTGAGCACCATGGACGACGGCGAGCTCGCCGGACGCGCCATCGGCGACGTGATCCACCTGCTGGCCGAGCTGATCGAGAACGCCGTGTCGTTCTCGCCGCCGTTCGCGACCGTACGGGTGAGCGGCCAGGTGGTCGGCAAGGGCTACGTCGTCGAGATCGAGGACCGTGGCCTCGGCATGAGCTCCGAGGACCTCCAGGAGGCCAACGCGCGCATCGCGGAGCCCCCGGAGTTCAAGCTCACCGACACCCCGCGTCTCGGCCTGTTCGTGGTCAGCCGCCTCGCGGCCAGGCACCGCATCCAGGTGACGCTGAAGTCCTCGCCGTACGGCGGCACCACCGTCATCGTGCTGCTCCCCCGCGAGCTGATCGACCCCGACGCCGACGCTCCCGACGGCTCCGGCGTGCCGGCCTCCCGGGAGGACACCGGCCGGTCGGCGTGGAGCCCCGCCGGGGAGGACGAGCGCAGGGATCCCCGTCCCGACCTGACCCGCGGCCCCGGCCGCCAGCCCGAGCCCGACGTCACCCCCGAGCACCCCGGCGAGCCCGGACTCCCCGGTGAGACCGGTGAGACCGGCGGGGATCGCGCCGTGCGGACGGCGCGCACCGTACAGGCGCACGAGGCCGTCCCGCCTCGTCCGCGAACCGCCGACGTGCCGCCGCCGTCCCCCGAGCCCGCAGGCGGCGCGGCGACCGAGCACGCGCCACCGGCGCCGACGGTGTTCACCACACCGTCGGGCCTCCCCCGCCGGGTGGCGCAGTCGCACCTGGCCCCCGGCCTGCGCGACGAACGACCCGCGGCGGCACCCGCACGGCCCGCCGCGGAACGCACACCAGAGGAGACCCGCCGCATGCTCGCGGCCTTCCAGTCCGGTACAGAACGCGGCCGCGCCGACGCCGCCCGCCCACCCCACCCAGATCACGGCGATCCGGGGGAAGGAGCGTGATGACCAGCCTCTCCGACGACCCAGGCCAGGAGCAGTGGCTGGATGAGGAGGCCGGGAGGATCGTCCGGCCGTACGTGATGACACGCGGCAGGACCAAGCCGAGCCGCGGCAAGTTCGACCTCATCACCCTCGTCATGACCGTGGAGGCCGTCGCGCCGGGCCAGCCCGGCCTCGGCCCCGAGCACCACACCATCATGGACATGTGCGAGGAACGGCCGCTGTCGGTGGCCGAGATCGCCGCGCACCTGGACCTGCCGGCCGGCACGGTCCGCGTGCTGCTCGGCGACCTGCTCGACCGGCGCGTCGTCGCGATCCAGGAGCCGCACCGGGGTAGCGACGTGCTGAGTCTGGACACCTACAAGGCGGTGCTCAATGGCCTTCGGGCGCTCTGAGGTGCGTTCCGCGCCGGTGAAGGTGCCGACGGCGGTGAAGATCCTCATCGCCGGGGGCTTCGGCGCCGGCAAGACCACCATGGTCGGCTCGGTCTCGGAGACCCGGCCGCTGCGCACCGAGGAGATCCTGAGCGACCGCGGCGCCGGCGTCGACGACCTGACGGGGGTGGAGGGCAAGTCCACCACCACGGTCGCGATGGACTTCGGCCGCATCACCATGGGTGACGACCACGTGCTTTACCTGTTCGGCACGCCGGGCCAGGAGCGGTTCTGGTTCGTGTGGGACGAGCTGGCGATCGGCGCCATGGGTGCGGTGGTGATCGCCGACACCCGCAGGCTGGACGGCTGCTTCCCGTCGGTGGACTACTTCGAGCGGCGCCGCACGCCGTTCGTGGTGGCCGTCAACTGCTTCGACGGCGCACGCTCCTACGATCTGGACGAGATCCGGATGGCGCTGGACCTGAACGCGCGGATCCCGGTGGTGCTGTGCGACGCGCGCCGCCGCGAGTCGAGCAAGAACGTGCTGGTCACCCTGGTCGAGCACGCCATGCGCGCGCGCCACCCGGCGGCGACCTGAGCCCCGCCGCCTCCCGCCGCTGAGCGTCCCCCGGCGGCCCGTGAGGCGCGCCGGTCGTGGATGATGGCGCGATGGAGGAGCTCATACTTCTGCGGCACGGCGCGACCGCGTGGAGCACGGCCATGCGGCACACCGGCCGCACCGACGTACCGCTCACACCGGAAGGTGAGGAGCAGGCCCGCGCGCTGGCCGGCGCGCTCAAGGGCAGGACGATCTCCCTGGTGCTGAGCAGCCCCGCGCGGCGGGCCCTGCGCACCGCGGAACTGGCCGGCCTGACCGGCGTCAGGACCGACACCGACATGTGGGAGTGGGACTACGGAGGTTACGAAGGCATCACCACGGCCGAGATCCGCGAGACCAGGCCCGGATGGTACCTGTGGCGCGACGGGGTGATCCCCGGGGACGCCGAGCATCCCGGCGAGACGGTGGAGCAGGTCGGGGAGCGGGCCGACCGGGTGATCGCGCGAGCGCTGCCCGCGGACGGCACCGTGGCGCTGGTCGCACACGGTCATTTCCTGCGCGTGCTGGCCGCACGGTGGCTGGGGTTGCCGCCGCGCGACGGGAAGTTGTTCAAACTGGACACAGGGACGGTGTCGGTGCTCGGCTTCGAGCACGGTGAGCGCGCCGTCGGCCGCTGGAACGCGCCGATCTGACGCGGGTCAGGTGACGGGGGCCGCCGTCGGCTGGGGGCCGCGTCCCGTCAGCCATTCGAGGACCTTGCGGTGGCCGCGGCGTGCGTCCTCGAAATGACCCCAGCGCCAGTATCGGGGCTGGTCACGAACCCCCGTGACCCACGTGCGGTACGCCACGGCACGGTTGCCGTCCTCTGTGGAGGCCGCGGACGCGACACCGTAGGTACGGATCACGACGCGGCCCCCCGGCGCGAACAACACGTCATCGGCGACGGGGTAGAGCGTCATCTGGTCCAGCATCGGGGCTCCCAGGGACATCAAGCGCAGCGGAGGCCACCAGTGTGCCGGATCGGATGAACGACCCCGGTTACGCGATGCGCGCTCTCCGGTTAACCGGACGCGCGATATGTGAACAGGACGTTACGCGACCAGATTGTCGAACTCCCCGTCCTTGACGCCGAGCACGAGTGCCGCGATCTCGGCGCGGGTGTAGATGAGGGCGGGACCGTCCGGAAATCGAGAGTTGCGGACGGCGACACCTCCATCGGGGAGCTCGGCAAGCTCGACGCAGTTGCCCTGCGAGTTGCTGTACAGGCTCTTCCGCCAGGCCACTCCGGTCAGGCTGGTGGCCGGCATTCCGTTATAGGGCTGGGTCATCTAGATCTCTCTGAGTATGTCGCCGAGGATCTCGGCGGTGCCCCCAGGCGTTGTGCTTTCGACGCACAGTTGTTCCATGGCGGTGAGGTACGGATCGACGTCCTCACGTTTGTCCAGGTAGAGGGCACCCCATAGCTGCTCGACGTAGACCACGTCCGAAAGGTCGGACTCCGGAAAACGCAGGATGCTGAACGCCCCACCCTCGGCCGCGTGCATGCCGAACTGGAACGGCATCACTTGCAGGGTGATGGACGGCAGGCTCGCCACCGCCATCAGGTGCTGGATCTGCTCGTACATGATCTCCTTGCCACCGATCGGCCGCCTCAGCGCGGCCTCGTCGATGACCGCCCAGAGCCGCGGACCGTCCTTCCGGGTGAGACGTTCCTGCCGTTCCAGGCGCATGTGCACACGCCGATCGATCTCGTCCTCGGTCACGTCCGGCCAGCCGAGCCTGATCACGGTGCGCGCGTACGCCGCGGTCTGGAGCAGGCCTGGGATGAACTGCACCTCGTAGGTCCGGATGGTCTGGGCCGCTTCCTCGAGACCGATGTACGTGTTGAACCATGCCGGTAGCAGATCGCTGTACTTTTGCCACCATCCGGGTGCGTTGGCTTCGCGGACCATCTCCAGCAGCCCGCGGCGGGCGGCGTCGTCGTTGACGCCGTAGAGCGTGAGCAGATCCTCGACGTCACGCGTCTTGAACCCGACCCGGCCGAGCTCCATCCGGCTGATCTTGGACTCCGAGGCGCGGATGTGGAAACCCGCTTCCTCCCTGCTGAGTCCCCGATCCTCGCGCAACTTGCGCAAGCTGGCGCCCAGCATGATTCGCCGGACCGTTGAGCCGGTACCCGGGGGGTCGATCGACACGTGCCTTCCTCCGGTTGTGGACTGGATCACAGTCTGTCAAAGATCGCGCGTGTAGTCCCCTTTCGTGACCTCTTGTACCAACCGTAGCGCCTGCACGTAGCTTCTGCACGTGCATTCGCTCTTGCAAGTGCACGGGAGCTGATCCATGATGATCTGTGTGCACTCCACGGACCTGACTCGTGGGGGGAACCAGTGGTCGGCGTTCGACTGGTGGCCCCCGATCGGCTGGTGGCCCGAGCCGGCGCGCGACCTCGCCCCTGCCGGGGCCTGCACCTCGAGCGCCACGTTCGTCCTCACGCCGCACGCGCGGTCCGCGCACGCCGCGCGGTGCTTCGCCGCCGGCAGCCTCACCGGGTGGGACATGTGCGACCTGGTCCCCGACATGGAACTGGTCGTCTCCGAGCTCGCCACCAACGCGCTGCGGCACGGCCTGGCCTCCGGTGGCGCGCACCCGCACGCCGACCGCGCCGACCTCGTCCGCATGTCGATGATCCGCAAAGGCTCGCTGGTCACCTGCGTCTTCGCCGACCCCGGGTCGGCCGTCCCCGTGCTGCGCCGCGCCGCCGATCTCGCGACCGGCGGCATGGGGCTGCACATCGTGGAGTCGATGAGCCTGCGCTGGGGCTTCGACCCCCTGTCGCCGTACGGCAAGGTCGTCTGGGCCGTGCTGAAGAGCTGACGGCAGATGCCACCCACCCGCTCGGGGAGGGGAGGCCCACCGTACGCGGCGGGCTCGATGCCCCCTGAGCTGGGAACACGGCACCGGCGTCGCCGGACGCGTGCGCCGCGGCGTCGACGCGCGGCCAATGAATCAGGGCCTATTCTGCTACGTCGAACCCGCCGGACCTGTGCTCTGCATTACGGTGGCATCTTGGTGACTTCCGCGAGACCTTCGAAAGAGCCGTGATGGACGATCACCTGCTCGCCTGGCTGACAACTCTTGATGAAGACCGGCTCGCGCGCGTCCTGGCCGGTCGGCCCGACGCCATCGCCGCGCCGTGGCCGCGCCGCCTGGACACCCTGGCCCGCCGCCTGAGTGACAACTTCGCCGTCATGGAGGTCATGCGCGGCCTCCCCCTGCCGCCGCTGGAGATCCTCCAGGCCTGCCTCGTCGTCGGCGACCGCGCCACCCCCGACGAGCTGGCCCGGTTCCTCGGGGTGACCACCGCCGAGGTCGTGCCGTGGCTCGACGGCCTGTACGACAAGGCGCTCGCCTGGCCCGGCCCCGGCGGCTCCCTCCACCTCGCCGAGGCCGTCGCGCGCTGGTGGACGGCCCCCTGCGGCCTCGGCGAGCCCCTGGCCTCCTACCTCGACTCCTGGACCCTCAACTCAGAAGGCCTGCGCCGCATGAGCCGCGCGCTCGGCCTGTCCGCGCAAGGCGGCAGGCGCCAGCTCATGGCCCGCGTCACCGCGGTGCTCGGCGACGCCGAGCGGCTCGCCGATCTGCTGCGCGAGGCCCCCGACGGCACGGTCAGCCTGCTCGACGAGTTCGCCTGGGACGGGCCGGTGCGCGGCGTCGACGGCAACCGCTTCGTCGCGCTCGACAGCCCCGAGAAGTGGGCCGCCGAGCGCGGCCTGCTGTACCGCACCCAGTGGGACATCGCCGAGATGCCGCGCGAGGTCGCGCTCGCGCTGCGCGGCCCCGACTACCGCGCGCCGTTCACCCCCGAGCCTCCGGCGCTCGGCACCGTGGCCGCCGACCCCGCCGAGGCCGGCCACGCCATGTGCCTGGCCGCGCCGCACGCCGTGGACCGCGCCGCCGCGCTGCTGGAGAACACCGACAAGACGCCGCTGCCGCTGCTCAAAGGCGGCGGCGTCGGCGTGCGCGAGGTGCGCCGCGTCGTCAAGGAGACCGGCTGCGCCGAGGACGAGGCCCGGCTGCTGCTGGAGGTCTGCGCCGTCGCGCGGCTGCTGGCCTTCGACGACGCCGCGGAAGGCCTGATCCCCACCAAGCGGTTCGACGCGTGGCGCCTTGAGGACGCTCCGGCGCGGCTGCGCACGCTGCTCGCCGCCTGGTGGCGCATGGAGCGCTCGTCGCTGCGCCGTGTCTCCGGCCGCTACCCCACCGTGCTCGGCGACGACCCGGCCGGTGAGACCGTGGCACGCGTGCGCAGGGCCGTGCTCACCACGCTCGCCACCCTGCCTGAGGACGCCACGTTCGCCAGCCTTCCCGAGCTGGTGCAGGCCGTGCACTGGCGCGCGCCGCTGCTCGACCGCGAGCTGCTCACCGAGTGCTGCCCCGCCGTGCTCGCCGAGGCCCGTCTGCTCGGCCTCATGGCCGGCGACAGCCTCACCGGCCTCGGCCGCGCGCTCGCCGCGCTCGGCCCCGGCGTCGCCGGCGACGAGCAGGACGAGTCGGTGCCGGAGGTCGAGCACGACCCCGGCCTGGTCGAGGTGTCCGTACGGGCCCTCGCGGGTGCGCAGCGCACCGCGTTGTTCGGCGCCGACCTGACGGCCGTCGTCACCGGTCCCCCCGCGGCCGAGTTGTCGTCGCTGCTCGACCGGGCCGCCGACCGCGAGTCCAAAGGCGCGGCGTCGGTGTGGCGGTTCAGTGCGGCGAGCGTGCGGCGCGCGCTGGACGCCGGGTACTCGGCCGAGTCCCTGCTCGAAGAGCTGCGTGCCGCCGGCACGGTGCCGCAGCCGCTGGCGTACCTCGTCAAGGACGTCGCGCGGCGGCACGGCGAGGTGACGGTCACCACGGTCGGCTGCATCATCCAGGGTGACCCGGGGCTGCTCGCCGAGATCGCCGCGCACCGCCGCCTGACGCGGCTCGGCCTGCGCCTGCTGGCCCCCACCGTGCTCGCGTCGTCGGCCGCCGCCGACCGCACCCTCACCTCGCTCCGCGAGGCCGGCTACGCGCCGGTCCCCGTGGACGACACCGGCGAGATCGCCGTACGGCGCGAACCCGCCGGCGGCCGGCTGATCCTGCTCCCCGGCGGCCGGGTGGCGGAGCTGGAAAGCCCTCCGCCGATCATCGCCGACCCGCCACCGGACCCGCGTGAGCACGCGCAGCGCCTCATGCGCAGCGGCCCCGACGAGCAGGCCGCGGGCCAGACATGGGCCGTCATCGGCCGCCTCGCCACCCGGCTCCCCACCGCGCAGCAGTCGCTGCTCGGTTTCGTGGTGGACCGCGGCGTCCGCGCGCTGATCACCCTGTCCGACGGCATCACCGCCACCATCAGCCACGGCGAGCTGCGCCGCGGCGTCCTCGACGCCTGGTGCGAGGAGGCCGGCGACTACCTGGAGTTCCCGCTCGCCGAGATCGCGTCGGTCACCAGCGGCTGACCGCCGGCTGGAGTCTCACAGCGGCGACCGGCCTGTCACCGGAGACGCTGCCGGTCCTCCACCTGAGTTCTCGCCGGCCGACCGGCCCGCCGTCCGTGGAGCGGCGGGCCCGCCTGGTCAGGGGACCAGGGTCAGCGTGTCGGTGGCGTCCGCCTTCACGGCGCGTTCGGTGTGGCGCATCGGGGTGGTGCCGCCGGTCCCCCACAGCTCCGCCTGGTCGGCGTAGGCGGCGTGGAAGGCGTGGCCGGAGGCGCCGGTCAGGTTGACCCAGCGGGACCGGTCGAGGTCGGCGAGGTCCACGACCATGCGCATGGACGGCACCCAGTCGACCTCGTACCCCTTGGTGGCGTTCCAGCCGGTCGCGTCCACCGCGTCCTTGCCGCCGCCGAGACGCAGCGGACCCCGGTTGAACAGCCACTCGACCGGGCCGATGCCGGAGGTGCCGAAGGTCTCGTTGGTCAGCTCCAGCGTGTGCAGGTCACCCCAGCGCCACTCCCCCGGCGTGCCGCCGAGCCGTTCCCGCAGTTCGGCGCGCGCGTCGGTCATGGCGGCCCGCAGCGTGTCGTCCATGGTCTCGGCGGCGGGGGTGCGGGTGTCGTCCCAGAAGGGGTCGGCGGGCCGGTCGAGCAGGCCGCGCACCACCTCGTACCATCGGTCGCCGCCGGTGGGCCGGCCGCCTTCGGGGAGTTCGTCGTCGAACGTGCGGCTCAGCAGGTGGCGCCACACGGCGTTGAAGTACGCAGCGGCGGCCGAGTCCGGCCCCTGGGTGCGGTCCCAGGTCTCCAGCAGCTCGCGGATCTCCCCGTCGGGGACGCCGGCACGCAGCAGGTGGGGGACGAGCGTGGGGGCCAGCGTGTTGGCGGTGTCCATCTGGATGTCCCCCATGGTCGCCGCCGTCATCTTCCCGGCGGCGAGGGCCTCGCGGATACGCTGCGTGATGCGCTGTGAGCGGTGGCCGTAGGCCCAGTCGGAGGTCAGGAAGTGGTCGTACCCCGGTCCTGTGGCGGCGTTGTTGGCGGTGACGATGTAGCCCTCCGGCGGATTGTACGCCGAAGGCAGTTCGTCGAACGGGATGAAACCTGTCCATTCCGCTTCGCTGGTCCAGCCCTTGGCGGGCCAGGTGCCGTCGCCTTTCGCGCGGACCGGGATGCGGCCGGGGGCCTGGTAGCCGATGTTGCCGTCCACGTCGGCGTACACCATGTTCTGCGCGGGGACCTCGAACAGCGCCGCCGCCGCGCGGAACTCCTGGAAGTTCCGCGCGGTGTTGAGCAGCAGCAGCGCGTCGGCGGTGCGGCCGGGGTCGAGCGCGGTCCAGCGAAGCGCCGCCTCCAGCCCGTCCTTCGGCTCCCCCGCCGCCGCTGCCGCGCCGGGGACGGCCCTGGTGGCGTTGTCCAGCACACCGGAGACGATGGGGCCGTGCCGGGTGGCGCGCACCGAGAGCCGCTCGGCGGCGCGGCCCGCCACCTTGATCTCCTCGGTGCGGACCTCCATGGGACGGTAGGCGCCGTCCACCTCGTAGGTGTCCCCCTTGGTCCGCTCCAGGTACAGGTCAGCCACGTCGGGTGCGAGGTTGGTGAAACCCCACGCCACACGGTCGTTGTGGCCGATGACGACGCCTGGCAGGCCGGAGAACGTGTAGCCGGTGACGTCGTAGGGGCAGGCGGCGGATCTCACGCGGCAGTGCAACCCGGCCTGGTACCAGATGGACGGGATGCGCGGGCCGAGGTGCGGGTCGTTGGCGAGCAGCGGCTTGCCGGTGGCGGTGTGCGCGCCGGCGACCACCCACGAGTTGGAGCCGATGCCGTCCCTGTCGCCGCCTTTCGTGCCGAGCGGCGACGGCACCACGCGCAACGTGCGCGCCACCGCGGCGAGCGCGGCGGCCGTACCGGAGTCGCCGTCCTCGGCCGTACCGGGGTCGCGGTCGCCGGACCCGGCGGCGGCCGTTCTGGGGTCGCCGTCCGTGCCGGTCTTCTTCGCGGCCGGACGGGCCGGCTTGGCGCCGCCGCGTGCCGGGCCGGTGACGATCGGAGCGTGGCGGTCGAAGGGGTAGGCGGGGTAGAGCTGCGCCACCCGGTCCTTCGGCAGCACGGAGGCGTACAGCGCGCGCCGCAGCTCGTCGTCCATGTTGGAACGCAGGTCCCACGCCATCGCCTTGAGCCACGCCAGGGAGTCGGCGGGGGTCCACGGCTCGGGACGGTAGGAGCCGTTGGTGAGGCCGAGCACGACGTACTCCAGGCTGCGCTCGGCGAACCCGTCGTGCGCCGTCATCCAGGCGTTCACCCCGGCGGCGTAGTCGGTGAGCGCCTGCCGGGTCGCGGCGCTCAGCAGAGCGAGCTCACGTTCGGCGGTGCGCCGCCAGCCGAGGGTGCGCACCACCTTGTCGACGTCCAGGGTGGAGGCGCCGAACAGCTCCGACAGCCGGCCGGCGGTGGTCTTGCGCCGGAAGTCCATCTCCCAGAACCGGTCCTGCGCGTGCACGTATCCCTGTGCCATGAACAGATCGTGCGGGGTGTCGGCGTAGATGTGCGGGATGCCGTGCGCGTCGCGCAGCACGGTCGCCTGCCGCTGGAGGCCCGGCAGCCGTAGTTCCCCGCCGGTCTGCGGGAAGGATCTGCGGACCGTCCAGACGGCCGCTCCGGCGAGCAGGACGGCGAGTACCACGAGGACGGTGAGCACCCGGGCCGTCCAGCGCAACGGTGTGGGCAACCCGGCGAACGGTGCGATCCTCAAGTCCCCTGACCTTTCCCTTCACATGTGCGCATCACAGTATGAGGTGCGTCCATGTGCGCCGGATCACCGGCAGGCGGCGCTTCGGCCACCGCTCGGACTCAGCGGAGATCAGTGCCGGCAGGAGTCAGGGGCCGGGTTTGCGGCCCACGCCGCCGACGGTCCAGATCCGCTCGGGGTTGCGCGCCGCCAGCGGGTGGTCCGGCCGCCACTGCCGGATGTACACCAGGCCGGGGTCGATCAGTTCGGTGCCGTCGAAGAACCTGAGCACCTGCTGCCGGGTGCGGGAGGCGTCCTCGGTGCGGCGGAAGATGCGCTGGTAGACCGGCACGACCCGGTCGGCGGTCTTCGGCCGGGAGTCGAGCACGGCGTGCGTGACGACCAGGTGGCTGCCGGCCGGCATCCAGTCGCGCAGCTCGCCGACCCTCTTGTACGGCTCGTCGACGTCCGGGGTGAACTGCAGGCGGTGCGGGATGATCACCACCACCGGCAGGGCCGGGTCGATCAGGCGGCGCGTGACCGGGTCGTCGATGATCGCGTCCGGGTCGAGCAGGTCTCCCTCGACCATGCCGGTGTCGTCGTCGGTGGCGACCAGGGCCCGGCCGTGCGACAGCACGACCGGGTCGTCGGCGACGTACACCACACGCGCTCGCGGCTGCGTCTCACGAGCGGCGACGTGGGTGTTGCAACTGGACGGCAGGCCCGCGCCGACCACGAGGAACTGCGTCATGCCTTCTGCGGCGAGATGGCGCACCACTCTGCCGTGGAACTCCTTGAGCTCCACCGTCATGGTCCGGATCTCCGGAGCGTAGGAGAGAAGCTCCTCCGCGGCTTTTCGGTCCGCCGCGAAATGGTCTTTTCCATCAAGGAAATAATTCGCGATCCGGGCCCAATTCGGTGCCGTGACGTCAAGCCCATCGGATCCTCCGCGGACCTCGTCCCCCACGCTTCCCCCCTCACCTGGAGCACGGGCCGACGCGGTATCAACCGGACGAAATACCGTAAATCCCCGCGGCCCTCTACGAACTTCACGTCCGTCGTCGGGAGCACCAACATACCCATTTTACGAGCTAACCTCTCGAAAGCCGGGCTCGTGACATGATTCAGGCCGACATCCCCGCAGGTGGGAGAAAACTATTCACTTGATCGTCACGTGGGTGAAACGTGTCTCGAACCCCGGACCGGACGGCGCGGCGCACATCACGCCGGCGAGAGCGGGAGGGCCCGGCGGGAAATAGGCCAGGCGCAGCATCGTCTCCGGCTTCGCGCCGTCCAGGCCGTACCGCACGACCACGGCGTCACCCTTCTTCTGGAGGTCGAGGGTGATCTCCTGCGACGGCTTGGCGGGGACGGTGACCGACCAGTCGGAGAAGCCCCGGGTCACCACCGTGCTCAGGTGGAGGCCGCCGTCGACGTACTCGGCCCCCGCCTTGATCCAGTTCTCGTCGTCGATGTGCAGCACCAGGCCCGCCTGGTCGTACTGCGCCGCATACGCTCCGCCGAACGTGGCCGTCAGCAGCGCGTCACCGGTCACCGTGGTGCCGAACATGTGCGCCGAGCTCACCTTGTAGTTGTAGAACGTGGTCTGCCAGAGGTCGGTGCGGGCCTCCGCCGTGATCCGCAGGTCCTCGCCGGCCGTCCAGTTCGCGGGCTCGTTGATCCACCGCCAGCCGCTCAAATCGTCGATCATGTGGCGAACCCTACCGACCGGCCTCGTGGGAGCGCTCTCCGAAAGTCGGGTCACCGTCGACGGCCCCGCCGCATAGGCTTTGCCTGTGACCGACCCGAAGTTCGAGATCCAGATGCTTCACGACCGCGTCATGGTCAAGACAGAGCAGGAGACCGAGGAGCGGCGCAGTTCCGCCGGCATCGTCATCCCCGCCACCGTCACGATGGCCAACCGCCTCGTCTGGGGAGAGGTGTGCGCCGTCGGGGCCAACGCCAGGCTGGTCAAGGCAGGCGACAAGGTGCTGTTCAACTCCGACGACCAGTACGAGGTCGAGGTCGGCGGCCAGGTGTACCTCGTGATGCGCGAACGCGATCTGCACGCCGTCGCCACCCCGCAGACCGAGCAGGGCACCGGCCTGTACCTCTAGGCCAGAGCCTTCGTCAGGAACATCTGGGCCATGCTCAGCAGATCGACCCCAAGGCTCAGTTTCAGCATCAGCCACACCAGGACCGCCGCGAAGGCCAGCGTCACGGCCGCCACCAGCACGCGCACCAGCCAGTTCTGCCGCATCAGCCAGTCGGTCCACGCCGACACCGTGCGCTTGGCGAACTGCAGCAGGCGGTGAGCCCACTCGAACTCCGTGGCCAGCACCGCCAGCCCCGCGAACACGATCAGCCAGCCAGGTCCCGGCAGCGGCACGAGCACCAGCCCCGTGACCACCAGCGCGGTGCCGAGCACACCGACCACGATGCGCAGGGTGAGCCGGCCGGTGCGGGTGGACCGCACACTGTCCACCCAACCCATGAAACCTTCACGCCGGACATCAGGAGAGGCGTCGTCCTGCCGCTCATCGGTCACCGCCACGCCGTACACCCCCAATAGCCGCCTTCCACCTGCCCACAATATCCAGCGTCATGAAAACGACGCTCATCCCGCAGGTGGAGCCTGGTATACGACCTGGGGATGGGCCCGGCCAGGACGTGTCCGCCGATTTTCGGACAGGCCGGCGCGGCGTCCGGCACACGGCTCGCGCCACAGGGCCCAGTGCGCCGTCCCGGCTTGATCAGGTTAGGTCTTCTCAACCGGCGGATCTGAGGTTATCCAGGAGCGGAGGGCCGGTGGAACGCGCCAAAACCCACCGCGCGGCGGCACACCGGCCTGACGTTCCGGTCCCCGAGGCGGATGGACAACGCGATGAGCCGATTACTTCCCGTATTCCTACGAGTCCTCTGCGTCATCGGCCTGCTGACGGCCGGTGTCGCCGCCGGCACCGCCGCCGAGGCCGCGGTACCCAACCGGTGGGGCTTCGCGCTCGTCGACGTCACGAGCGGCGTCCCCGACCCGTCGCACCAGGCGGGAAGCTGGCCCGCCGGGTTCAACGTCACCGTGACGAGCGGCGGCGTCGGCCAGTACTTCGTGAAGTTCCCGCAGATCGGCGTGCCGAACGGCGGGGTGGTGCACGTCACGGCGCTGTCGCAGACCGCCGTGTGGTGCCAGGCGCAGAAATGGGGCATGAGCGGCGCCGACGAAGTGGTGGCGGTACAGTGCTACCGCTTCGGCGGGACGCCGGAGAACACACGGTTCAGCATCGTGTTCGAGGAGAGCAGCGGCTGGGGTGCCATCGTGCAGGGACTCGGCTACGTCCACTGGACCGGCTCGGGGATCGGCACGCAGTTCAACTCGACCGGCACGGTGAACTCGGTGACCCCGACCGGTGTCGGGGTCTGGACCGTGAAGATGCCGAATCTCGGCCCGTCGGTCATGGCCGGCGGCATCCAGGTGACCGCCGTGAACTCCAGCATGCCGGCCCGCTGCAAGGTCGGCGCCTGGGCCCCGACGACGTCGGGGCAGCTCATCCAGGTGCGGTGCCACAACGCGACCAACGTCCCCGTCGACACCGGCTGGACCATCACCTACCAGTACACCAGGGCCGTGACGGGGGGTGCCGCGCCGCCGCGGTACTTCGGCTACGTCTTCGACAACTCACCCGCCAACCCCGGGCCGTACACGCCGGTGCCGGCGGGGGTCACGTTCAACTCCGTGGGCTCGTTCAACGAGATCCAGAGCGCGGGTCCCGGTCAGCGTATGGTGACCTTCCACAAGATCGGGGTGCTGCAGGACAACGTGCAAGTCACCGCGTACGGTCCCGGACCGGAGTTCTGCAACCTCGTGACCGTGTGGGGCACCTGGGGGATGGAGGTCACCGTGCGCAACGTCATCTGTTACAGCGGCACGACCAGAGTGGACCAGCCGTCCATGGTGGCCTACACGTCCGCGTCCTGACCGCCGCGGCACACAGGCAGGGCCCGGCACCCGCGCAGGGGTGCCGGGCCCGCTTCTCATGCGGCGGCCGGTCAGCCCACCGTGCAGCTGATCTGCGACGGGATGCTGTTGTTGTTGCCGTTCCAGCCGCTGTTGAAGCCGAACGACGTACCGGCACCCGCGGCGAGGTTCCCGTTGTAGGAGACGTTGCGCGCGGTCACCTGCGCGCCGGACTGGGTGACCGTGGCGTTCCAGGCCTGGCTGACGACCTGGCCGTCGGCGAACGTCCAGCGGACCGTCCAGCCGGTGATGGCCGAGGTGCCGGTGTTGGTCACCGCGACGTTGGCCGTGAACCCGCTCGGCCAGGAACTGGCGATCGAGTAGGCGGCCGTGCAGCCGCCGCCTCCGCCGCCGGTCGTGCTGAACGTCACCGAGTTCGACGCCGGCGACGAGTTGCCGGCCGCGTCCCTGGCGACCACGTAGAAGGTGTACGTCGTGGACGCCGTCAGGCCGGTCAGCGCGAACGAGTTCGTGGTCGCGGTGCCGACCTTCACGTCGGTCGTCCCCGCGCGGTACACGTCGTACCCGGTGACCCCCACGTTGTCGGTGGACGCCTGCCACGACAACGTGGCACCCGACGACGTGATCGACGACGCGGCCGGCGTACCCGGCCGCGACGGCGCGGTGGTGTCCCCGCCGCCGGTCGTGGTGAACGTCACCGTGTTGGACGCCTGCGAGGTGTTGCCGGCCGCGTCCCTCGCCACCACGAAGTACGTGTACGACGTGGACGCCGACAGACCCGTCAGCGTGAACGAGTTGGTCGTCGGGGTGCCGACGCTCACGTCGGTCGTCCCCGACCTGCGGTACACCGTGTACCCGGTGACGCCGACGTTGTCGGTGGACGCCGTCCACGTCAGGGTCGCGCCGGTGCTGGTGATCGACGACGCGGCCGGCGTACCTGGCCGCGACGGCGCCGTGGTGTCCCCGCCGCCACCGGTGGTGGTGAACGTCACCGGGCTGGACTCCGGCGAGGAGTTCCCCGCGGCGTCCCTCGCCACCACGTAGAACGTGTACGACGTGGAGGCCGTCAGGCCGGTGAGCGCGAACGAGTTCGTGGTCGCGGTGCCGACCTTCACGTCGGTCGTGCCGGCCTCGCGGTACACGTCGTAGCCGGTGACGCCGGTGTCGTCGGTGGACGCCGTCCACGTCAGGGTGGCGCCGGTCGACGTGATCGACGACGCGGCCGGCGTGCCGGGCTTCGACGGCGGCGTGGTGTCCGGCGTGGTGCCGCCGGTCCGGTCGCCGTAGATGACGCCGCGGCCGTTGGTGCCGATGTACACGCGGCCGTAGATCCGCGGGTCGCCGGTCAGGGCCTCGCCGATGTTGCCGTACTGGTGCTGGTCGTCGTTGATGCGGACCCAGGTCGCGCCGGTGTCGTCGGAGCGGAACACGCCGCGCACGCCGTCGATCTTGGCGATGGTGAACAGCGCCTGGTTGGTACGGCCCGGCGCCGCCTTGCCGAAGCCGATGTTGTCGGCCTCGGTGACGTTGGACAGCTTGGTGAACGACGCGCCGGAGTTGGTGGAGTGCCACAGGCCGTACGCGCCGGTGCTGCTGCCGCCGGCCAGCCAGATGTCACCCTCGGTGCCGGGGAGCGCCTTGAAGCGGACGTTACCGGTGGCCGGCAGGCCCGTCGCGGCGGTACGGGTGAAGGTCGCGCCGCCGTTGGTGCTGACGTAGAAACCGCCGGCGGAGAAGGCGTAGAACTTGTTCGGGTTCACCCGGTCGGACTCGATGATCGAACCGGCGGGGGCACCGGACGCGGCGCTCCAGCTGTTGCCGTACCCGACCGAGTACACGACCTGCTGGCCGGGGTCGCCGGGGGCCCACACGAAGCGGCTGCCGTCGGCGTTGGCGGCCACCGTGCCGCCGTTGTTGACCCCGCCGGGCTCGGTGCCCTGGAACCAGTTGGCGCCGCCGTCGGTGGAGAACGCCACATGGCTGTCGTTCGGCCGGTCCGAATCGGTGAAGTTGCCGGCCCTGACCATGATGCTCGGGTTGGTGCCGGCGTAGTCGAGGCTGGTGGTCGTGGTGAACACCGGCGAGGTGAACATCATCGACGGGACCTTGGTGAGGTCGGTGTGCCGGAACCCGCCGATGTCGCCGAGGCCGCTGATCAGCGGTGCGCCGGACGGCGGGCTGATCAGGTCGAGCACGGCGGTCTCCTCGAGGCCCGCCGCCGTCGGCTTGATGGTGAACTGGCCGCCGCTGTCCCACTGGCGCAGGTCGGTGGTGCCGTAGATGGTGGCGCCGGTGCCGTACATCATGCGGTTGGAGTCGAAGGGGTCGATCTCCATGGACTCGACCATCCAGCCGAGCTTGGGGGTGATCTCCGGAGGCTGGGGGTTGGTGCCGAAGGTCAGCCACGGGCTGGAGCTGATGTCCATCTTGTAGCGGAACGAGCGGTTCGGGTAGCTGGTGAAGTCCCACACGCGGGTCCACGTGGCGCCGGAGTCCGTGCTGCGGAAGAAGATCGCGTCCGGCCACCAGGAGTTCAGTGTGGCGACCATGAGCGTGCCGGGCCGCTGGCGGTCGATGGTGAGGCCGCTGTAGCCGAAGTAGTCGTCGGAGCTGCTGGACGCGATCGGGCTGATCTGCGTCCACGTGCCGGTCGCCGTCGCGTACCGCCACACCTCACCCTTGGTGCCGTTGTAGGGGCCGCCGCCGTCGCTGGTCGCGATGAACAGGTAGCCGTTGGTGGTGTCCAGCACACCCTTGTGCGCGATGTACCCGGTCGGCTGACCGGCGACGCGCTCCCAGGTGGTGCCGCCGTTGGTGGTGCGGTACACGGTGTTCGCCTTGTCGGCCACACCCACGTAGATCGTCTGGGTGGCGTTGCCGCTGGTGCCGGTGCGCTTGTCGAACGTCACCCACACCACACCCTGGTTGTCGCCGCCGTAGGCGTCACCGGGGGTCTCGGCGTAGTTGCCGGCGTTGGGGAAGCTCGTGACCTTGGACCACGTCACACCGGAGTCGGTGCTGCGCCACAGGCCGTTGCCGCTCGGCGCGCCGAAGTACAGGACGCTGTTGCGGTTGGGGTCGATCGCGAGGCGCTCACCCATGCCGCGGCCCGGCATGTTGCCGCCGAGCTTGAACGGCAGCACGCTGCGCTGCCAGGTGGCCCCCTTGTCGGAGGACCGCAGGATCGCGCCGGGGTTGGGGTCCCAGTCGTTGGTGTACATGCCGGCCGCGACGTAGACCTTGTCGGGGTCCACCGAGTCGGTCGCGAGGCTCACCACGCCGTTGTAACCCCAGTTGTCGAAGCCCACCCAGTCGAGCAGCGGGATCCAGGTCTGCGTCGACTGGTTCCAGCGGTACGCGCCGCCGATGTCGGTGCGCGCGTAGATGAGGTTCTGCTGGGTCTGGTTGAAGATGATCCCCGGCACGAAGCCGCCGCCGGCGATCTGGACGTTCTTGAACGTGTACGGGTCGGACGCCGCCGCCGTCACCGGTGGGGCCTCCACCCCCGCGGTGAAGCATGCCGCCATCAGGATGGCGAGCAGCCCGAAGAGCTTTCTGCGCATGAACGGTTTCCCTTCGAATACGGACAAACCGCCATGCACGATCAGGCGGGACCCTGACCGTCGACCTCCAGCGTGCATGGAACTGTGGTGCTCGGACGCCTGACACGTCCCGCGCGCAGACTCACACAGCGCGGCCCTGCGCGTCAATAGTTTGACGACCATACTTTCTCGGAGTGGGGCCACGATGTGGGCTGCGTCACAGACCGATCGTTATGCCAGGTGAAAGGGTGGAAAATCCGGGTAGCGGGCCTTGCCGTGGCTCCTCACCTGGCTCTGGCGGCCCCCGACCTCCGGCTGGACGTCAACCTCCTCGACTACCTCATCCTCGCGGTGTACTTCCTCACCGTCCTCGGCATCGGCTTCGTCGCACGCCGGACCATCAAGACCAGCCTGGACTTCTTCCTGTCCGGCCGGTCCCTGCCGGCCTGGATCACCGGCCTGGCCTTCCTGTCCGCCAACCTCGGCGCGACCGAGATCCTCGGCATGGCGGCCAACGGCGTGCAGTACGGCGTCGCGACCGTCCACTACTACTGGATCGGCGCGGTCCCCGCGATGGTGTTCCTCGGCGTCGTGATGATGCCGTTCTACTACCGATCCAAGGTGCACAGCGTGCCGGACTTCCTGCGCCGCCGCTTCAACGGCCAGACGCAGCTCCTCAACGCCATCACCTTCGCCGTCGCGCAGATCCTCATCGCCGGCATCAACCTGTACGCGCTCGCGCTCGTCATGGGTGCGCTGCTCGGCTGGCCGCTGATGCTGTCCATCGTGGTGTCCGCGGCGATCGTGCTCGCGTACGTCGTGCTCGGCGGCCTGTCCTCGGCGATCTACAACGAGGTCATGCAGTTCTTCGTCATCCTCGCCGGCCTCATCCCCGTGACCGTCCTCGGCCTGATCAAGGTCGGCGGCTTCTCCGGCCTCACCGAGAAGGTCCGGCAGTCCGCGATCGGCGAAGGCGGCCTGCACGCCTGGGCCGGCACCGCGTCCGGCGACAACCCGCTCGGCGCGCACTGGATCGGCATCGTCCTCGGCCTCGGCTTCGTGCTGTCGTTCGGCTACTGGACCACCAACTTCGCCGAGGTCCAGCGCGGCCTGTCGGCCCGCAACACCAACGCCGCGCGCCTCACCCCCATCGTGGCCGCGTACCCCAAGATCTTCATCCCCTTCGTCACCGTCATCCCCGGCCTCGTCGCACTGGTCCTGTTCAGCGACCTCGGCAAGCCCGACGGCCCCCAGTACAACTACGCGATCCCGCTGCTCATGGGCGACCTGCTCCCCAACGGCGTCCTCGGCGTCGCCGTCACCGGCCTGCTCGCGTCCTTCATGGCCGGCATGGCCGCCAACATCAGCGGCTTCAACACCGTCTTCACCTACGACATCTGGCGCTCGCACGTACGCAAGGACCGTCCCGACGACTACTACCTGCGCCTCGGCCGCTGGGCCACCGTAGGCGGCGTCGTCCTCGGCATCGGCACCGCGCTCATCGCCGCCGGCTTCAGCAACATCATGAACTACCTGCAGACCCTGTTCTCGTTCTTCAACGCGCCGCTGTTCGCCACGTTCATCATCGGCCTGTTCTGGCGCCGCATGACCCCCTGGGCCGGCTTCTGGGGCCTCCTGACCGGCACGCTGGCCGCCTTCGCCTCGTACATCCTCTACAAGGCGGACGTCATCGACTTCGGCACCGAACTCAACGCCACCTTCTGGGGCGCCGGCATCGCCTTCGTCGTCGACGCCGTCGTCTCGGTGGCCGTCACCCTCGCCACCACCCCCAAGCCCGAGAGCGAACTCCGCGGCCTGGTCTGGGGCCTCACCGACACGACTCTCGCCGACGACTCCGTCAAGGGCGACAAGTCCTGGTACCGCTCCCCCCTCGTCCTCGGCGCCGGCGCACTGATCCTCTCCGCCGCCATGTACATCCCCTTCATCTAGACCTCCCCGGAAGGCCCTCATGACCCCCGACAACTCCCGCCCCGACCCCACCCCTCACGAAGAGACCTCCCGGTCAGCCGACCCCCTCAACGAGGAAACCCCTGCGACCGCGGACACTTCCAGGCCCGCCTCCCACGACGAAACTCCTGCCGCCGCCGATGTTTCCCGGCCCACCTCCCACGAGGACAGCCCCCTGGCCGCGGACACTTCCAGGTCCGCCGGAACCTCCCCCCACCTCACCGAGGCCACCCGGCAGGACGACCCGCCGCCGAGCGACCGCACCCCCCTCGACGACTGGACCGGTTCCGTAGAGGCCGACTCCACCACCCCGGAGTCGGCTGCCGACCGGGCCGCCAAAGGCCGCGCCGCGCGCCTGTTCGACATCCGCCGCATCATCGGCGGCCTGTTCCTGGTGTACGGCGTCATCCTCGTCATCACCGGCATCGTCGACGGCAACGACGCGGTGACCAAGGCAGAAGGCATACGCGTCAACCTCTGGACCGGCATCGGCATGATCGTCGTCGCCGGCGTGTTCATCGGCTGGGAACGCCTCCGTCCCGTGGAGATCTCTCCCTCCGAAGACGACCCGGCCACCTGACCGTCACTGAACCGGATAAGTCACCATACGTGTAACTTTCAGCACGCGAACAGCGAACCCCCAGCTCACGCCGTCGTCCCCCAACCTCCGACTACCTCGTCCTCCCCGATGGTCCCTACCATCGCCGACAAATCCCCCGGAGGTGGACGATGGCTGCAAGACGCACGCTATTGGCAATGCTCACAGCCCTGGTCGGTGTCCTGGCATACCTGGTGATCACACCGGCCCTCCCCGCCAGAGCCGCCACCGTGAAGATCATGCCCCTAGGCGACTCGATCACCGGCTCCCCCGGCTGCTGGCGCGCACTCCTGTGGAACCGCCTCGTCCAAGCCGGCTACACCGGCCTCGACTTCGTCGGCACCCTCCCCCCTCAAGGCTGCGGCGTCTCCTACGACGGCGACAACGAAGGCCACGGCGGCGCACTCGTCACCAACGTCGCCGACCAGAACCAGCTCCCCGCCTGGCTCTCGGCCACCAACCCCGACATCGTCCTGATGCACTTCGGCACCAACGACGTCTGGAGCAACCGCCCCACCCAGACCATCCTCGCCGCGTACAGCAAACTGGTCGACCAGATGCGGGCCAACAACCCCAGGATGAAAATCCTCGTAGCCAAGATCATCCCCATGAGCGTCAGCTCCTGCCCCGAGTGCGGCAACCGCGTCATCTCCCTGAACGCCGACATCCCCGCCTGGGCCGCCGCCAAGAGCACCTCCGCGTCCCCCATCGTGGTCGTCGACCACTGGACCGCCTTCAGCACAGCCCAGAACACCTACGACGGCGTCCACCCCAACGCCTCAGGCGACCAGAAGATGTCCGACGCCTGGTACCCACCCCTCAAGTCCCTCCTCGACGGCGTGACCCCCACCGGCGAACCCACCCCCACAATCACCACAACCCCCACCCCCACCCGTCCCCCCACACCGACCCCGACCCCCACCCCGACCCGAACCCCCACCCCGACCCCGTCCGGACCCCCCACCCCCACCCCGACCACCTCCCCCGGCGGCTGCCAGGCCACCTACACCGTCACCAACTCCTGGCCCGGCGGCTTCCAGGCCGACGTGACCATCCGCAACCCCGGCCCCGCCACCGCCCCCGGCTGGACCGTCCGCTGGACCTGGCCCACCGGCCAGACCGTCTCCCAAGCCTGGAACGCCACCGTGACCACCACAGGCACCTCGGTAACCGCCAAAAACGCCTCCTACAACGCCACCCTCACCGCCGGCGCCACCACAACCTTCGGCTTCACCGGCACCCACACCGGAACCAACACCTCTCCAACCCCAGTCACCTGCACCTTCCCCTAACCCCCTGACCCTCCCTCCCACCACCAAGATCGAGGGCACCCCCACCCGCCCGCCGGGGGTGCCCTCTCTTTTTTGCCCCCACCCCCACCCGACCCCACCCCAAACACCCCCCGACCTATGAGAGACTCACAGCTTGCGGGGCGGTAGCTCAGCCGGTCAGAGCAGCGGACTCATAATCCGTAGGTCGTGGGTTCAAGTCCCACCCGCCCTACCACCCCCGATCACCGAAAAGAGCCCCTGGCCGGCAACTATGCCGCCAGGGGCTCTCTCGATACGTCCGGCTGTCCACGGCTGAAGGGGACCATCTACGGCTGGTCTTACCCAATGCTTACCCACAGCCGTCCCTCAAAGCTGTCGGCGAGATCGACGCTCTGCGGCGTAGCGCCGACAACCGTCAGGCGCTCACCTTCAATTGGTGGACACGCTGCTTGGACAAACCCATGACACGTGCCGTATCCGGCTCCGACCAGTGGCTCGTCAGTACTTTCGCGGCCTTGACCGCGAGTTCCGCGGCGCGCTTGGTATGCGCTTCGGCCAGTTCTTTCTCGCGGCTGTATTCCGCCACCACCTCCGCCGCCTCCGCGGGAAGGTCGAAGACGAACTCCACGCCAGGAGGCTCCTCGGGCCATGCCCAGGCGTGAATCCCCGCCAAGTCACGCTCAAGTTGGGACAGCGAGCTTGCCACGCCGACTCCGTCGACCTCACCGCCAGGGCAGCGCGACACCCACCGTCCGTGCTCGTAGGTGACGACATACGTGATCATCTTGCTCATCGGCTGATCCTCTCTATGACCGCCTCAAGCCGCTTGACGGCTTCGCGAAAGAGCTCCGGGTCGCGATCCGGGTCGGCAGGAATCATGACGGGAACCGAGACAACGCCATTCTTGATCACACGCAGCGCGCACATATCGCCCCTGAGGTGATACAGCCAGTCAGCTGTAGCACCTGCGGCCGCCACGATCGTTGCGACCTCGGCGAGCTGTCGCAGATGCGGGGGAAGGATCTCGGTCACACCCTGGAGGCTACTGCACTAGGAAGCCACTTCCTATCACTATAGGAGCTTGCCTCCTAGCTTTCGAGGCGAGGCGAACCTTCTCAGCGTCCGTCCGTTCGCGGTCGTCAGTGAAGCCTCTGTGTTCCGATGACCGACAGCACCTTCAGCTTCTCGTAGCTCTCGCTGCCGGGGACGGCGGTGTAGACGAGCAGCGAGTGGGCCTGGCCCGGGTCGACCAGCCTTTGGCAGTTGAGCTCCAAAACGCCGACCTCGGGGTGGACGAAATGCTTGACGTCGTGCGGACGGATGCCGATCTCGTGGTCGGCCCATACCTGGCGGAACTCCTCGCTGCGGGTCAGGAGCAGGTCGGCGAGGTGCGCGGCGCGGGAGCCGGGGCCGCGGAGGGTGACGATCTCGCGGAGGCCTGAGGCGTACATGCGGGTGAGGAACGGATGTTCCTCCGGTGCGTACAGCCGCCGCGTGGCGGGGTCGGTGAACCACCGGTACCCCATGCTGCGCGCCGGGCCGGTGTGGCGGGTCGTGTCACCGGTGAGTGCGACACCCATCGGGGTCTGGCGCAGGGTCTCGCCGAGTTCGGTGACGATCTCCGCGGGGGTGTCGGTGAGCCGATCGAGGACGCGCAGCATGCCGGGGCTGATGTGGTCGCCGGACGCTCCCCTGGTCGGCGGGTTGTGGCCGGCGAGGCGGAACAGGTGGTCGCGCTCGTCGAGGGACAGGTGCAGGCCCTGGGCCATCGAGGCGAGCATCTGGCTCGACGGCTGCGGGCCGCGTTCACGCTCCAGCCGTGCGTAGTAGTCGGTCGACATGTTGCACAGCGACGCGACCTCCTCGCGCCGCAGGCCGGTGGTCCTGCGCCGCGATCCGCGCGGCAGACCGACGTCCTCGGGTTGCAGAGCCTCCCGGCGAGTCCGGAGGAACTCCGCCAGCCCGGCGCGATCGATCATGTCATTTCCCTCTTCTCCGGTACGGCTCCGGTTCTACCACCTGCGTGAACGGGTAGCCACGGACCGCTGATCCCCCTGTCCCGATCCGAACGGCGGTCCGGTGAGCCGGGGATCGGCAGTCCCTGGATGCGTCCGCGCCGTCCGGCGAAGCTGGATGTCGTCCCCGGGACGGCGACCCTGTGCCGGGCTGCGGCGGGGGGCCGCGTACGCGGAGCGGATCGCCTCCGAGGCGCGACAGCGAACCCGGGACGGCACCATGAAGGAGCAGAAGAACCCATGCCACGTGCACGCATCGACATCACCGTTCCCGATCTGTCCGGAAAACGGGCCGTCGTCACCGGAGCGAGCGACGGGATGGGGCTGACGATCGCCGCTCGGCTGGCCGCGGCCGGCGCGGAGGTGATCCTGCCGGTCCGCAACCGGCGCAAGGGTGAGACCGCGATCACCACGATCAAGCGGACCGTCCCCGGCGCGAACGTCTCCCTGCGCGACCTCGACCTGTCTTCGCTCGACTCCGTCGCGGCCCTCGGCGAGAGCCTGCGCGGGGAAGGCCACCCCATTCATGTCCTCGTCAACAACGCCGGCGTCATGACGCCGCCGGACCGGCGGACGACCGCCGACGGGTTCGAGCTGCAGTTCGGCACCAACCACCTCGGCCATTTCGCCTTGGTCGGTCACCTGCTGCCTCTTCTGCGTGCCGGACGCGCACGCGTGACGTCCCAGGTCAGCATCGCCGCACGTCGTGGCGCCATCAACTGGGACGACGTCAACTGGGAACGCGGCTACCACGGCCAGCGCGCCTACAGTCAGTCCAAGATCGCCTTCGGGTTGTTCGGCCTGGAACTGGACCGGCGCAGCAAGGCCCACGGCTGGGGTGTCACCAGCAACCTGTCCCATCCCGGAGTGGCCCCCACCAGCCTCCTGGCCGCTCGTCCCGAGCTTGGCCGTGGCAAGGACACCCCTCAGGTCCGCGTGATCCGCGCACTGTCGGCACGAGGCATCCTCCTCGGCACCGCCGAGACGGCGGCCCTGCCGGCCCTCATGGCCGCGACCGACACCGAACCCGCCACCTTCTACGGCCCCAGTGGCCCCGGCCACCTCGGCGGCCCGCCTGCCGAGCAACGGCTGTACCCCCCGCTGCGCAGCACGGACGACGCCAGGCGCGTCTGGGAGATCTCCGAACGACTGACCAGGACGAGCATTCCGGCCGCATGACCGCCACAGGCTGGCCTGTGAGCATCGCACTAACCAAGCGGTTAGATTATTAACCATGTGGTCAATACTGTGTCGTTCTCGCAAGACCGCGTCAGATGATCAGACCGAGCCGACCGGAGGCCGGCCACCACGCCGACGCCGGTTCTGGCGGATCACGGCGGCCGTCGTTGCCGCGTTGAGCGTGCTTTGGCTCGCCTTCCGCGACACCACTCCGGTCGGGCACTTCACGTCCGGTGGAGGCCACGACGAGTTCATGGCCGCCTATCGGCAGGCCATGCGGGACCTGCCGGAGCCGGACGCCACGTTGGATCTGCGCACCGGTTTCGGGCTGGTGCGCATGTATCGGTTCGACGGGGCCGACCCGGCGCGGGCACCGATCGTGTTGCTGCCGGGCCGGGCCGCGGCGTCTCCGATGTGGGCCGGCAACCTGTCGTCGTTGTTGCGTCTGCGCACCGTCTACACCGTCGACCTGCTCGGCGAACCCGGTGCCAGCATCCAGAACCGGCCCATCGAGAGCGACGCCGACCAGGCGCGCTGGCTTCATGAAGCGTTGACGCAGATGCCGGAGCCTGGTGTCCACCTGCTCGGTGTGTCCATCGGGGGCTGGACGGCGATGAACCTGGCGATCCGGCAGCCGGAGAAGATCGAAAGCGTGATCCTGCTCGATCCGGTGATGACCTTCGCCGACCTTTCGCTCGGCGCCATCCTGCGGTCGATCCCGGTCTCCGTGCGCCAGGCGCCGAGAAGCTGGCGGGACGGCTTCAACAGTTGGACAGCCAACGGCGCACCTGTGGAGGATGTGCCGGTGGCACAGATGATCGAGTCCGGTATGAAGAACTACGTCCTCAAGCTGCCTGGTCCCACACGCTTCTCCACCCGGCAACTGGCGAGCGTGGACAAGCCGGTGCTGGTCGTCATGGCCGGCGCCTCCGTGATGCACGACTCGGCCGCCGCCGCGCGGTTCGCCGAGGAGAACCTGAAACGCGGCACGGTGCTGACCTACGAAGGAGCGTCGCACGCCGTCAACGGGGAGCAGCCGGACAGGATCGCGACCGACGTCGGACGGTTCCTGCGATGACGTCAGCCGATCAGCCAGGGCCGGGTACGCGTGCCGGACGGCCGTTGACCATCACCGAGCAGGCTCGGCGCTCGCAGCTCATCGCGGCCACCATCGAGTTGATCGCCGAACACGGCTATGCCGGTTGTTCCCTGCAACGCATCGCCGACGCCGCCGGGATCACGAAGGCGGCGGTCATCTACCACTTCGACTCCAAGAACGCGGTGCTCCGCGCGGCTTACGAAACGGTGATCGAGTCGCTCACCACTCGCGTGGAGGCGGACATCACCGCCGCGTCCAGTGCCGCCGGAGCCGTCGACGCGTACCTCACCTCGCTGATCGGCCATATGGCAGACCATCCCCGGCATGTGCGTGTCCTTGTCGAGGCGCTCGGCGCGGCGGAAGCGATCGGGATCGAGGACGGCCGGCACTCAGCCGCCAGATGGAGACCACTGGCCGCACTGATCGACGCCGCCGTCGCCGCCGGCGAGTACCACTCCGAAGTGGACAGCCGCACACTGGCGATCATTCTCAGCGGCGCGATCGACGCCGTCGTCGCCGAGACACTCACCGACCCCACATTCGACCTGACCGCGGCCGGCACCACACTCCTGACCACCCTGCACCGCGCAGCGGACCGCTCCGGATCGGATGGGGACTCGATTCCCTAACCAGCCGTGAGGGTGAACCAGATGGTCTTGCCGATTCCACCGGAGTCCGGCCACACACCCCACCTGGTCGCCGATGGAGTGGCGCGGGAAGCGACGCGGGCCTTGGCCGTTGAGGGGTTCATCGAGTCTCGGCCCGGAGCCGGCATGTTCGTCAAGGAGCGTCCGGCACTCAAACGGTTGACGCGTGCTTGGTATCGCAAGGATCGCGGTGGTAGCCCGTTCCGCGCGGAGACCGAGGCTCAGGGTCGCCGGGGCCACTGGACGTACGAGTCCGAGACCACGCAGGCGCAGCCGGTGATACGTGAGCGATTGGCTCTTCCGGAACCGGACGGCGAACTGCCCGATGTCATGCGAACGAAGTATGTGTTCCTCGCTGATGACGAACCTGTCATGTTGTCGACGTCGTATGAGCCGTACGAGCTGACACGCGGGACACCAGTGGTGTTCCCGGAGGAAGGCCCGCATGCGGGAAGCGGTGTCGTCGACCGCATGGCCGTGTTCGACGTGAACATCACGCACTGCGCGGAGATCGTGTCGGCTCGACCGCTTCTGTCGGAAGAGGCGAAGCTGCTGAGACTTCCACCCGGCGCGCTGGCCCTCACGCTCCAACGCACCTATTACGTGGATGACCGTCCTGTGGAGACCGCCGACATTGTGATCCCTGTCGACAAGTACGAACTCGTTTACGGGATTCCAGTCAGAGGCGAGACTTGAGAATACCGATCGCGTCCGAACCGATCGATATTTTGTCGAGGTATCGATGCATCTGTCCGACTTGGATCTCAGCACAGTGGAGTGGCGTAAGAGCTCTCGCAGCCAGGGCACCAGCAACAACTGCGTGGAGGTGGCACATCTGGCCGACGGGAACCGTGCCGTACGCGACAGCAAGAACCCTGGTGGTCCTGCTTTAGGACTGACCTTGGACGGATGGCGCGACTTCATCGGCGGTATCAAACACGGTGAGGTCCGCTAATACGGCAATGGTCATTCCAGTGTGAGCTCGCGGGATGGGCTACAGAAGGAAGCGGCCGCCGTACTAGATCTGTGTTCTCGCCTGCTCGATGTGACGCACGATGGCGTGAGCGCCGTGGGCCTGTGCGATGGTGTGGGCCTCGGCGAGAGTGGTGAGTGCGTCTGGTCGGCGGTTCTGGGCTGCGGCTATGTAGGCGAGGCCGATCATGTTGGAGGCCACGCCTGGCATGGCGCCGAGCTCTTGGCGGAGGCGGGTCGAGTTCTCCAGGTGGTCGCGGGCTTCGTCGAGGTGGCCGGCCGTGTGTGCGGCGATGCCTAGGTGTCTCAGGGCCTCGGACTCGGTGGGTTTGTCGCCGGTTTGTGCGGAGAGGTGGCGGGACTGCTCCAGGTACGGGGTCGCGGTCTCGTTGTCTCGGCGGATGACCTGGTGCAGGCAGCCGATCCAGAACAACGCCTCGGCCTCGCCTCGGAGGTCGCCGAGTTCGCGGTACAGCTCCAGCGCGCGCTCGAACAGGGGCAGTTCGGCGGGGTCCTCGGCGGGGGACCTACCGGCGGCGCGCTCGAGGTTGAAGCGTGTGTGCAGGATGCGGCCTCGGGCCAGCGCGGCGTCGGCGTCCACCGCGTCCAGGGTCTGTTCGGCCTCGGTCAGCGCGTCGGTGTCGCCGTTGTACACGGCCTGTTCGTAGAGCGTCCTCGCTCGTTCGATCCGGTCGTCCGCGCTCATCGCCGCTCCTGTCCTGGCGTCGCCGCTTCGTGTAGATCAGCGGGAACGGTACTCCGCCGCGCCGTACGCCGCGACTTCGGGACGAGAGAACCGTTCGCTGCACGGCGGCCGGGACGGGGACGGTACGACGACGACCCTTACCGCGCTGCTGTCTGTTCCTCGGGGAGGAGGTCGGCGATCAGTGCGTGGACGCGGGTGGCGATCTGGTCGCGGATGTTCCGTACGGCGTCGACGCCGAGGCCGGCCGGGTCGTCGAGCTGCCAGTCCTCGTAGCGTTTGCCGGGGAAGATCGGACAGGCGTCGCCGCAGCCCATGGTGATGACCACGTCGCTGCTCTGGACGGCGGCCGTGGTGAGGACCTTGGGGGTTTCGGTGGAGATGTCGATGCCGACTTCCTTCATCGCCTCGACCACGGCCGGGTTGACCTGGTCGGCGGGTGCGGATCCGGCGGAGCGGACCTCGACGCGGCCGGCGGTCAGGTGGGTGAGGAACGCGGCGGCCATCTGGGACCGGCCGGCGTTGTGGACGCAGACGAACAGCACGGACGGGGGCTGGACGCTCATGAGCGATGGCTTCCTGGGTCGGTGAGGACGGGGACGGGAGAGGCGGCAGGGACGGACGGGGAAGGCTCGGCGGCGGAAGAGGCGGCGGGGACGGACGCGACAGGCCCGGCGGCGGGGGGTCGGGGGAACAGGGTCGCGACGAAGGCGGCGCCGATGAGGCCGCCGAGGAGTTGTGCGGCGATGAACGGGAGGACCGAGCCCGGTGCGATGCCCGCGTAGGTGTCGGTGAAGGCCCGGCCGATGGTGACGGCCGGGTTGGCGAAGCTGGTGGAGGAGGTGAACCAGTAGGCGGCGCCGATGTAGCAGGCCACGGCGGGGGCCGCGAGGTGGGTACGGCCGGTGCGGGTCAGGCCGAGGATCAGGGTGACCAGGCCGGCGGTGGCCACCGTTTCGGCCAGCCACAACGACCCGTCGAAGCGTTCGTGTGCCGACCAGCGCATCAGAGGCAGCCCGAACATGGCGTCGGCCAGCGCGGCCCCGGCGACGGCGCCGGTGATCTGCGCGGCGACGTAGGCGGCCACGTCGCGCGGCGCCGGGTTCTCGCCGTCGCGGCGTGCCTGCCACCAGGCGGCCAGGGTGACCACCGGGTTGAAGTGCGCGCCGGAGACCGGGCCGAGCAGCGCGATCAGCACGCCGAGTCCGAGGACCGTGGCCAGTGAGTTGGCCAGCAGTGCCACGCCGCCGTCGTGGGTGAGACGGTCGGCCTGGATGCCGGAGCCGACGACGACGGTCACCAGTGCGGCGGTGCCTGCCGCCTCGGCGGTGAGCCGTCGTGGCAGGGACAGGCCGTTCACGTGCCGGAGCCCGCTGGGACGCCGGCCTGTGCGGGGGCCTGGAGCAGGTCCGACAGCCGGTTCATGGCGGCGGGGATCACCCGGTAGTAGACCCACGTACCACGGCGTTCCGAGCCGACGAGGCCGGCTTCGCGCAGGACTTTCAGGTGGTGGGAGATGGTGGGCTGGGAGACGTCGAACGGGCCGGTCAGGTCGCACACGCAGGCTTCGCCGCCGGCGTGGGAGGCGATGAGGGACAGCAGGCGCAGGCGTACCGGGTCCGACAGGGCCTTGAACATGCGTGCCAGTTCGGCCGCGTCCTGCTCCCCCAGCGGTTCGCGGACCATCGGCTCGCAGCAACCCGCGGGGAACACCGGCAGCATCTGCTTCGACATGTGTCTATGTTGACAGACATCTATCCAAGGTGGCAACCTCGTCTATATCGATGCTCGTCGATATAACCCGAATCCGTAAGGAGACCCCCATGTCCCGTGTCCAACTGGCCCTGCGCGTGTCGGACCTGGAAGGCTCGATCGCCTTCTACTCCAAGCTCTTCGGCGTCGAACCGGCCAAGCGCCGTCCCGGCTACGCCAACTTCGCCATCACCGAGCCCCCGCTGAAGCTGGTGCTGCTGGAAGGCGAGAAGGGCGAGGACACCCGGATGGACCACCTCGGCGTCGAGGTCGCCGACACCGGTCAGGTCACCGCCGCGACACAGCGACTCAAGGACGCCGGCCTCGCGACCTTCGAGGAGAACGACACCTCGTGCTGCTACGCGCTGCAGGACAAGGTGTGGGTCCGCGGGCCCGGCGCCGAGCCCTGGGAGGTCTACGTGGTCAAGGCCGACGCCGACACCCTCGGCAGGTCCGCCGCCGAGGACACCGCGGCACCATGCGCCTGCGGCCCCGCCGCGGAGGAGGCCGGCTGCTGCACCGGGTGAGGCCCGGACCCTGCCGAGGATCACCGGACGCTCTGAATCCCCCACATCTGGGGGATTCAGGTCGGCCCGAAACCCGTGCAGAATGAGCGGGACGGGTGGGGTGTACGGAGTGGCGGAGATGGACGTGTCGCTGATGCGAGGGCCGGTGGCGGGTGCTCCGGCCGAGGTGCCGTTGCTGGACGGGGTGTCGGGGCCGGGGGCCGAGGTGTTCACGGCGGCGGCGCGGCGGTTGCGGCGGGTCGTGCCGTACGACGCGGCCGCGTGGTTCGGCACCGATCCGCTGACCAGTCTGCCGACCACGCCGATCCGGGTGGAGAACATCGACCGGGTGCACTGCGCGCCGTACTGGAACCGTGAGTACGGCACGAACGATGTGCTGACCTTCCGCGACGTGTCGCGCTCCAGCATGCCGGCGGCGACGTTGCGGCAGGTCACGGCCGGGTACATCGGGGAGAGCGCGCGGTACCGCGAGTTCATGCGGCCCGAGGGGTACGCCGACAACCTGCGTGCCGCGTTCCGCATCGGTGACAGCACCTGGGGGGTGGTGGACCTGTTCCGCCGCGCCGACCGGCCGCTATTCGACGAGCGTGACCTGCGATACGTCACGGCGCTGGCCCCCGGTGTCGCACTCAGCCTCGCGGGGCTCGCCGTGGCCGGTGCGCATGGCGCGCCGCCGCTCGGTCAGGTCCCGGGAACGGCCCTGTTCGACGACGGCGGCCGCGTCTCGTTCACCGACGAGTACGCCGAACGGTGGTTCGCCGAGCTGTACGACCCCACCTGGGACAGCCCCGGCATTCCGCTCGGGATGGCAGCCGTCTACGCGGTGGTGGCCCGCGCGCGGGCCGTCTCCGCCGGTCAGGCGCCGGGGCCGGCGGTCGTGCGGCTGCGCGCCACCAGTGGACGCTGGTTCAGCATCCACGCGTCGGTGCTGCGCAGCAAGCAGGGCCGTCTCGGGCCCGTCACCGTCGTGATCAAGCCGGCGAGTTCCGCGCAGATCGTCCCCATCATGGTGGAGGCCTACTCGCTGACCCCGAGGGAACGCCAGGTCACCGAGTGCGTGGCCCGCGGCCAGACCACCTCCGAGATCGCCGCGGGCCTCCACCTGTCTCCGCACACGGTCCGCGACCACCTCAAGGCGATCTTCACCAAGGTCGACGTCAGCAGCCGCGGCGAACTCGTCGCCAAGCTCTTCGGCGAGTACTACAGCCCTCTGATCATGACGCCGAGCGCCGACATCGTCGAGGTGGACGTCTGACGCGGCCTCAGCGACGACCGGCGGGGACGACGAAGCGTGTGTGCTCGTCCTCCAGCCAGTCCTCGTCGATCTCCTGACCGACGAGCCGGCCGATGAGCGCGAGCGTGACGGTGATCATCTCCTCAATGGGGACGTCGTCCTCGTCCTCGTCCTCGTCCACGACCGGCATGGTCAGGTCGTCCGCGGCGAGGGCCTCGGGGACCCAGTCCGGGTCGTAGGAGTTCATGCTCCGTGAGTCGATGACGGCCCCGCCGGCCGCGTACGTGACATGGTGGCCGCCGTTGACGTGCCAACCGAGGCTCACCGCGCGGCCGTCCGCGCTGAGCGCGGACATGACGGGATCGGTGAGGATGTGCGTGCCCTGGACCTGGACGGTGAGCGTCCAGGTCCCGCACTCGCCGACGAGGACGACCCCGGCCTCGGGGTCCGGCGGGCCGGCGGCGAGCCCCTTGCCGATGCCGCGCAGGCTCGTCACGGTCGCCGTGTCCAGGTCGGCGCCGATCCGCCGCGCGGTCTCCGTGACGCTCAGTCCTTCGGCCCAGACCGCCGCGAACTGGTCTTCCGCCGGCGGCCAGTAGGCCTGGATGAAGTCGTAGAGCATGGTCGGGCTTTTCACTGTGCGTCCCATCGGATCGGTGAATGCGAGACCGCCGTGCCATGGTGATCATGGCACGGCGGCCGGTCATCCTAGTTCATCGATATCCAGTACGGATCATTGTTGAAGAACCGGTACTGCGCGTAGAACAGCTGCAGATCCGTCCCCGCGTTCTTGTTGTGCGTGACGTCCACCGGCCTGATGCTGAAGTTCCAGGTCGGATTCTTCCCTGCGAAAGTGCCCTTGTAGCCCTGCGCGGCGCCTTCCCATGTGCTGTAGAAGGGGTACTCGTCGCATTCCTTGCCGACGAGTTCCGCTGCGGTGAAGTCCTTGGTGCAGACCTTGTCCTTCATCCCCTTGTTCCTCCGGCGGATGGTGGACTTGCCGTCGTCGGTTCTGACGGTCGGGCTGAGGAAGTGCAGCGCGGCGGTCGACCGGCCCGCGCCGGGTACCCACGAACCCGGGAACAGCTTCTGGGTGATCGGTTGCCGTGGCCGTTGGAAGTCGTACTTGGGGAACGTGTTCAGCGGCGTACGCCAGGTGTCCTCGATGTGCCTGGCGACCTGGCTCATGGGTTTGGCGGCGCCGGCCGGGTCGGTGCGCCTCATCTGGTAGACCCTGCTGACCCGGCTGAAGACGCACGCGCCGTAGTACGCGACGTAGCTCGGCGACAGGTCACAGCGGACGGACGGTCCGTTGTCGTACCTGAGGCCGTTCGCGTGCTTCGGCCGGTCCCACAGCGCGACGGAAAAGACCTTCCTCCCGGGGTCGGTGGGGTCCATGTCCAGCGCCTCGACCTCGATCCACGGCCGGATGTGGCACTTGCTCAGATGGTGGTAGCTGTTGCTGTCGGTGTTGAACGACCGGTAGACGAAGTGCTCGTAGTGGCCGTCGTCCCCGAGGTCCTCCCATCGGCCAATCCTGTTCTGCACCTGGAATATCCGCTCGCCGTGGCGGTCCTCCGCCTCGGACGTACCGTGGATGATCTGGCACTGGCCGCCTAGCCGCAGCGGATGGTGGAACACCTTGAGCGACATGATCTCGTCGCAGCCACCGTTGTCGTCGTAGCAGTCGACGTCGTCGATACGCACCCATACGGCGAGGTCGTTCGGATGCCGGTTCACCCCGCCGCCGTCAGGCGTCACCCCACTCGGGACGGTCGAATTCTCGGGCTTCCAGGTGCCGAGGTAAGAGTGCGCGACGACTGTGGCGGAGAAGGTGAGTGTCCTGACCTCTATTCCGTCGATGTCCCCGTCGTCGACCGTCGGGATGAACCAGGAGAAATAGTGGTGGCGGCTGGCGCAGAAGGTGTACGGACGCCAGTAGTCCTCGAACTGCAGGACACCGTCGTCGGCCGCCTCCCGCATGTCCTCGCACTGCTGCAACGTCTTGCGACCGTAGGGGAAGGTGGTCGCCGCCGCGGTCGTCACCGGCCCGGCGGCCCGCGACGCGGGAGCGGCCGAGGCCGGCCGCGCCACGCTGATGCCGGACGCCGCGACGAACGCCGGCGCCGCGGCCGCGTCGTACAGGCCGTCGACCTCGGCGGCCTTCAGCGCGGCCTGGTAGACACGCACGTCGTCGATGCCGCCGCGCATGCTCGTCCCGAGGGTCATCGGGGCCGCGGCGTTCCACGCGGGGAAACCGATCACCTGCGACCCGATCACCGTCCCGTCCTTGTAGAGGGTGGCGGTCCCGGTGCCGGCGTCGTAGACACCGGCCAGGTGGAACCACTCGCCGACCGGTGGTTCGACTCCGGAGAGCACTCCGGCGACGGTGGCCGAGGCGCTGTCGGCGCTGGTCAAGGTGAAGACCAGGCCGGCGTCGGGGTCGTTGCCGAGGCGGAACGGCGCCTGGTGGGTGCCTCTCTGCTCGGCGACCGTGTACGCGCCGTCCTTGTCGTCCCAACGCAGCCATGCCGCGACAGAGTAGCTCCGGCCGGTGTCCACGACGGCCTGGGACGTGGCGGCCAGCGGTTCCTCACCGGGTTGCACGATGTCCACGGTGAGGTCCTGCCACGGCGACCACGCGGACGTGGCGCTCGGGGTGACCGCACGCGCTCGCCAGCGCACCTGCCAGCCGTCCGACAGCTCGCCGCCGGGGACGGCGGCCGAGACGTCGGAGCCGGAGGCGACGTCGGCGGATCCGCCGCTCCAGATGAGCCCCGATCCCTGACCAGCGGGGGCTCCGGGGTCGTGCTCCAGCTCGAACTCGGCATGCGTGCCGGCGCCGTACGGGTCGCTGACCTGGGCTTTCAGGGCCGGCGTCAGCGACGTGGTGACGGTCTTGGCCCCCACCGTCTCCGACGGGTCCACCCGCAACTGCGCGATGACGGGGTCGGCGAGTTCCACCGACAGATCCCGCCACGGCGACCACGGCGAGGTCCCCGGTGCGGCGACCAGGCGTGCGCGCCACCTGACCAGGTGACCGTCCTTGAGCGTCCCGGCCGGCACGGTCACCGACGCCTGTCCGCCTGAGGCGACGTCGTCGGCCGCACCGGTCCAGATTTGTCCCGTACCCTGACCCGCGGGTGCGTCCGGGTGGTGTTCCACCTCGAACTCGGCACGCGCGGCGCCGCCGTCCGGGCTGAAGGCCCGGCCGATCAGGGCCGGGGCCGGTGAATCGGTCACCACGGTGCCGCCGTTCACCGCGGACGGCGCGACCTGGAGCAGGTCGATGACCGGCGCGGTCCCGTCACCGGGGACGTCCACCGTGAGCGTCCGCCAGGCCGACCAGCCGGAGGTCGCCGACGTGCCGGCCGCGACGGCCCGTGCTCGCCAGCGCACCTGCTGTCCGTCCGTCAGCGCACCGGTGGGAACGGTCACCTGTGCCATCTGGCCGGACGCCACATCGGAGCTGGTACCGGCCCAGATCGGCCCGGTGCCCTGGCCGGGGTCGTGCTCGATCTGGAACTCCGCGCGGACCTGCCCCGCTCCTGGCTCGGAGACGGTGCCACGCAGCGCCGGGGTGAGCGTGGTCGTCACCGTCACGCCGCCGACCACGGCGGAGGGAACCGCCTGGAGCCCGGCGATCGCCGGCTTCGGCACGTCGACGGTGAACGTCTGCCAGGACGACCAGGGAGAACTCGTCGCGCCGCGTACGGCCCGAGCCCTCCAGCGCACCGACCAGCCGTCCGAGAGCACCCCGGTGGGAACCGTGACGGTCGCGTCGGCGCCGGAGGCGACATTGTCCTTGCCGGTCGTCCACAGCGAGCCGCCGCCTTCCGCCGGGTCGCGTTCCACCTGGAACTCCGCGCGGAGCGCCTGACCGCCGGGTTCCGACACCCGGGCCTTCAGCGTGGGGGTGGTCGTGGTGACCGGCGTGCCGGGGTCGGTCTGGAGCTGCGAGATGACCGGGGTGCGATCCGGTGCCGGGCTGCCCGCCGTGATCGCGGCGACCTCGGTGGCGCTCAGCGCCTTCTGGTACACGCGGACGTCGTCCAGCGCGCCGTTGAGCACACGGCCGAAGGTGAGCGGCCCCGCGGCATTCCACGTCGCGGGAACGGTGCTGGTGCCGATCGACTGCCCGTCACGGTAGAGGGTGACCCGTCCGGCCGTACGGTCGTAGACGCCGGTCACGTGGAACCAGCGTTTCACCGGAACCGTTCCGGCGCGCACGCCGTTGGCGGTGGCCGTGGAGCTGTCGCCGGTGTGGACGAGGAACTCCAGTTGTCTGGTCGACGGGTTGGTCCCGAGGGAGAACGCAGGCTTGACGTTCCCCATCTGACGGGCCATCTCGTACGCGCCGGTGTCGTCCGCCAGCCGCAGCCAGGCCGAGATCGTGAAGCTCTGGTCGGTACGCGGCACGGGACCCGAGGTGGACGCGCCACCGCCGGTCATCGCACCGCCGAACAGGCCGCCGGACCACGCGGCCGTGCCGCCGAGGGTGGCCGGGTAGGGGCCGCCGGTCGCGTCGGCCGCGGTCGTTCCCGTGGTCTCGTCCAGTTTCCAGTGCGCCAGCGGGGAGCTCACCGGTGCGGGTGCCGCGGCGGGGTTGATCCTCATCGTCCGCCAGGACGACCACACGGAGGACGTCGACTGTCCCGGATTGACCGCGCGCACCCGCCAGCGGACCAGTTGGCCGGCCAGCAGCGTGCCGGGGGGTACGGTCAGCGCGGCCACCGAGCCGGAGGTCACGGCTGTGACCGAGCCGGCCCAGATGGAGCCCGTGCCGCCGGTGGTGTCCGCCGGGTCGTGCTCGACCTCGAACTCGGCGGTCAGCGACCCGTTCACCGTGTCGGACACGGTGGCGGCCAGTTGCGGCGTCAGCGAGGTCGCCGTGGTAGTGCCGGACACCGTCGCGGCAGGCAGCACCACCGGATCGGCGACCGCCGGAGCGGAGCCGAGGGTGTAGGTGACGCTCAGGCTGGGCTTGGTGGCGCCTTCGTTGGACTCGAATCCCCGGTCGTAGTAGGGCCGTCCCACCACGGTCTCGTCCACGCCACGCAGCATGATCCCGTAGTTCGGTGAGCCCGTGGCCCAGGCCTGCGCGAAGGCCGACGCGTTCCAGCTCGCCGTCCCCGTCGCACCGCACGTCGTGAAGTCGCTGAGGGTCTGCTCACCGGCCGATGTCGTCGCGGGCTTGTTCGACCAGGTGATGGCGCCGGGGGTCCAGCCGGCGGTGACGCGCTGGGCCCGGATCCCCGAGGAGGAGTCGCCACAGCCGATGGCGCCGACGCGGTTCAGACTCAGCGTCGCCGCGGAGACGTTCGCACCGGTGATGGCGGTGGTGTCGAACTTCAGGTACGCGCGCTCGACCCCGGGTACACCGTCCTCGGTGTACGTCCCGACCCACAGCGTGTCGTCCGATTGCGTGAGCGCTCCGGTGACGCCGTAGTCGCTGATCCACACATCGGAGAGCGTCGGCAGGGTCGTCGTCGGGTCCACGATCACCGGGTACTTCGTCGCCGGGTCGGCCAGGAACGCGGCGTCCGGCCGCAGCACCAGGACCTGGCGGCCGTTCTCCGCGACCAGCTCGGTGACGATCTCGCCTTTTCTCCGGCCGGGCTTGCCCGCGGTACCGGTGTCCCACATGACCGGCTTGGGGGCCGACGCGGCCGTCTTCCCCTTGGGGGTCACCAGTCGCAGTCCGCCGTCACCGCCTTCGCTCAGCGTCAGGCCGTCGGTGCGGACCGGCAGACGGTACTCCACGGCCGACGCGGGACGTCGCCGCAGGACCACGTCGTGACGGAAGCCGGTGCTCAGCGCGGTCACCACGAGGTCCGCCCCCGGACCTGCGGCGTCGACGTAGGTGGCGACGTCGCCCTTCACCTGGGGCCGGGGCAGGACGCCGGGCCATTCCAGCGCGAACTCCGTACCGTCCGGACGGACGAGTTTCGCGAACACCCCCTTGCCTCCAAGGGAGAACTCCACTCCGGCTACCCCGGCCCTGGGCCGCAGCACGCCGTCCGCCGCCACCAAGGTGGAGTCGATCGGCACCCACTTGCCGGCCTGCCGGGTCCGCACGGGGCCCGCGGCGATGTCGGTCCGGTACGTCCTGCCGTCGGGGAGCGCGTACGTCACGCTGGACTCGGTGGTCTCCTCAGGGACCTCCACCGGGCTCGACCTGCGTACGGCCTCGCGTGACGCCGTGAGACGGGCCTGCGCCGGCTCGTTCGACAGCGCCTCGCCGATCTTGCCGGGTACCCACCCCGCTGTGCCGGTCAGCGTCGCGTCGCGACCGCGACCGGAGGAGTCGGCGGCCGTGGCCCCTTGGCCCTCGTCCAGCTTCCAGTGTCCCGCCGCGGGTGGCGACGTGGTGAAGGACCACGAGTACGGGGCCATCGCGTTGCCCTCGTCGTCGTAGGCGTCGGTGATCTCCACGGTGTAGGTGGCACCCTCGGCCAGCGGCGCCGCCGGGGTGAACACCGGCTCGGCGCTTCCGTCGGGGAGTGAGACGGTCCCGGTGACCGCCGTCCCCGCGCCGTCCGTGACGGACACCTCCGCGTCCCAGACAGGTTCGCTGAACACGGCCCGCACCGTCGTGTCGCGCGGCACCAGCGTCGCGCCGTCCGCCGGCGACGTGCCGGTCACCGTCGGCGGCGTCTGGTCCTGGCCCTCAGGTTCCAGCCACTGGTCGTCGTCGGGCTGATGGAGCAGGTCGTCGGGACCGACTTCGGCAGGGACGCTCTGCTCCTCCATCATGGCCTGCAGTTCCTCGTCGGTGAGGTCGCCGGTCTCGGGGGTCTCACCCTCCTCCAGTACCTCTCCCTTGGCGGCGAACTCGGCGAGGCTCGGGTGGGTCGTACGCCGCGGGCCCACCTCGGAGAAGTAGGCCAGCTTCAGCTTCCGAGGCAGGAAGTCGACGGTGAGGATCGGCGGGTGGAGCCGTCCCTGGCAGTCCTGCAGCGGCGCCGACTTGCAGCCCCCGGCCTCGTCGGTCCGGTAGCGCCGCCAGTTGGTCTGGTCGGACTCGTTGCCGGCCGTGAGCTGGATGCCGTAGTTGGGCTGGCCGTCCACCCACGCCTGGACGATGTCGTCCAGCGAGTGGACCAGGTCCCAGGCGTGGGCCATCGAGCCGGAGCATCCGGTGTCGCTGTACGCGCCGTACTCGCTGTCCGCGCCGGCGCTGGTGACGGTCGGCTGGCTGTTCCAGTGGAGCGTCAGCTCGTCCCAGCTCGATGTGACGCGCCGCGCCGTGATGCCGGACCCGACCGACAGCCCGCAGGCGTTGGAGTAGTAGTTCCAGAGGATCAGGTCGGCGTTCTGCACCGTGCTGCCGGCGAACTCGTCCGGGATGTCGGGGAACCGCAGGTAGCCGCGCCAGCGGACCGATCCGCTGTTGGACTTGCCGACCAGGATGCGGTCCAGGCTGAAGTTGTCCCAGCTGTCGGGGTAGTCGGCGTTGTTGACGAAGGTGTCCATGCCGCCGAGCTGCCACTGGCCGGTGTGCCCCTCCCACCAGTCCGACACCGCCGCGGTCAGCGTCACGGGGAAGGTGACCGCCGGGTCGGCCAGGAACGCGGCGTCCGGTGTGAACACCAGGGTCCTGCCGTCGCCGGCGAGCGTGACCGCGGCCTTGCCGACCTTGCCCGCGTCGATCGGAGCGGCGGCGTCGGCGGCCCTGGCGTCGCGCACCGGGGTCGGCCGCACCTCGGTCAGCGTCTTGCCGTCCTTGCCGACGATGACGGGCCGGCCGGCGGCGTCCTTCTTGAACGACAGGCCTTTCGGCAGGTCCACAGGGACGCGGAAGGACACCGGCCCGTCCGGCCGTTCGGCGATGGTGATCCGCTGCTGGAACCCGGCGGGGTTCGCGGTCACCACCAGGTCGCGGCCCTTGCCGTAGGCGCCGGGGTACGTGGCGGTGTCCCCCTTCAGCCGGGGCTCCGGCAGCGCCGACGGTGTGGTGATCGTCGCCGTCTCACCGGCCGCGCGGCTCTTCAACAGGGTCTTGTCCCGGCCGGCGGACAGGACGAGGTTCCCCTTGGCGGCCTTCGGCCTGATGACGCCGTCCGCCTCGACGAGAGTGGTGTCGATCGGCGTGAAATTATTGTCGCCGGAGATTTTGACGCGGATCGGTTTGCTGTGTAATTCCATCCGGATCGTCTTGCCGTCGGGATTGGCATAGAAGGTGGCGCTCTCCGACCGCAGCGACTCTATCTCGACCCGCCGTTTATCCTTTTTGGCTTGCGCCAGTGCCTTACCGGCAGCGGTGCCGGGTGCGCTCTCGCGAGCCTTCGGAGTCGCGGCCGGCGTGGAGGAAGCGGGAGGTGGCGAGGAGTCCTGCCGCGCCGACGCGGGGACGCTCGCCAACGACAGAGGCATGGTCAACATGGCGATCAAGGCGACGCGATGGCGCGCTCTGGCACGTGAATTTAATTGTCTCCATCGAAATTCCACCCTGCAACCTTTCGCACCTATGTTTGGTAAACAGGGTGAGCATCACATAACGTCTATATCTATGTAAAGAACCTTTTCAGCGACCGGACGGACGGGATCCCTCAGGCACCGAAGGGCCGGGAACGGCCGCGCATCGAGACCCGGCGGAACGACACCGGCCCTCGTCCCCCAATGGCACGGCCGTCCACGGCGGGCCGGCGTCCCCTCGGTCCGTCAGCCGGCGGGACGGATCGGGTGGCCGGCGCGGATGACGTCCAGGGGGTCGTAGGTCTTCTTGACGTTCTGCAGGCGGCGGTGGACGACGTCGGTGTCGAAGACCAGGTCGTCGGTGCGGCGTTCGGTGAAGTTGCGGTAGGAGGTGCGCGCGCGCCAGGGGGCCAGCGCGGCGGCCACGGAGTCCACCGCGGCGTTGAGAGCGGGGGCGAACGCGGGGTCGAACATCGGGCCGACCGAGAACACGGCGAAGGCGGCGTCGAGGGAGGAGACGGCGCCGCCTTCTGACGCGCCGGGGGTGAGGGCTCCGCCGAGGTGGCGGACCTCCACCGACAACAGCGGGAGGTCGGCACCCGGGCCGGCCGCGGCGAGGAGCGCGGCGAGGGCCTCGTCGGGGAGCGCGGTGAGCTGGAAGCCGTCGCCGACTCCGGGGGTGGGGCCCGGCGGGTCCATGTGCAGCAGTTCCAGCTTGGTGACGGGGGTGGGTGCGACGGTGTCGAGCTCGGGGGTGAGTTCGCGCAGGGGTGCGAGCAGTTCGGCGGCGGTCTGCGGGTCGAGCTGCGCGACCACTTCGATGGCGACCAGGGAACGGCCGCGGAACGGCGGGGGGATCATCTCCACCGGGGGGAAGCGCAGGAAGCGGCCGAGCGAGGTGACCGCGTCAGGCACGGTGCGGGTCCAGTCGCGCCACCGGGCCAGCACGGCCTCGGCGTGCTCGATCGGCCAGAACATGGCCCCCGCGTACACCTCGGTGATGGGGAACAAGGCGAACTCCAGCTCGATGACCACCGCGAACGCGCCGCCGCCGCCGCGCAGGGCCCAGAACAGCTCGGGTTCGTTGTCGGCGTCCACCCGCAGGACGCGGCCGTCGGCGGTGACCACCGTGGCGGCCGTCACGTGGTTGGCGGCCAGGCCGTGCGAACGCGCGAACCACGACAGGCCGCCGCCGAGGGTGTACCCGACGACGCCGACGTCGGCGGCGCTGCCGCTCAGCGCGGTCAGCCCGTGCTCGGCCGCGGTCGCGGTGACCTCGGCCCACAGCACGCCGGCCCCCACGGTGGCGCGGCGGCGCACGGGGTCGATGTGCACCCCCGACATCTCCACGGTGCGCAGCAGGATCGTGTCGTCCAGCGGTCCGAGCGGAGTGGCGCCGTGACCGCTTCCCTGCGGCGCCAGCCGCAGGCCCGACGCCACGGCGGTGTCGATCGTGGCGGCGACGTCCGCGGCGGACCGCGCGATGACCACGGCGACCGGCCGCTGGTCGGCGGCCAGTTGCCAGGCCGTTCTCGCGGTGTCCCAGCCGGGGTCGCCGGGGAGGACCAGTGAGCCCTCCAGGCGTGTGCGCAGGTCTTCCAAGTACGGCGATGAGGTGGCAGACACCGTTTTGTTCCTTTTCTTGGTACGGCTTTCCTTCTGCCTCAAGAGTGCCGACGCGAGGGCCGGCGTCCCATCCCACGATCGTGGGGTGCCGGCGTCCCGCACCCCCCACGTTTGGGGGGTCCCTCTCCGGCCAGAACGGGACTTCAGGGTTGACGACGTGGGAGGACACATGAGGGTCACCCTGGCGCAGGGGGACATCACCGATCAGCGGGTCGACGCCATCGTCAACGCCGCCAACTCCTCGCTCCTCGGTGGCGGCGGGGTCGACGGCGCGATCCACCGGCGCGGCGGGCCGGAGATCCTGCGGAGTGCCGGCGGCTGCGCGCGTCGGCGTACCCGCAGGGGTTGCCGGCGGGACTGGCCGTCGCCACCACCGCGGGGAGGCTCGCGACGCGTTCGGTCATCCACACCGTCGGCCCCGTCCACTCCGCCACAGACGACCGCTCGCACGTGCTGGCCTCGTGTTACCGCGAGTCGCTGCGCGTCGCGGACGAGCTGGCGGCGGCCACCGTCGCCTTTCCCGCGATCTCGACCGGCATCTACCGCTGGCCCATGCGCGACGCGGCCCGCATCGCGATCGGCACCGTGCGCGCCACACCGTCGCAGGTGCAGGAAGTGCGTTTCGTCCTGTTCGACGCCACCGCGTACGCCGTGTTCGACGAGATCCTCGCCGGCGGTCTAGAAGCCGATGGCTGACGGCTCCCACACCGAGCAGTCGTGCGCGAACAGCACGCGCCTCGGGTCGAACTCGGCGAGCCGTTCCAGCCAGGGCCGGTAGGACGGCAGCGGCGCCGCCGCGCCGTGCAGGGTCGCCTGCCGGGCCTGATGATCGGACGCGTAGTGCGACGCGAAATCGTGCGCCTGCCCCGCCAGCACCACGGTCCCGTCGGGACGGCGCAACACCAATGACTGGTGGCCGTCGGTGTGGCCGGGGGTCGGGACGACGAAGACGCCGGGCCGGATCTCGGTCTCCCCGGTGAGCTCCTCGTAGACGGCGCCGGGGAAGTCGACGAGCGCGTCCACGGTGTACCGGCCGGCGCGGGCCGTGGCCAGCTCGGTGGCCTGGACGACGATGGGTTTGCCTGCCATGAGCGGGTTGCCGCCGCAGTGGTCGAAATGGAGGTGGCAGTTCACCACGAGCGTGATGTCGTCCACGCTCGTCCCCGCTTCGGCCAGCGTGTCCCGCAGTGACCGGCGCCGTGGCCGGTAGTGCGCCTCCGTGCCGGCGTCGGCGGCGCCGATGCCGGTGTCGAAGAGGATCAGCCCGTCGTCATGCCGCACCAGGTAGGCCAGCACGGGCTCGACCCGCGGCTGCGCTCCCCCGGCCTCGGACGCCGGCCGGATGAAGTACCCGAGGTCGAGTCTGCGTACCGCCATGTTCCCCCTCATCCCGCCTATGGTGCCAGCCGGGGTGGCGTCGTTCAGCCGGTCCGCCGTCGGCGAACCTGGTGTCGCGCGGAGGCGATTATGAATTGACAAACGCGGCCCCTTACGTCATCATGAAAATGCGCCTGAGGGAAATAGGTGCGCGGTAGCGTGGACAGATTAGCATGGAGCGTGTACGCTCATGCGTCCACGCTGTTTCTCTTTCTGGCGACCCCGTCTATGCGCGAGGTCGTCCGGCATGCGTGGAGTCAGTCCGCCGCCTGCCCTCGGAAGGACACACCTGTTGGCAGCCTCGCGCAATGCCGTCCGCGTTCCCGCCGGTCCCCGCCGCGTCTCGTTCGCGCGCATCCAGGAGCCGCTCGAAGTCCCCAACCTTCTCGCTCTGCAGATCGAGTCCTTCGACTGGCTGCTCGGCAACGACCGGTGGCGGGCCAGGGTCGAGGCGGCCCTTGAGGCCGGACGCCGGGACGTTCCCGCGCAGTCCGGCCTGGAAGAGGTCTTCGAGGAGATCAGTCCCATCGAGGACTTCGCCGGCACCATGTCGCTGTCGTTCCGCGACCACCGCTTCGAGCCACCCAAGTACACGGTGGACGAATGCAAGGACAAGGACATGACGTACGCCGCGCCGCTGTTCGTCACGGCCGAGTTCGTCAACAACACCACCGGTGAGATCAAGAGCCAGACGGTGTTCATGGGTGATTTCCCGCTCATGACGCGAAAAGGCTCGTTCGTCGTCAACGGCACAGAACGTGTCGTGGTGTCGCAGCTCACCCGTTCGCCGGGGGTGTACTTCGAGCGCACCACCGACAAGACCACCGACAAGGACCTGTACGGCTGCCGGATCATCCCCTCGCGGGGTGCCTGGCTGGAGTTCGAGATCGACAAGCGCGACAGCGTCGGGGTCCGCGTCGACCGCAAGCGCAAGCAGCCGGTGACGGTGCTGCTCAAGGCCCTCGGGTGGACCAACGACCAGATCCTTGAGCGTTTCGGCCGGTTCGAGTCGATGCGCGCCACCCTGGAGAAGGACCACATCACCGGCCAGGACGACGCGCTGATCGACATCTACCGCAAGCTGCGGCCCGGCGAGCCGCCGACCAAGGAGTCGGCGCAGGCCCTGCTGCAGAACCTCTTCTTCACCCCCAAGCGGTACGACCTGGCCAAGGTCGGCCGGTACAAGATCAACAAAAAGCTGGCGCTCGACGCCGCCATCACCGAGACCGTGCTCACCGAGGACGACATCGTCGCCGCGGTCGAGTACCTCGTGCGGCTGCACGCCGGAGACCAGGCGACCGAGGACCTGCCGCTTGAGGTCGACGACATCGACCACTTCGGCAACCGCCGCGTGCGCAACGTCGGCGAGCTGGTCCAGAACCAGGTACGGCTGGGCCTGGCCCGCATGGAACGCGTCGTCCGCGAGCGCATGACCACGCAGGACGTCGAGGCGATCACCCCGCAGACGCTGATCAACATCCGTCCGCTCGTGGCGTCCATGAAGGAGTTCTTCGGCACCTCGCAGCTGTCGCAGTTCATGGACCAGACCAACCCCCTGTCCGGCCTGACGCACCGGCGCCGCCTGTCCGCGCTCGGCCCCGGCGGCCTGTCGCGCGAGCGGGCCAACATGGAGATGCGTGACGTACATCCGTCCCACTACGGCCGCATGTGTCCCATCGAGACCCCCGAAGGCCCGAGCATCGGCCTCATCGGCTACCTCGCCTGCTTCGCCAGGCTCAACGCGTTCGGCTTCATCGAGACGCCGTACCGCAAGGTCGTGGACGGCAAGGTGACCGAGCAGATCGACTACCTGACCGCCGACGAGGAGGACCGGTACGTCATCGCGCAGGCCAACTCACCGCTGACCCCCGGCGGCGACTTCGCCGAGCGGCGCGTCCTGGTCCGCACCAAAGGCGGCGAGTTCGAGTACGTCCGCTCCGCCGAGGTGCACTACATGGACGTGTCGCCGCGCCAGATGGTGTCGGTCGCGACCGCCATGATCCCGTTCCTGGAGCACGACGACGCCAACCGCGCGCTCATGGGGGCCAACATGATGCGCCAGTCGGTGCCGCTGCTCAGGAGCGAGGCCCCGCTGGTCGGCACCGGCATGGAGTACCGCGCCGCCACCGACACCGGCGACGTCGTCACCGCCGCCAAGCCCGGCGTCGTCGAGGAGGTCTGCGCCGACTACATCACCGTCGCGCACGACGACGGCACCACCACGACCCACCGGCTCGCGAAGTTCAAGCACTCCAACCAGGGCACCAGCTTCAACCAGAAGCCCATCGTGCGCGAAGGCGACCGCGTCGAGACCGGCCAGGTCATCGCCGACGGCCCGTGCACCGACGACGGTGAGATGGCGCTCGGCAAGAACCTGCTGGTGGCGTTCATGCCGTGGGAGGGTCACAACTACGAGGACGCGATCATCCTGTCGCAGCGCCTGGTGCAGGACGACGTGCTGTCCTCGATCCACATCGAGGAGCACGAGGTCGACGCTCGTGACACCAAGCTCGGCCCCGAGGAGATCACGCGGGACATCCCGAACGTCTCCGAGGAGGTGCTGGCCGACCTCGACGAGCGCGGCATCATCCGCATCGGCGCCGAGGTCGTCCCCGGCGACATCCTGGTCGGCAAGGTCACCCCGAAGGGTGAGACCGAGCTGACCCCCGAGGAGCGCCTGCTGCGCGCCATCTTCGGCGAGAAGGCCCGCGAGGTCCGCGACACCTCCCTGAAGGTCCCCCACGGCCAGCAGGGCCGCGTCATCGGCGTCCGCGTCTTCTCCCGCGAGGACGGCGACGACCTGCCGCCTGGCGTGAACGACCTGGTCCGGGTCTACGTCGCACAGAAACGCAAGATCACCGAAGGCGACAAGCTGGCCGGCCGCCACGGCAACAAGGGAGTCATCTCCAAGATCCTCCCCATCGAGGACATGCCGTTCCTCGAGGACGGCACCCCCGTCGACATCATCCTCAACCCGCTAGGCGTTCCCGGCCGCATGAACGTCGGCCAGGTCCTGGAGACCCACCTCGGCTGGATCGCCTCCCGCGGCTGGGACATCTCCGGCGTCGAGTCCGCCTGGGCCGACCACCTCCGCACCAAAGGCCTCGAACGGGTCGAACCCCGCACCACCATGGCCACCCCGGTCTTCGACGGCGCACACGAAGACGAGATCATCGGCCTCCTCGACAACACCATCCCCAACCGCGACGGCGAGCGAATGGTCGCCGCCAGCGGCAAGGCCCGCCTGTTCGACGGCCGCTCCGGCGAGCCGTACCCCCACCCCATCGCCGTCGGCTACATCTACATCCTGAAACTCCTCCACCTGGTCGACGACAAGATCCACGCACGCTCCACCGGCCCCTACTCCATGATCACCCAGCAACCCCTAGGCGGTAAGGCCCAGTTCGGCGGCCAGCGCTTCGGCGAAATGGAAGTCTGGGCTTTGGAGGCCTACGGCGCCGGCTACGCACTCCAGGAACTCCTCACCATCAAGTCCGACGACGTGGCAGGCCGCGTGAAGGTCTACGAAGCCATCGTCAAAGGCGAGAACATCCCCGAACCCGGCATCCCCGAGTCCTTCAAGGTCCTCATCAAAGAGATGCAGTCCCTGTGCCTCAACGTCGAGGTCCTCAGCAGCGACGGCATGTCCATCGAGCTCCGCGACACCGACGAGGACGTCTTCCGCGCCGCCGAAGAACTCGGCATCGACCTCTCCCGCCGCGAACCGAGCAGCGTCGAGGAGATCTGACCCCGCCGACCATGGCCGTCCCGCCGGCACACGACCGGCGGGACGGCCCCCGGTCCGCGTCTCTGCGTAACGGGACAATCACACTTACGCCGTCCCGCCGCATGATCCGTATCCGCGTGCCATCTTCCGGGTGAGTCGTGGTGAGGGAGGCGGCAGATGACGAGCAGTCCGGCCGGTTACTCGGTGATCGACGTCGAGACCACGGGCTTGCGGGCCTCGTGGCATGACCGGGTCATCGAGATCGGTGTCGTGCACACCGACCTCGACGGCCGGGTGACCGGTGAATGGAGCACCCTGGTCAACCCGGAACGTGACCTCGGGCCGCAGCGCATCCACGGCATCAGTGCCGCCGACATCCGTCACGCGCCGACGTTCAAAGAGATCGCCGGTGCGGTCGCCGGGCTGCTGCGCGGCCGGGTGCCGGTGGGGCACAACCTCAGCTTCGACACCGGGTTCCTGGACGCCGAGTTCACCCGCATCGGTGTGACGACCCCCCTGCTCGGCGTCGTCGGTGTGTGCACCATGGCGGAGGCGCAGCGCTTCCTGCCACACGCGCCGCGCAACCTGGCCGGCTGCTGCGCCATCGCCGACATCCCCCTCGACGGCCACCACGACGCACTCATCGACGCACACGCCGCCGCGGCCCTCCTGCGCCACTACCTCGACCTGTCCCGCCCCCACTCCCCCTGGCCGGCCGCGCTCACCTCCTGCGCCGCCGCCGAGTGGCCGCCGTACGCCGGTGGTGACGCTCCGTGGGTACGCCGCGGTGTGTCCGCCGAACGGCAGCACCACTTCCTGGCCCGCATCCTCGACCGCGTCCCCCAGGCGGCCCAACCCGTCCAAGCCACCACGTACTTAGCTCTACTCGACCAGGTCCTCCTCGACCACCACATCTCCGCGTCCGAAGCCGACGCTCTGGTCGACCTCGCCACCACCCTCGGCCTGTGCCGAGCCGAGCTCGACCGCCTCCACCGCGACTACCTGCTCACCCTGGCCCAAGCAGCCCTCGCCGACGGCGTAGTCACTTCTGAAGAGCGCCACGAACTCGACCTCATCGCGGGCCTCCTGCACCTCCCCGCCTCAGCCACCGACGAGGCCCTGACCGAAACCGCCACCCGCACCCCTTCCGCGTCACCCCGCTTCGCCTTACGCGAGGGAGACCTCGTCGTCTTCACCGGCGAGATGACCGAAGGCCGCGAGACCTGGGAGAACCGGGCCCGCCAAGCCGGTTACGTCCCCCACGCGAACGTGACGAAAAAAGTCCGATTGGTGATCGCCGCCGACCCTGACTCCCTGTCCGGCAAAGCTCGCAAAGCCCGCGCCTACGGCATCCCCATCGTGACCCCCGAAGCGTTCACCCGGCTGCTCATCTGAACGGCTACGCGTGACGCGCCGGCGCGTGGAACACCTGCCGATCGTGCCACTCGATGTTGGCGCGATCGACCGCTCGTAGACCGGCCTGCGGCCCCCGCACCGGACGTCCCACCAGTGACAACACCATGGCCTTCGCCGCCGCGGAGTCGCCGGTGAATCGCATCGACACCGCGATCGTCCGCTCCGCGGTGACCCCCAGCACCCCCTTGTCGAGCAACTTGTGGTGTATGGCACACAGACACAACCCATTGGCGAGCTCATCAGCCCCTTCGAAAGCCCACCACCGCACATGCGCCGCGTCCAACCCCACCACCGCTCCCCCGAGCCGGCCGTCGTACTCACAGAAAGCACACCGGTACTCGTACGCCATGAGCACCTGATCCCGGAACTCAGCCCCCCGCCGCACTCTCGCCGTTCTCCTCGGCACCAGCTCCACACCGTCCAGTTCGAGACCCACGAACCGGCAGATGTCCGGATGTAACGACGGCGCGAAGTTCGCGTCGAGCAACTGCCGCGCGAGCCGCACCACAAGCTGCGAGTCGTCCGTCAGAGCCCGCAGCAAGTCGGGGTGCAACCGTCCCACCGCCTGCGACTCCCGTAACCGTCCAAGTCCCGACCCCGGGCTACCCGCTCCATTCACCGTGTCCACCAGCCACACCCCGTCGCTGGTCAGATGGTGGAACGGATACCCCGGACTGGTCTCACGCGGCGGCCCGAACTCCTTGAGCAGGTGCCGCAGATCCGCTTCCGCCGCACTGAACGCGATCGGCTCCCCACCGCGCCGCTGGAAACACCCGAGCGCGTACAGCAAGAGCAGCGGCTTGTGCGGCGCACGCTCCCCATCCCGAACCCACCGCCGGATCCCCGCGACCCGCTCCACCCAGTCCATGACCGACGAGCCTAGGCGCACGCCGGACGGTCCGGCAGTCGAGGGCAGAGTCGCGTGGCTGAACAGATACCGGTGCTCGTCGGCGAGCGCCACCAGACGCGCCTCGAAGCCGGATAAACACTTTCTCTGATCGGTCAGCACCCATTCTCTTCAACCGCGACGAATAAAGAGCTTCTTCGCGTTATCGGCGTTCATGTTCGCCTTGGCCCAGGCCATGTGCGCCTTGATGATCGGCCGCACTTTGTCGGCACGTCTGCGCTGAACATGGTCGAGAATACTTATCGCGGTACCGCACAGGCCGAGCACGCGCGCGTACTTGTTCTCCCGTCTGGCCCTCCCGATCTGTTCCAGCAACCGATTCAGCTGCAGGTCCGGACTTTTCGACGAAGTCGACGGATCTGGCGGCGTGACAGGTGCGGAACGGCCGCGTTTCGTGGGAGACGCTTTCCGGGCAGGGGTGACGGGCTGGCGCTTCGCGGATGACTTCTGCTTACTCGGACCGTTCGTACGCGTCGTCGGCGCGGCACCGTAAAGTTGCTCCTTGAGTGACTGCCGGAAATCTCGGTAGTCGTCGCGGGCCTCCGGATCGCCTCCGAAACCGGAGTGACCCAGTAACTCCACGTCCTTGAGCATGGCCTCTTCCAGCCGATGCTCAGTGGCGGCAACCGCCATCATGACTTCCCGCTTCGATCTGTCCCAGTTCAAGCCTGCCAACGGATACTCCAAGCATTCCTAGCCGAAATCAGCGCCAAGACATACAGAGTCAACGACGATCAGCCACAAGCCCACCGCCCTCCATCAAAGGCCGCAGGGTGCCGATAGCGTCCGCGCGGCTGAGGACTTCGTGGTGGGACTGGTTGTGGAAGCTGCGGAGGCAGCCGTAGCAGGAGGTTTCCTCGCCGCAGTCGCAGTCAGTGACACGACGGTAGGCGGCCTGGACGACGCCGTCGAGGGCTCGGGCTATGCGGAGGACGCTGCCGGCGCCGCCAGGGACGGCGTCGAAGAGGATGAGGCTGAGTTGGCCGCCTGGACGGGAGTACAGGGTGCCGCCTATGTCGTCGCGGCTCAGTTCGAGGCGTTCAGCGGCGCCTTCGAGGAGTGCGTAGAGGACGGAGTAGCAGCTTTCGGGGGTGGCGGACAGGGGGAGGGCCAGGTGGTTGAAGGTCAAGTCGAGGAGGTCGGTTTCGTAGGGGTGGGCCAGAGATCTGCGGCGGAGGCGGCCGGCGCAGTCGGTGCCTCTCAGGAGGTGGGGGTGGGACTTGGGGGTACGGCTGGTCGTGGGGACTCCAGCGCCGCAGAAGTCGCAGATGAGGAAGCCGCTTCCACCGGGGCCTTCGGAGAGGGCGATCAGGCGGCCGCGGGTTCCGGCACGGCTGTGGATCATCGCGCCAGAGGCCGTCCGCCACATGGTTTCCTCGACTTCGGCGGCCAGGGACAGCACGTGCGTGGCGCCGTTCCAGCTGCGCTTGGGGGGTGTAGTGCTGGTTTTGGCGGGGTTGGATTCCGCGACGAAGCCGAACTCGGGGACGTAGTACTGACGTGGCGCGTTGCGTGCGAAGGTCGCGCAGGACGGACAGACGGCGTCGAGTCGTTCGTCGCCTTCCCAGTAGTGGCGGCAGTGTTCACAGATGAGGTAGTGCCTGCCGACCAGTTCGCGGTCGGGTACGCGGTAGACGCCGCCGGAGCGCCAGAGCAGGCCGCCGGCCACGACTTCCGAGCCTGGCGCGTACTCGTAGATGGCCGCGGACAGGTCGCGGGTGAGTTCCAGCTTCGCGCCGACCGGTTCACCGGAGTAGACGGTACGCAGTTCGACCGTGTCGACGGGGAAGCCGTACTTGGGGAGCACGTTGCGGTTGGCCAGGTAGCCGAGCAGGTTGCGCCTCGTCAGGGTGTTGATCGTCTTGGCATACCTGAGGCTCAGGAAGTCCTTACCGGCTTTGTACGCCTCCTCGCGACGCTCCTTGAAGATCTCCACGTCCTGCGCGAGTTGCTGCCTGATCTCCTCCAGCAGTTCGCACAAGGTGTCGACCCACACACCAGTGCTCAGCCCGATCTCCTGCTGTACATCTGGTGGTAGCACGCGCCGCAGGGATTCCATGACGTCCACGGGTACCGGTGTCAAGAAAGTGGGGACCCGGGACGCGGGTACGTCGCCGTCGTCTGCGAGGAAGAACTCTCCAGCGGTCGACCAGGTGGCACCTGTGGTGTTCTTCTCGTGTCGCCAGAACGCGGCCAGCGCGATGGAGTGCGCGTGCCGCCGGTCGATGCGCTCGTTGCCGAGTGGCACGTACGGAGCGCGCACCTCGCCGGCGATCATGGAGATCGGGTCCTGGTAGCGGGACAGGTCGTGCGATCGCCGCTGCGCGTAGGTCACCACGAGCGCGGCGGAGTCGGTGCGGCGGCCCGCGCGGCCGGCGCGCTGGACGTAGTTGGCCGTGGTCGGCGGCATGTTGCGCAGGACCACGGACTGCAGTTCGCCGACGTCCACGCCGAGTTCGAATGTGGTGGAGCAGGACAGGACGTTGACGTCGCCTCGCAGGAACCGCTGCTGGATGTCGGCGGCCTCCATGCTCGTCCACTGCGCGGTGTGCTCCTTCGCGACGAGCGGCACGGGGGTCATCGACCGGTAGACGGACCGGTAGTGGTTGTCGTCCTGCTCGGCCGGCGGAACGGTGAACGGCTCAAGGGCCCCCTGACAGCCGAGTGTCGGACAGACACCACGGACCGAGACGGCGGTGATCCGGCGGCACAGGTCACACCGGTGCAGGGGACGGTCAGGTCCGACCGGCGCGAGCCGGAGCCACGTGTGGTCGACCTGGCGCAGTGTGCCGAGGAGGCGGACGCTCTCGGTCAGCAGCCAGCCTTCGCGTGGCTTGAGGATCATGGCCCAGCAGCCGCGCAGGACGTCCTTGGGGTCGGCCGGCGAGCCGAGTCTGGCGAGGATCCGGCTCACGTAGTCCAGCCGCCGGTTGGCGCCGCGGGTCGGCAGCCAGCTCAGCACCTTCTTCTTGGGTTCGGCACCGTCCTCGCGCAGGTAGATGGGGCCGCGACGCGGGTCGAACGCCTCGTCGCGGGGGTCGACGTCGTCCGGCATGGACAGCACGCCTTGCTGCCGTACGGTGCGGAGCAGTTCGCCGGCCAGTGTCCAGATCTCCTCGTCGGACAGCCCCAGTGACCGCAGGCCCGCCGGTACGGCCCAGCGCGGCTCGCGGTCAAGGCCGACGCGCATGAGCCCGAGTCCTTCCAGGGACTGCCGGTCGTCCATGGCGACGAGTTCCTGCATGATCCACAGGCCCACCACCCGTTGGCGTTCCTGCTTGGACATGCGGCGGGTGAACACATGAGCACGGTTCGCGGCCTTGGCCACGTGGTGGGTGAGGTCGGTGACGCTCACCCCTTCGTCGTCCTCGTCGTCGCGGGTGGCCGCTTGGAGACCTTCGAGGATCAGGCGCCGGTGCTGGACGCCGGCGTAGCTGGACTCGAGGTACGGAGCGAAGAACGCGGCGGCCTGGCGGCTGTCGCTGAACGACAACAGCTTGCGTCCCTCCCCCGGCTGGTCGGCCAGCTCGTCGTCACCCGCGGGTGGCAACGCCTGGTAGAGCGCGGTGGCGAGTACGGCCACCGCGGCGTCGTTGCCGCTCTCGAACTGCCGCACGGTCGCCGCGCCGCGCGCGCCGCAGGCGACACAACCGGACGGGGAGTCCTGCCGGGTGTTGAGCCGCCGGACCGGCCACAGGGTCGTCCCGGTGCATCCGCTGTGTCCGCACACCACGCGCGGCGAGTGGTGCAGCCCTCCGCAGGCCACACACAGGTACGCCTCGTCGCCGGTGAGGGCCGGCACGTCCTCCAGGTCGTCGTCCTCGTCGGTCAGGACCGGAGCGTCGCCAAGAAGCAACCAGACCCGTTGCTCGGCGCGTTTGATCCGGGGAGCGAAGACGTACTGGCCGTCCTGCGCGCGCACGGCACCGAGCAGGTGGACGGCTCCGCACCGTTTGCAGGCGCCGAACTCGAACATCGCGCCGTCGCACGTCTGGCAGAGCTCGTGACGTCCGAGAGACACGTGCGGGCCGGTTTCGGTCAGGCAGGTGAAGGCCCCCTCGGTGGCCCGTGCGAACAAGTGGTAGCGAGCCGAGAGAACAGGCGAGCCGGCCGTGTCCTTGACCTTGCTACCGATGGCGACCAGTGCGGCCAGCGCCTCCTCCGGCCGCTCGCGCGGGTCGAACAGCAGCCGTGCCAGGTTCGCGAACGGCTCAGGCCCGGCCGCGAGACGCCTGCGCAGCTCGGCCATGCTCTGTTCGTGAGCCAGCGCGGTCGCCGCGTCGTCGGCGGCGAAGCCCCGTTCTTTGGCCAGCACGAGGATCTCGGCTCCGGGGTCGTCGAGCCGGCCCAGCGCGAGGTAGGCGTCGGCGGACAGCGGACCCCAGAACGGCCCCTGCGGCATCGACACGCGTGTCGCACGGACCAGGTCCTGCCGGGACGCGTCCTCGGGGACCCATTCGAAGGGGACGTCGAACAGCCGGGTCGCGAAGTCCGTCACGGCCGTCGGGTCGTCGCCGACCGTGGCGCTGGTGGCGATGCACTGGAGCGGCCGGTCCGGCGCGACCCGGTCGTGCAGGCGGCGCAGCAGCATCGCCAGCTCGGCGGCCTTGGCGCCGTCGTAGACGTGGGCCTCGTCGAGCGCGACGAACCGCCACTCGCGCTGCTCGAACAGATGCAGGTCGTCCGGCCGGAGCAGCAGGTACTCCAGCATGGCGTAGTTGGTGAGCAGCAGGTGCGGCGGGTTGTTCCGCATCTCCTCACGGCTCAGCAGTTCGTTCGGCAGGCGCCGCTGCCCCGGGTTGAGTGCCTCGAAGGTGTCCGCGCCTTCCCTGGCGCTCGTCGGCGTGTCCCCGGTGTACCGGCCGAAGGTGATCTGCGGGACATTGGCCAGCAGTCGGCGCAGACGCTTGAGCTGGTCGTTGGCCAGCGCGTTCATCGGGTACAAAAGCAGCGCGCGCACGCCGGGCCCGAGTTCGCCGCGCGCGTGCTCGGCGGCGAGAGAGCCGAGGATCGGCAGCAGGAAACTCTCGGTCTTGCCGGACCCGGTGCCGGTGGCGACGACGAGGTTGCGTCCCTTCGTCGCCTTCCGCAGCGCGTTCTCCTGGTGCTTGTACAGCGGCCGGTCCACCGGCAGGTCAGGACCGGTGAGCGTGCGGAACTCCGGGCCGAGCACCCCTTCGTCGATGAGCTGACCGAGCGTGGCCCCGGTCCGGTACGGCGGGGTCGCCTCCAGCAGCGGCCCCTTGGTGAGCATGGTGCTGCGGGTGATCTCCTCGGCGAGCGCGGCGGCGATGCGCGGTTCTCGTACCGGAAGCAGGGACCGCAGGTACCGCCGGTAGGTGCCGGTGATCAGCGTGCTGGTGGCGAGCGCGTCGAGCGTTGTGCTCACTTGTCCTCCGAGGCGTGTGCGGCGACGAGCAGTTCGGCCAGCACGAGGTCGATGGCGACGAGGTCGGGGGCCGCGGCGGCGAGCCAGGCCCAGTCCGTGCGGAGCAACTGCTCGGCGGACCGGCACTCCGCGTCGCCGCGTGCCGCGAGCCGCGCGACGCACGCCAGCGCGATCGAGGCGGCAGGCAGCGCGTACCAGCCGCCGAGTCCTTCGGGGTTCTCCCGCCGCCGGATCTGCTCGGCCAGCCTGGGGTGCTTCGCGACGAGGCGGTGCGCCGTCCTGACGATCTGGGACGACGTACGTCCGACGGTCGCCGCCGCGGCCACGACACGTGCGTCGAACAGCCTGCGTGCGGCCACGAGCCGGGTGTCGGGGTCGAGCAGAGCCTTCGGGATGACGTTGGCGGCCCGCCAGATGCCTTCCAGTTGCTCGTCGGTCATCAGCTTCATGCGCTTCACCTCGGGACCGAACCGTCCCACGGTGGCGTGCGGATCGGCCCCGTCCCGCCAGATCGCCGTCAGGTCGTCCCCGCACTGCCGTTCGGCCGACTCCAGGCAGTCGGGGTCGTCCAGCCCGGTGAGCAGGAGCGCCGCCGCCGGCATCACAGGCCAGGCCGCCAGGGCCGTCTCCGCGTGCTCCGGCCCGGGTACGGCCGTGGCCGCGAGGCCCGAGGTGACGAGCAGCGACGTCATCCGGTCGGCGGGTAACCCGAGGTCGATCAGCCGGGCCAGGGCTTCTGCGGGCCGTTCCCGCAGGGGACGGCAGCACCGCTCGACCAGCCTGCGGACGTCGGACGGCACGGCGAGCTTGCCTGCGAGTTCGACGATCCACCAGAGCCTGCCGAGGTCGGTGACCCTCTCGGGGAACGGCCCGGCGTCCGCGAGGAACCGGGACAGCGCGGTCTCCTCGGGGTCGTCGGCGCGCACGTACCCGTCCGCTCCCGCCACCATGAACCGATCGGGCCAGCGGGGCCATTCGTTGAACGTCCACGGGTCCTCGATCTGCAGGACGACCAGCAGCGGACCCGCGTCACACAGGTCCGGCGGCAGCACGACCGTGCCCTCGTGCACCGGCGCCTCGGCGGGTTCGCGCCACGGCGCACGGAGCGCGTAGACCGCGGCGGCGAGCCCTTCGACGTCCGCCGGGTCCCGCAGCACGAGCCGGTCGCCGTCGTGCGTCACCCCCGTCGCGAGCTGGCGGGGACGGACGAACGCCAGCGGTGTGAACATCGCGCCGGAGCCGAAGGACAGATCGGCGTACTTGTGCTCCTCGATCGTCCCGCTCATCCTGGCCAGCTCGTAGCGCGCGACACCGTCCCGGGCCTGGCCGCCGGGTTCCACCTCCTGCACGACACGGCCACCGACCACGACCTGGACGGCGGGAAGCGACCCGGCTCCCGGCACGCGCACCAGCAGCGTCCCCGGGTCGTCGGCGAAGGACTCGGTGGCCATCCGCAGCGGCCCGGCGAGCCAGGCCGACGACTGAGTCGTGCGCTGCCTGAGCACCTGGACGTGCGGCGGGGTGACGACGAGCGGCTCCGACTCACCGTCCGCGCGGAACTCCACGACCTGCGAGAGTTCGTGGCTCGCGAACGACAACCGCGCGGGATGCGCCTGGCCGCCGGCTCCGGCCTTGAGTTCCGCGCGGGCCGTGACCAGTCCGGTGGGGGTGAACAGGCGGTGGACGGGGCTGTAGTCCACGCTCAGGCCCTCGGCCAGGAACACCGTGCGGACCGTGCCCCGTCCGAGCGGTCCGCGGACGACGATGTCGAACCCGCCGAGGAGAGGCCGAGGCGCATCGGACCACAGGTCGGTGACCGTCGTGGGCTCCTGGACGGTGAGGGTGCGCGACACGACCGTCCCGCCGGTGGCGCTGCGGCGTACGTCGACCATCCAGGTGGTGTCCGCGCCTGCCTGTCCGGGAAGCCACAGGTCCGGCGGCCGGGACAGGACGCTGGACCCGTACGGCGTGGCGACGCCGGTCACCGGGTCGCCGGTGACGATCCTCGGCCGCGCGTAGCCGCGCACGGGCCGTTGACTTCCCGGCACACCGTCGAGACCTAGGGAGCGCGCGCCTTCCAGGGAGATCTGCCGCAGCCGCCAGCCGTTCCAGCCGAGCGGCAGTTCCCCCTCTACGACGACCCGCAGTTTCCCCTCGGCGTTCAGGTCGTGCTCCTCGGGGTGTACCACCCACACGGCGTCCGGCGGAAGCGGCAGGTTGTCGGCGAGGCGCCTGCCGTCCTCGGAGAAGACCAGCATCGGCGACTTCGGGTCCACGACGGACCGTTCCACGCGGTGGTGCCAGCCCGCGAGCGAGACGGCGACGCTCAGCACCGGCTTCGGCAGGGGGTACGTGGTGGACGGCGCGGCCTCGGCGACACCGACCCACTGCGCGCGACTGCGGACGGTCGCGGTCATCCCGTCGGCCGTCACATGCCACACCGCCAGCCCGTCCGGGGTGTCCCCCACGGCCGGCAGGACGACCTCGACGCCACGGCCGTACGGGTCGAGCGCGATGCGCGGCTGCTCCCAGCGGCGCTGGCCGGGGACGCGCGATGCCGCGCGTGCGGTGAGGTCCAGCTTGCCTTCTGCGGACAGGTCGAGCGCCTTCTTCAGGACGCGTTCCGGCAGACCGACGGCGTCGATGTCGGAGGCGGTGCCGTCCAGCCGGTCGAGGAGGTCGAAGGTGCGCTCGACGAAGTCGTACGCGTACTCGGTGCCGTGCTGCAGGAACCGCCGAACCGGAACGTCGAGGACGTCGATGCGATGCTCACGTCCGGTGGCGGTGGCCCAGGCGAGGAAGCCTTCGGCGTCCAGGCCCGGGTCCTGTGTACGGCGCTGGAGCAGGAGCCGGAAGTAGTCCTCAAGGCAGAACGTCGGAATGCCGGTGTGCATGAGGATCGGGCCAAGGTACGGCGTCGGCATGCCGGGAAAGGTCGGCATGCCGAGCGAGTCGACCGCGACGGCGAATCCCTTGCCCCAGATGGTCTGTTCCTCAGGCAGTGCTCTGTGCCTGACTTTCGTCCAGAGCATCGGCCAGAAGGTGCCGTGTTGGTAGGACCGTGCGGCGACGCCGGTCATCGCGACGGCGAAGCAGGCCGGCCACCGCATGAACAAGTCCTCAGGCCGGCGTCTGCCGGCGACCCACTTGGCATACAGCGGCCCAAGCACGCCGGCAACCTGCTCGCTGTACGCGTCCGGCACCTCGACCTCGGCGACCAGCGAACAGCCACGCAGGCGCTTGGCCCATGCTCGTTCCCGAATGTCCAGCAGCTCGGTCGCGCTCACTTTCCTGGCGGGTGTGCCACCGTTGTTGCCTGTCATCTCACCTGCCGCGCTCAGAACCGGTCGCATGTCGATCCGTTCATTCGATGCTCGTCACGGGGAACGGTGTCCGCTCGCCGTCCCATGGCCGCGGCGGGATCACCGGACACTGGGACAGCGGCTGAGCGTCGGCCTTCTCGCGTTCCAGCGTCTTGCGCCAGGCGTCGATCGTGCCGGTGGCCAGGAAGGGGCCGATGGGGATCGTCAGCGTGTCGCTCTCCACCCGGACCGGCAGCACCTCGCCGGCGATCTCGAGGTCGCTGTCGAGCCCGCCGTCGGCGGCTTCGACGGCGGATTCCAGTTCGGCGAAGCCGAAGGTCCCCTCCCACTCGACGCCGTGGCCCTTGGCCTTGACCACCACACGGCCGGTGTCCCAGGAGCTCTGGTAGAGCACGAGCTCCAGCGAACTGCCGGCGAGCGGGTCGGCGACCGCCGCGGTCTCGTCGAGCCACGCGGGCCGGTAGCGGTCGAGCAGCTTCGTCATCGCCTCGGCGAGGAGTGCGCGCCGCGCGTTCAGGAAGTCCCGGTAGGCGTCGGCGTGCCGCAGCGGCTCGTCGTACGGCACGAAGTGCGCGGCCAGCTCCTGCTCGGTCAGCGGGGGAAGGCCCGGGTCCACGAAGTACAGGCTCGGTGACCGATCGCTGATCTTGCGGTTGGCCTTGGCCGAGATGAAGGCCAGGTTGGCGAGATCGTTGATCTCGGTCTTGCTGTACCCGTTGCCGTGGCTCTTGAGGGTGGCCTGGGGATGGATGTGGTGGTACTCGATCTTCTGTCCGGCTTCGGCGGTCGCGGAGATCTCCGTCGAGTACCACCAGTCCCGCGCACCGGCGTTCTTGGCGACGAGGAAGCTGAGGAAGAAGTACGGGCTGCCGACCGTACGACCCACGAGGTCCTGCGGCGTCACCTCCAGATGCGCGCCGCGCACACCCAGGTTGCCGAGCAGTTGCCGAACAGGCTCGTCCCCTCGCGCGGCGGGGATGTCCTGGCCGAGCCGCGTGTCGGTCGAACCGCTGTAACGGTTGCGGAGGTTCGCGAGGAGGAACCAGTAGAGGATGCCGTTGGCCGTCTCCTGGTCCAAGGGGACGTCAGGCCGTTCACCGAGCAGGACGATGAGCGGAAGCAGCGCGATGTGGGACGAGATCAGGTTGCTGTTGGTGACCCGCAGGTTCTGCTGCAGCAACGGGATCAGGTGCCGCAGGCCACGCTGGACAGTGGCCCATCCCCGTTCCAGTTCCTCGTCGCTTGCCGCGACGAGCCGGCCGTGGGACCACGTGGACAGGCCCCGGCCGAGGACGGTGCCGGTAAGCGCGCGGGTGAGGAAGGGGATGTCGAGGTCCTGGTAGTGCCTCTGGGCCCAGTACGCGGCCTCGTCCTCCAGCTTGCCGAGGATGCCGTTCCAGCGCGCGGACAAGGTGGCCAGCGCCAGGTCACTGGTCTTGAGCGGCCGTCCGCTGTTGACCCGTACGAAGATCTGCGCGATCTCGTCGTACGGGTACTCGGTCAGGACCTCCATATGGAACGGCCGGCTCCGGATCGCGGCCAGTTGTCCCAGTCGTTCGCCGATCAGGTCTGGGTCGAGCGAAGGAACGGCGGCGTGGATCCTGGTCACCAGAGGGAACTGCTTCGCACCAGGACGCGCCACCTCATATACCTTGATCCAACGGGGGTCCTTGGCCGTGGCCGCGCTCTGGTTCTGGAACGCCTCGGTCTCGACGTTGAAGACGATCTGTGCCTCGATATGGTCGTTCAGGACGCGGTGGAGTGACGTGAGGCGTTGCTGTCCGTCGAGCAGGTAGAGCGGCTGCACCGCCGACCGCGCCTGTGCCGTGCCGATGGCGATACCCCGCGTCGTCGGGATCTCGTCGGTACGCCAGAACAGCAGAGACCCGGTCGGGTAGCCCCGGTACAGCGACTCGATGAGCTTGGCGACCTGCGTGGGTTTCCATACGTATCCACGCTGGATCTCCGGCAGCTTGATGTCGCCGCTGGTGATCTGACCCACGAGGGTCTGGATGTCCTTCTCTGCCTTCTCAACCGGCATACCAACTCCGTGCGATCAGGGAACCATGGGAATGTCGCGCGAGTGACCGCTCCACCTCCGCTGTGACGGCGGAGCGGTCACCGGATCACCGGTCCTCGAACCCGGCCTGGTCGAACTTCAGGACGCGAGCGTTCTCCGAGACGATCCGGATCTTGTCCTCCGGGAAGCCGTCAGGCCTGCGTGCGCTGATGTCGACGGTGATCTCCAGCTCGGCCCCCTCCACCGCGGCCAGATGCTGGATCACCTCCTGAGCGATCTTGGTGAAGCTCTTCTGGTAGAACTCGGGGTCGAGCTTGACGGCGCCGAAGAACCGGATGTTCTTCGGACCCGCCGGCGGCTCGTCCGGGGGAACGACCACGCCGGTCGTCCCCGTGGCCGAGCCCGCGCCACCGGTCACGACCGGGACGTCAACCCCCTGCGCCTTGAGCGCGGCGGCCGCCGCCGCCTCGGCGGCGGACCGCAGCTCGGCCTCGCGTTGCGCGATCGCCAGGTCGGGACGTACCAGGAGCGTGCCGTCGGTGATCTGGCCGAAGTCGTCCTTCGGCGGAACAGCGAGCCCGTCGAACCGCTGTCCGTCGTAGGCGGTGGCGAGCGCGAACCCGGTACGTTCCCAGACAAACTCGTCCAGCCCCGCGATGATGCCGTCGTCGAGCACCCTCCGGTCCCTTAGCCTCGGCAGGTACGGGTAACGGCAGTAGTAACCCCACAGCTCTTCCACGGAGATGTGGCCGCGTTTGCTCCAGATGCTGCCGAGCTCCCGGTCGAGGTTCCCCCGGATGACGGACGCCGCCTGGATGACACGAAGCGCGTCACGCTGCCGCAGCTTGGCGCTCACCCGCTCGGCCAGCCGCTCCTTGCCGCCGTCGGCCTTCTCCACCTGCCACGTGATGTGACCGCCGGGCTGCTGGTCGGGGACGAAGGCCCAGTAGTACGTCTCACGGATCCGCAGGTCGACGGCCTGCTTGGCGTTGACGAGCCGCGTCTCCACCTGCCTGATCTGCTGGACCGACAGGTCCAGCTCCTCCTTGCGGCCGGAGATGCTCTCCCAGGCCAGGTACTCGCGCACCGCCTCGGACAGCTCCTCCATGCGCCGCGCGTCCCCGGCCAGGAAGACCAGCATGTTCCGGTTGATCCGCTGCGACGTGGCTCGCTTGTCCAGCATCTCCTGCGCCAGCGACCGCGCCGAGGACTTGTCGTCCCCCTTGGCGTGCACGACCTTCGGATGCAGGATGACCAGCCGCGCGTCACCGGTGTCCGGCACCTCGGAGCTGTCGTCGGTGACGTGCACGGCCGCGAAGTCGCCGCGCATGCGCAGTTCGTGGTTCCGCAGCCGCTTGACGATCTCGGCCCACACGTCTTCGGGGTACAGCCGTTCGGCATAGTCCTTCGCCGTGCGGGTCACCGACGCCTGGGTGTCGAACCAGTACCGAGCGCCGTCCACGTACAGGAACGTGGCCCGGTCGGTCAGCATGTGCAGCGCGGAGCCGAAGTTGCCGACGACGTCACCGGGGATGGCGACACCGGCCCAGATGTTCTGCTGCTCGATACCTTTGTGCGGCTTCTTCAGCGTAGGAGCGGCGCCGAGGAAGATCGTCCGGGCCAGTCTGCGGGTGAGGGCCCGCCGGCCGAAGACGTTGCGCTCCTTGTCGACCTGGACCGGTGTCGAGGTGTCGCCGTCGATGTCGGTGTCGATGACCGCCTTCCAGCGGTCCTCGAGGTACTGGTCCACCTCGCTCACCACAACAGCTTCGTTCAACGGTACCGAACCCGGCATGATCAGCGGGTCGGCCACCTGCGCGTGCCACAGCTTGTGGATCACCATGCTCATCAGCCGCAGGACGCCACGGGTGCGCTGGAAGCGGTCGAGCGTCGACCAGTCCTCGTACAGCCGGTCGAACAGCTCGGGGTGGATCGGGTAGGCGTCCCTGATCCGCTGCTCGTAGCTGGTCTCGGAGCACTCGCGGGGGAACTCCCCCTTGTGGTCGTTGTAGAACTTCCAGAACTGCTTGGCGATCGCGGCGATCTCGGCCTTGGCCCTGGCGTCCGGTTCCTGGAACAGGCGGCGGCGCACGATTTCGAACGACTCGTGGGCCCGCGCGGGCTGCCACTGGCGCGCGACGCGGCGGATCACGTTCTGCAGGCGGTCCAGCGCGGCCCGGCCGTTGACCCCGCCGACCTCCAGCGCACTCCCCATGATCGCGTCCTCGGTCTCGCCGGGGCTGGACGCGGGGATCGAGACGACGAGCAGCGCTCCTGGCACGGCCTTGACGGCTTCTGTGATGGTCTGCGCGAACGTGAACTGCGTGTCGAACGTCCCGGCGCCGAGGTCCTCGCGGCCGTAGAGCTGGCGTGCGTACGCGACCCACTCGTCGATGAGGATGAGGCACGGCGAGTACGCCGCCACCAGCGCGCGGAGCGCGTCACCCGGGTTGGTGCGGGCCTCGTCGGCCTGCCGGACGATCTCGTACGCCTTGCGGCCACCGAGCTGCCAGGCCAGCTCACCCCAGAGTGTGTGCACCCGGGTGCCGTCGTCCTTGAGCTTGCCGGCGGCCGGGTCGATGTGGTTGCCGACCAGGGCCGCGCGGCACACCTGACTGCCGACGGCACTCGCGTCGGCGTCGGCGAAGAGGTCCACGACCTCCTGGGGGAACTGGTGCAGCGGAGTGCCGGAGAAGATGTGCCACAGGGCCAGCATCGAGTGGGTCTTGCCGCCGCCGAAGTTGGTCTGCAGGTTCCAGACCGGCGTGGCACTGGGGTCCTTGCCGACCCGGGCCACCGCCTTCTGCAGCAGGTCCTTCAGACCGTCGGTCAGGTAGGTGCGGCGGAAGAACTGGATCGGGTTGGAGTACTCCTCGCTGGTGCTCTCCCCGATCGACACCATGTGCAGGTCGGCCGCGAACTCGGCCGCCTCCAGCTTGCCGGCCTGGACGTCCGGGTGCGGGGCGATGATGTCGCGCCACGGTTTGAGACCATTGGCCTCGATACTCGGTAACGAGGTGACGGAGTGCGCGGCCTTGCGCGCCTCGCTGTCGTACAGGCTGCGCTGGTGATCCAGGCGTAACTTGCGCACCTCGTCGGCCCGGTCCATGGCACCGACCGCGACCAGCAGCCGCTCCATGGTGTCGAGCGCACGGTAGGTGTCGTCACCGGAGAACGGCTCGGTGTGGGCCCACTTGTTGCCAACTTCCTTCAGTTCGCCGGCGAAGTTCTGCTCCACCCGGGAAAGCCGATCCTTGAAGACCCGCCACTCCTCCACGATGACCCGAAGCAGGAACCGCACGTCGGTCTTGCTGTACGTCCTGTTCGTACCGTGCTTGGCCGCGTCCCGCGTTTCAAGGACCTTCACCCAGTCCTTGCCACCCGGGGTGGCCATGTCCATCATCATGTCGACGAACGGCAGCAACCCAGCCCCGAGCAGCTCGAGCCCCCGGTCGATCCTGTCCCTGTTGCTCAAAGCCATGTCGTCAGTCCTCGTCGTCGCCGAAGTCGATCGTTGCCTGACCGCTTTCCGTCAGTGCGGCATCGTGAGAAGCCCTTTCGATCTCGGTCCATGCCGAGCCAAGGCTGTTGAAAAGAAGTGCAGTCTTGGCCCAACTACGTTTGTTGCTGATCGCAAAGAGCAGGTATGCCAACTCCTTAGCTGTGTCAAGATCTAGCCGAGTCTTGGCAGCCGCCATCAATTGGCCGGCAGCTTCAATTCCGAGCTCATCGAGCCGCTTAGCGAGATGCATGACAACTTCCCATACGCTAATTCGATCATCACGCACGGGATCGTAGCTGAGCGGCAGTTCACCTGGACTGAAGAGCTGGACCACGCCAGCTCGTGCTCTTAAAAGTCGTGCACGGTCAAGTCCCGCGACAGTTGTATCTAGAGCTCGCGACAGAGTCTCTGCATCGCCATACTGTCCGCCATCAAACCCATGACCTTTGAACCACTCGATACAGAATCTTGTATCAGAATCGAAGTCACCTTCTTGCTCAGAAAGCACCTCTGCGAGAATCTGGTTGATCAGAATGAGCGCAGCCCGCACCTTCATTTGCGAGCCATCAGCCTCGGCTACTCGTGCGTATCTGGAGAAAACGGCCATTCCTGGTCCTATTGCAGCCTGAGCCAGATCCACAGGAGCAATTCCACCTTGCTGGAGAGCATTAAGTGCAGCAGGAAGCTCCACCTTAAGGGCATTTATTAGCCCTCGCCGATCAATTGTGCCGGCATCCTCTGATCGAGCCCGGCAAGCCAGTACAATCGAGGATGCCAAAGCGTTTTTTTCTTGACTTGTTGTTCGATTACCAAGTTCGGTGCGTATGGGCCATGTGGCCGTCACCGTCCAACCCGATCGAATCATACCTTCGAGAAGCGTCTCCCAACCGGTGGACGCCTCCCCCGCCTCATCGCTCTCGGATTGCTTGAAAGCATAGAAGACAGTCATCGGGTAGTCAACGCACGCTTCTTTTCGTATATGCGCGAACACTTGCTGAAAGCCGTTCTCAAAGAATCGGGTGGCTTCCATTTTTCCGCCGTGCCGATACGGATTAGCGACAAGCTCTTCCGATTTTGGTGTCAGAAGCGTGCCCAGCAAGTCGGGATGAATCGAATGAATAGATCTCCGCAGCCAAACATAGAAGAAGTCCGACAGGTCCGAGTAAACTATGTTGTCATAATAAGGCGGATCGGTGGAAACTACCACACCCTTATAGGAGCGCGTTACTGCACCGCCCTGCTCTACGGTGACGTCTCCCTTCGCCGGGACTCCCTCCAGAGATCTCACAAGGCTGTTTAAACTCACCAGGAAGCCCCCGGCAGCAGTGCCAAATGGCTGAGTCTCCGCGTAGTCCCACAGCATAGGAATAGCCTGGCGAGTGAACAAATTTCGTACCTGTGTCTTTGTAACTTCCCATCGGCACAACGAATTGAAGATGTCGGTTAGGCGACTTACACCCAGCGCCAGGTACGTTGCGATCGTTTCAGCATAGGCCAACGCACCTAGCCCTCCCGCCGCTAACGGCACCCCTTGGGGAAGGCCGTAGGACAGAGCGTCCTCAAGTACCTTCTCTCGCACCTCCGAAACGAGGTCACTAAAAGTGGCTAGAGCAACGAGTTGGCGATCCGTGAACAACTTGTCGAAAGTATCGAGCCCGTAGTTCACACACCAGATATTACGCGGGTCACCGGCCAGAGGACTGTCCGGAACGTTGCGCGGGCGCGCCACCGCCGCCGCGTCTTCATGCTCCTTAGTTGGCGGGAAATAAAGGCGCGAGCCATCTCCTTCCGCCACGATGGCCATCATCTGTGCCCCTATACGACCCGCCTTACCTTCACTTTTGATGTAGTCTGGCTTCACTGGCGAATTGCAGATAAGACATGTCGCCCGCCCACGATAAACCGTACCTTCTCGGGCCGCTCCCTCAGGGCCGCGGATCTCGAAGCGAATATTCCTGCCCTCCACCATTGGCTCGACGTAGCGTTCCGCGCCTTCTTTCTTGCTCAACCAGAAAGAACGAACCAGCGGCAGAGTTCCGTTGCACGTAGGATTGGGACAGGTCACCGTGCGAGCCCAGAGCCAGGCTATGACGTCAAGGGAACCGCCAACCTCACACCTGACTTGCGGATAGAGATGGCCAATTCGCTTCTTAGCCTGATCACGCATCCAATGACCGTAGCGACGAATATCCTCGGCCACGCCGCGAGTGCTAGGCCAGTCTCCGAGTCGCGAAGCTGCTACATCCGGGTAGACAGGAGGCCTACCAGCCCACCTGGTCGGATACTCAATTAATGCCTTATTGATAAGAACAGGAACCGGATTCAAGTCCGAGGCATGTGCTTTCAGCCCGAGACGCTGACCTTCAAGAGGAATCGATCCACCACCAGCAAAGGGATCGAGAATCAGCGGCGGAAAATTGCCGCATGACTTCCGTATCTCTTCGCGAGCTTCTTCATACAGAACCTTGTCGTTGAGATTATTCCAATCGACCAAACGTTCAATGATAGTGAAAAGTCGTTTGCGCTCGAGAGCTTGATCTTCTTCCGAAGGAAAGTCTTCAGGACGGGAGGATGGGTCATCAACAAGCTGAGCGAAAAGCACAGCTCGACAGGCGGCAAGTGGCCGTCGAGCCCACCACAGGTGCAAAGTGGACGGGTGACCGTGACGAATGGACTTTTCGCGGGCCGACTGCTTGTTGATCTCCTCTAAGGGAAGAGCCACCTCGATCAGCTTGCGGCGGTATCCAGGTGTGCCGGTTCCGGTGTCGGGGGTCATACCGGTGCTCCTCCTCGTACCCATTCCTTGTGCCAGTCACCACCGAGGTCGGTGGCGGCGAAGTCGCCGAAGTCCAAATCGCGAAAAGGATTCACGATGTACCGGACCTGGTCGTGCTGCGGACCGTCCGGGTGGACGCTCACGAGCGCCAGCCGGTAGTTCGGTCCGGCGTTCTTGCCGGTCAGGACTTCCGTACGTGTGACGTGGAAGTCGTCCGCTCCGTTTACCCGGCCCTTCACTTCGATGAAGATCCAGTGATCATCGACCGTTTTGGAGCGAATATCATAGCCTGGGTTGTTATGCGGCATTTCCTCGGGAATCCGGCCGAGTTTCCGTTCCTCCTGCAGGACGCGGTCGACCGCTCGCCGTTCTACGCCAGCGGTGTCCCGTGCGTACGTCTCTGGTGGCCCATCTCGCAGGCCGGTGAGCCGGTCCAGCAGGCCCTGCGGGATGACGAGTGCGCCGCCGGCCACCTGAGGGGGCCGTACCTGGAGCAGTTCTCCGCGGTCCAGGTCGGCCATGCGGCGCTGGAGTCGGGTCTCCAGGTCGCGGGCCCGGCGCGCCGCGGTCTCCGGACGGATCTTGAGGGTTCTGCCGGTCTGCTCGGCGTCGAGGAGATCGGCGTGCCGGGTGTCCCAGTAGTTGATCTCCTGGAGCAGTCGCTGCCGGACGAGTCTGCGGACGCGTTCGGTCTGCGCGCCGACCCTGGTACGGATCTCCCCCACGTACGACGCCAGGCCGTGTTCGACGGCCCACCCGACCGCGAGCCGGTCGACGCCGCTCGCCAGCCAGTCCTCCGCCAGCACTCCGGCGACGAGCCGCCGTTCCTCCTCGGTGGCCGGTGCGTAGTCGAGGTACGGTGCGGCGCCGGCGGCGCGGGCCGACTCGCGGCCGATCTCGACGAAGTCGAAGCGTTTGCCGATGACCCTGTCGTGGCCGTCCGCGACCTCCTGGGAGATCGCGACCAGCACGTGTGGCTCCTCGGTCTCGTCGCGCCGGTTCACCAGCACGGCGCCTTGTTTGAGCTGCGTGCCGTACCGCTCGATGACCAGCGAGACGACCGCGTCGAGCAGCGGATGACCCGGTGCGAGCAGGTCGGCGCGTGGCAGGCCGGACGGCCGGACCAGTTCACGGTCGAAAGTCACCCGCTCGTAGCGGCGCAGCACCGGTACGCCGGCCCTGATCTGCCGGTCGTGTGCGACGACGTCACCGGGGACGTGCGTGATCTCGTACCGGCCGGACTCCCGCTCGGAGACCCGACCGCCGAGCAGCCGGAAGGCGCCGAGGAAGAACGCCTTGACGTAGTAGGGCTGCAGGCGCCGGGCCCTGGCCTCCTCCATGCGCAGCCGCCATTCGGCGACGCCGGTCTCGTCCAGCCTCTGGTGCGCCAGTGCGCGTTCGGCCATCAGCTTGTCGAGGCCTTCGCCTACCGATGCGTCGATGACCTGGTTCAGCCGGTCGCGCACCTCGGGCCGGTCGCCGTACTGGATCGCCTGCATGAGGAGCGTGCGAAGCGGCTGACCCTGGAATGCCTCGCCGAGGACGTCGAAGACCTTCCCCTTGTACGCGCGGCGCTGCTCGTCGATCTTGTCGAGCAGGCGGCGGAAGACGGCGCCTTCGCGGGTGTCCACGGCGACGAGGTTCCACAGGTGGCAGACCTCGGTCTGGCCGATGCGGTGGATGCGGCCGAAACGCTGCTCGATGCGGTTGGGGTTCCACGGCAGGTCGTAGTTGACCATGAGGTGGGCCCGCTGGAGGTTCAGGCCCTCCCCCGCCGCGTCCGTGGCGACCAGCACGCGGCAGTCCTTGTCCTGGGTGAACAGCTCTTTGATCCTGCGTCGCTGGTCGCGTGCCACGCCGCCGTGGATGGCGACCACGGCCTCCTCGCGGCCGAGGACCCCCCGGATGCGTTCCACGAGGTATTCGAGGGTGTCGCGGTGCTCGGTGAAGACGATGAGCTTGCGCGGGCCGCCGTCGGCGCTGCGGATCAGCGTGTGGCTCTGGAGCAGCTCCGACAGCTCGGTCCACTTGCGGTCGGTGCCGGCGTGGCGCACGCGGCGCGCGACCTCGACCAGGTCGGCGAGCAGGCCCAGCTCCTTGTCCAGCTCGGCGAGGGTCTGCGCGGTGGTGGCGGCGTCGACGACGTCGTCCTCCAGCTCCTCGACCTCGCCGCCTGGCAGGTCGTCGAGGTCGGTGTCGATGTTCTCCGGTGCTCGTCCGGCCAGCACGGCGAGCCGTTCCCTGAGACGGTGCTCGACGGTGCTCGCCGTCCCTGTGGCCAGTTCGTGCCGGAGCTGCAGGAGGCGCCTGTGACGGCGTTCCAGGGACTTCAGGATCGCTTCGGGGCTGGAGGCGAGGCGGCGCTGGAGCACGGTCAGCGCGAAGCCGATGGTGTTGCCGCGCCGGCCCTCTCCCCTTGCCGCCAGTTCCTGCGCACGTCCCATCTGCTCGCGGACGTAGTCGGTGACGACCTCGTACAGCTCGCGCTCGGCGTCCGACAGCTCGTACGGCACGGTGTACGCGCGGCGCTCGGGGAACAGTGGCCTGCCGTCGAAGGTGAGCAGGTCTTCCTTGACCATGCGGCGCATCAGTCCGTCGGTGTCGCCGGAGCTGATGCCTTCGCGGTACTTCCCTTCGAACCGGTCGGAGTCGAGCAGGCCCATGAAGAGCTGGAAGTCGGCCTCGTTGCCGGCGTGCGGGGTCGCGGTCATCAGCAACAGGTGGCGGGTGTGTGTGCCGAGCAGTTCGCCGAGTTGGTAGCGCTTGGTCTTCTTCAGTTCGTCGCCGAAGTAGCGGGCCGACATGCGGTGGGCCTCGTCGACCACGACCAGGTCCCAGTCGCTGCGTCCGAGCTGGGCCTGGAGCTCATCGCTGCGGGAGAGTTGGTCCATGCGCGCGATGAGCAGAGGGTGGCGTTCGAAGACGCCTTGCTCGATCTCGGCGTCGACCAGTTGCCGGGTCAGCAGCTCGAAGCGCAGGCCGAACTTCTCCAGCAGTTCCTCCTGCCACTGCTCGACCAGTCCGCCAGGTGCGACGATCATGCACCGTTCCAGGTCCCCGCGGAGCATCAGTTCCTTGATGTACAGGCCGGCCATGATGGTCTTGCCTGCTCCGGGGTCGTCGGCGAGCACGAAGCGCAGCGGTGTGCGGTCGAGCAGTTCGCCGTACACGGCCTGGATCTGGTGCGGCAGGGGTTCCAGGTCGCTGGTGCTGACGGCCAGCATGGGGTCAAAGCGGGCCGCCATGCGGATGCGGGTCGCCTCTGCGGCGAGCTTGAACCGCGCGCCGTCGCCGTCGAAGGCGTAGGCGGCGGACGGACGGCGCAGCGCGAGGCGGCTTTCGGCGTCACGGTCGAGCAACTGAGCGGCGATCTGGCCGGTTCCGGTGCGGTAGGTGAGTTCGACCGCGTTGGCGCCGTACCAAGTGACGGCGACGACCGTCACGTCACCGCTCGGCGTCACGCCGCCGACCACGGCGCCTTGGGTCAGGTCTTCGAGCCGAAAGCCGGTCATCAAAGGACCCGCCTATACCGGTCTGCCCGAAACCGCACTCTATTGTCAGCCCTTCTGGTGCATCATGAATACATGGCAAAGCGCGAGAATCCGCCGTCACCACGACCACGTGACCGAAATGCGGGTAATGGCCGATTTACCGCTGGGCCAAAAACCTTCCGGGCAACAGATGGATCACGTTTAGCACCGTCCGTGTCACAAGTACGGAACGGTCTGATGGCCGGGGGAGAATGAGCGACCCATTGGGGGACGGTGAATCAAGTGGAGCCAAAAGAACTTTAACACGTCAACCATGTTCACACAACTGTGTATCGGAGTCACAGACTCCGACTGCAGTGCTGCTCACGATCGCGTCACAGGCGGTCACGTCGCCGTTCCACAACCTGCTGTCCCGCTTGATCGAGAGACTGGCGACACCGACCGCGCCGTTCACATGGTCAGGCGGCTGAGGTTGTCGCGAACCCGCAGGGCCTCGGGGTGACCCTCGCCGTACAGCCGCGACAGATCCCCCAACAGGTCGGTCAGGGTGGCCCGTGCGCGGTCGGTGTCGCCGGCGCCGAGCTGCAGCAGCCCGATCTGCCGCCTCAGCTCCAGCGGACGTGAGTCCTCGTCCCCGAAGACGTAAAGCTCGTCAGCGAGCAGGCTTTCGAGCATGCCGAGCGCCTCACCCGTGCGGCCCATCAGCGCCAGGCAGGTCGCCTCCTGCCTGCGGCAGTGCAGGACCACCTCGTCGCCTGGCCCGTGTCTCCTCGCCAGGTCGGTGCTCAGCTCCGCGAACGCCGGAGCGGCCCGGCGGTAGTCGCCGCCTTCGAACAGCACCTCGGCCAGATGGATCCGCAGGTCGAGCACGTCCTTGTCCAGGGCTCCGAACATCCGGTGAGCGGTGTCGAGCACCGCCGACAGCACCTCGACCGCCTGGCCGTACCGGGAGTCGTCCGCCAGCGCTCTGGCCTCGGTCCGCGCTCGGGCTATGTCATCCCGGCCGAAGCCGTCCTCGCTCGATGCGCGCGAGGCGGGGGGATCGTCCCTGCGGTCCGGCGGCGTACCGCCGTGCGGCTCGGCCGCCGCCGGGTTGTCCACACCGGCGATGACGCGGGAGACCGCGCCTGCGTACATGCGCAGCGCGCTCGGAGCGGAGGTGACGACACCGGTGATGGGACGCAGGCCGGTGGTGAACGGAAGCAGGCCGTCGACCACGGCGCCGGCCTGCGATGGACGGTCCTCGGCGCGCTTGCTCAGCATGCCGAGCAGGAACGCGTCCAGGTCAGGCGGCACGTCCGGTCGTCGCTGCCGTACCGGAGGCGCCGGGTCGTTGACCTGCTTGTCGAAGGTGTTGTACTCGGTGTCCCCCTCGAACAAGCGGCATCCGGTCAGCATCTCGTGCAGGACCAGCCCGAGGGAGTAGATGTCGCTCTGCGGGCCGACCGTGGCGCCGCGGACCTGCTCGGGTGACATGTAGGACGGCGTGCCGAGGATCGTGCCGCTGCGGGTGAGCCTGGACAGTTCGGGGTCGTGGAACATGGCGAGACCGAAGTCGAGGACCTTCACCGAGCCGTCCGGACAGAGCATGAGGTTGCTCGGCTTCAGGTCCCGGTGGAAGATGCCTCTCTCGTGCGCGGCCTGCAGCACGGCCGCCGCCTGCGCCGCGATCAGCGCGGCCCAGGCGACAGGAAGCGGGCCCTGCTCCCCCACCAGGTGGTCGATCGTCACCCCGTCCACGTACTGCATGACGAGGAAGGGACGTGTGCCGAGACGAGGGTCCTGGTAGCCGTTGGCGTCGTAGATCGCCGGAGCGCCGGGGTGGTCGAGCTTCGCCATGACGCGCGTCTCGTGAACGAAACGCTTCACCAGCGTCTCGTCGTACTGCCCGTAAGGGAAGCGGATGAGTTTCACTGCGACACGGCGATCGAGATGCCGGTCATAACCGGCATAAACCTCACCCATACCGCCGCGGCCTACGGGGATGATGTCCAGTTCGTAACGCTCGACGAGGACCAGACGTCCGGTCATCCCCACCCTCCCCGCACCCGGATATGCGGCAAAACTACACCGGTCCCGCCTATGTCCGTGGCGGCCGCGCCAAAGGGACGCCTTCGATGAGCGCGGAGATGAATTCCTGCGTCTCCGGATCCACGGCGTATATCGCGGTGCCGGCCATTCCGCGGGTGAGCAGCACCTTGTAGCTGTTGCGGATCAACCGGTCCGCCTGCTGGTCGCTGACGCTCCTGGTGAGGGCCGGGTCCTTGCTCGCCGACCGCACGGTGACGAGCCTGCCGTCGCGTGCGACGAGGTCAGGGCCGATGATGACGCCGTTCCAGTCGTACTCGAATCCCTGGGCCGTGAAGACGCATCCCACCTGACCGAAGCCGCCAGGCTCCGAGGCCCACAAGGCGCTCGGCGGCGCGTCACCCACGGCCCTGTCACCCTTGACGTTCCACGGACGCGTCCATTCACCGATCCGCACGTCGTTCACCAGCGTGCCGTCCTTCGCCGGATCGCTCCACTTCCAGCAGAAACCCGCCGTCATCCGCGCCGAGTACCCCTCGTCCTGCTTGTTCCTGAGCAGAGCCTCCAGCTCGTACGGCGACCCGGCCGGCATGACGTCGAAGTGGTCGTCACCGGACCACACCTGCGGGCCGTCGCCGTCCAGGCCGAGCAGCCGCAGCACCCAGTTCTCGTAGGTGCGGCTGCCACCGCATCGGAACTGCGCGTCGAGCGAGATCTCGTGCACACGGAACCCGAGCGACTCGGCGTGCCGCCTGATGTCGGCGACCGTGCCGAGCTCGCCTGGCCGTACGACCTGGTGCTCGTCCAGCAGGAACACCGGGACGCGCGCCGCCGCCATCAGCTCGTCCACCTGTGAGCGGCCCGTTCGGTCCTTGGCCTTGGTGAACCGTGTCGTGGAGTTCTCCCGGATCCGGTGCGCCTCGTCGCAGATGAGCACGTCGAGATCGTTCTGGTCCGCCTGCGTGAAGTCGTTGAAGTACTTGAACAAGCCGCGGACCCGGGGGGCTCCCTTGCCGACGAAACGGCGCATCGTCTGGGTGAAGGACCGCGACCCGGTGGCGTGGATCGCGGTGCGTCCCTTGCGGGTCAGCTCGCCGAGCAGCGACAACGCGATGACGCTCTTCCCGCTCCCCGGACCGCCTGAGACGATGACGACTTCCTTGGAGTCGGCCCGGCGCGCGGTCTCGACGTGGTGGAGGACGATCTCGTACGCCAGCCGCTGCTCGGCGAGCAGCACGAACTGCTCACGACTCTTGATCTCGGCCGCCGCCAGCTTGAGCAACTGCTTGGACGGCCGGACCGCCGTGGTCATCAGCCTGTCCGCGGCCCCGGCACCCGAGTCCGGGGAGAACCGGTCGCGGAGGTAGTCGAGGAAGGCCCCGCGCCGCGACTTGGTGAACATGCGGGTCCGATCGTCCCTGACCAGTCCGTACAGGTCGCGAACATCCAGGTCCGCCGCGTTGTGCAGATAGGCCACGCCACGGACGGCGTCCTTGCTGCCGCCGAGGACGGCGGCGAAGTCGGCGATGTAGTCGCAGTACCCCTCGACCTGCAGCACGGGATGGAGTAATGGCCGACCCGGCATGCTCTCCACCAGCACCAGACTCTGGTCCTCTTCGTACAGGTCCGCCTGGCTCCACTGCTTCAGCTCGACCACCACGTACGCGTCGTCCCCCGTACGCCTGTCCACACCCGCGAGAACCACATCGGCCCGCTTGCTGGTCAGCGGCAACTGGTACTCGACAAGCATCTCGACCTTGCCGAGCCCCGCGTCGACCAGGTCCGCCGCGAGAACCGGAAGACTGCGATCCCACGACCGGCGCTCCGACTGGGACGGCGTGATCCCTACCGCCATCCGCAGATGCTCCGCGAGGAGCTCACTCAACCGCCGTTCCGGAAGAGACTCAGACCCTAACCTGGCCAAACCTTCGGCAGACTGCCGAAACGCCGTCACCGACTACCCCCACGCAGCACGAATCCTCGTGCGGTATGGGGGCATGTCCGCGATCGTCAGATCAGCGGAAGCCCGTCGGGCCGCATCACCTATGTGGCAGGCAGGGTATCGCGATCAACCGACAAGTTCGGGGGTCATGACGGGCCGTGCAGATGGCAGGTAGGACGTGGCCGTGTGCGTGGCTGCTTTCGGTCGACGCAGGCGGGTCAGTGGCACCGTGTTTGTTGTGGATGCTTCGACCCTCTGGTGAGCTGACCAGCCAGAGTTTGGTACTGAGATCAGATCAGGCCGCCAGTTCGCGTCTCAGGTGGTCACGGAACTCGCGGACCGCGATGGTGTCGGCGTAGGGGTCGAGGTGCTTGTCGAAGCCCTTGAGGAAGCCGACCGTGCGGGGAGAGGCGAGGGCCTTGGTCGCGAGGATGGCTGGACGGGCCGCCTCCAAAGCCTGCTCCACGTCTCCGAGTTTCACGTGCGCCTCTGCGGCGTGGACCCGGTTGATCTGTGCGGAGCGAGGCAGTCGGCCTTGGAACTCTGTCACGGCCGCTTCAGCGGTGGCGAGCGCACGCTGGTGGTCGCCGATGAGACGCCAGCAGTTGCCGGCTTCCGCGCGGAGCTCCATCTCTTCGTACCAGACCGACCAGGCCGGGTCGCGGTCCGTCGCGCCTCGCGCGTGCATGCGCTCGGCGTCGGCGAGCAGACGTTCGACCTGCTTGGCGGCATGCCGGTCCCCGGACTCGGCGGGGTTGAAGCGGAAGGCGGTGGCCCAGGCCTCCTTCACCAGCACCATCGCCATGACCCTTGGCGGAGCGTCGGCGCGAGTCGCCGTGTCGGTCGCGGCACGGGCCAGTCGCATGGCCCAGTCCCCTCGATCGAGGTGGAAAGCCTGCTGCGTCAACGCGCCGAGTACCCCGGCCCCCGTCAGCGGGTCGTTCCCTGCCTTGGCGAATCCGAGCGCCTGACCGAAGTGCTGCTGCGCCGTGCCGTGCCGGGTCATGTCGAAGGCCGTCCATCCGGCCATCCAGCTCATACCGGCGGCGGCACTCATCAGTGCCGCGCCGACCTTGTCGTCGTAGCGGCCGTTGAGCAGCGGCGTGATGTTGGAGTCGAGATAACGCAGGACCGCCGGACGTACCAGGCCCGCGCCGAACTGATGGTCCATCTGGCGGAACGCCTGCTGGGCCTGGTTGATGCGCTCGACGTCCGCCATGCCGACCGCACGGCCGGACCCGTTGTGCGCGGCCGACGCGGCGGGGCTGTCGTACCTCCACGACGCCAGCCACTCCCCCAGCACCGCCGGTACGAACGGCAGTGTGGCCAGCATGTGACGGCGGGACGGATCCATCTCGAACCTCCACAACGAGTTGGCCGACTTCACCGTAGCCGCGACGGATCCGTCACCACAGTCCGCGATCGGCCAGGAAGGTGTCTCCGGGAGGGTCCAGCCGTCTACCCACCGATCCACGTCGTCGGACGCGGCGTCGAACACCTTCGCCAGCCGGGCCCGGTGCCGTGCGCGTACCCCCTGCTCGCCTCGTTCCCAGCGGGCCCAGGTCGTTAGCGACACCCCGAGCACCTCGGCCGCCGCCTCCTGGGTCAGGCCCTTGCGTCGCCGCGCGCGGATCAGCTCGGGACGTCCCGTCTTTTGTCCTTCTGCATCCATGAACCGGCCTCCGGGTAATCGTCCGACCACTGAATGTGACGACGATGACACCGGCTGGGGTCGCGCGCCAAGCGGTTTCCGGCAAACGACCAGGAAGCGACCAGGTCGCGACCCCTGAGCGGCGGGTCAGGACTGCTTGAGGAACTTGAGCAGGATGCGGGTCATCTCTTTGGGGTGCTCTTCGAAGATCCAGTGGCCGGAGTCGCGGATGACCTTGGCCTGGACGTCGTCGGCGTAGTCGCGTACCTGGTCGGGGACGAAGGCGCCGAGGCTGTGGTCGGCGCCGATGGCGAGGACCGGCATGTGGAGCTTGTCCTTGGCCAGGCGTCTGTTGTCGGCGACGTCCTTGTTCAAGGCGCGGAACCACTCGAAGCTGGCGCGGAGTCTGCGGTCGTCGCTGAGGTTCCTGGCGTACTCGCGGACGGCTCGCGGTTCGGCGGCGCGGTCCTTGTGGACGGCTAGGAGGCTGATGAAGCGTTTGACCCACAGGGCTTCGCGGCCGTCGATGATCTGCTCGGGGAGGCCGTTGCGGATGTTGAAGAAGCCGAAGTTCCAGAAGCCGGGGCCCTGCGGGGTGAGGGAGGGGAAGGTGTAGAGCTTGTCGTCGGGGATGGGGGCCTCGCTGAGGACCAGTTTGGCCACGCGGTCCTGGTGTTGTGCGGCGTAGGAGTAGGCGACCATGGTGCCGATGTCGTGGCCGACCAGGTTGATGTCGTGGTCCAGGCGCAGGCGGGTGAGCAGGCCGTGCAGGTCGGCGGCCATGGTCTTCTTGTCGTAGCCGCCGCTCGGAGCGCTGGAGCGGCCGGCGCCGCGCAGGTCGGGTGCGATGACGGTGTAGTGCTTGGCCAGGGACGGCAGGACGGCGCGCCACTCGTACCAGGACTCGGGGTAGCCGTGGATCAGCACGAGGGTGGGGCCGTGGCCGCCGCGTACGTAGTTGACGGTGATGCCGTTGACGTTCGCGGTGCGCTCGGTGAAGCCGGCGGGGACGCGGGGGTCGGCGGTGGCTCCGGCGGCCGGTACGGCGGCGGTGAGGGATAACGCGGTGAGCAGGAGGAGGGGGGTGCGTCGCATGGTCACGACGCTAGGGACGGGGTTTCGTGCGGCGCATCGGTCAGGTGACTGTGTCACCGTGGGTCACCGGTCGCTGAGGACGGCGCCTGGTTCGGCTCGGGAGGTTATGCCGAGTCACCTTGGGTCACCGGTCGCTGAGGATGGCGCCTAGTTCGGCTCGGGAGGTTATGCCGAGTTTGGGGAAGATGCGGTACAGGTGTGCGCCGATGGTGCGGTGGGAGACGTAGAGGCGTTGGCCGATCTCGCGGTTGGTCATGCCTTCCGCGACCATCTGGACGATCTGGAACTCCTGCGCGGTGAGCATGTCGCGGGCTCCGATGGGTCGTTGCTCGCTTCGTTCGCCTGAGGAGCGGAGCTGGCGGCGGGCCCGTTCGCTCCAGGGGACGGCGCCTAGTGCGTCGAAGGTCTCGCGTGCGGCGCGCAGGAGTGCTTTGGCCTGGGGTGCGCGGCGGTCGCGGCGGAGCCATTCGCCGTACGCGAGCTGGGTGTGGGCCCGGTTGAAGGGCCAGCGGACGGCGTCGGAGGCGAGGGCCTGCTCGAAGAGGGGTTCGGGGTCGTCGGACAGCAGGGGTCTGGCGAGGAGCAGGCCGGCGTGGAGTGCGGGGGACGGGGTGGTGCGGGCCACGGTCTCCATGTCGGCGAGGACGGCGCGGGCCTCGGCGGTGTTGCCGCTGTGCGCGGCGGCGTCGGCGAGTACGGCGAGGACGTGGCAGCGGATGGAGATGTGGTGGCTCGGGTCGGCGGGGTCGTGCATGCGAGCCAGGTGGTCGTAGGCCTCGGCGTATTTTCCTTCGGCGAGGGCCGCCATGCCTCGGGCCATCTGGACGGTGGCCAGCACGGGTCGTACGGTCGCGGTCAGGCTGAGTTTCTCGGCTTCGGCGGCCAGGGTCAGTGCGTGGTCGCGGTCGCCGCGGACGGCCTGCAGCAGGGACTCGGTGGACAGGGCCGTGGCGTACATGAGGGGCTGGCCGGTCTCCTTGGACAGCAGCTTGGCCTCGTGGACGGCGGGGATGGCGACGTCGAGGTCGAGGAGGAGTACGGCGCTCCAGGCCTGTGCGCACAGCGCGCGGGCCAGCAGTTGGAGGCGGCCGTTGCTCCGCAGGCCGGTGAGGGCCGCGGCGGAAAGGCGTTCGGCCAGGTCGAGGGCTCCGACGAGGACGGCGGCGGTGCCGAGGAGTCGTGCGGCCTGGGGGTCCACCACCGGCTGGGACGTGACCGTGCGCAGGCCGTCGATGACGGCGCCGCCTCGGTCGATGGGGGCCGTGTAGGCGAGGATGGCGAGCAGTTGGGGGTGGTGGGGGTCGATGGGGAGGCTTTCCGCGGCGGCTACGACACGGTCGCGGGCCTGTTGTCCTGGTTCGACCCAGAAGCAGCGGAGTGCGGCGCTCCAGAGGATGCGGAGTGCGCGTTCGGGGTCGCCTTCGGCGGCGACGGTTTCCGCCAGTTCGGCCAGGGCCAGGGGGCCTACGGCGTGGTCGCCGGTGCCGTCGTCGAAGGCGCCTTTGATCCACAGGACGCGGGTGCGTTGCTGGGGGGTGAGGTCGAGGGGTTCGGTCTGGCGCAGGAGGCGGGTCACGACGTCGTGGTTGCCGAGTTCCACCGAGACGTCGGCGGCTCTGAGGAGTCTTTCCGCGCGTCTGCGGGGGTCGTGGCTGAGTCTGGCGGCTTGTTCGAGTGCGCTCACGGCCACGGTGGCGACGCCTTTTTGCTGGGCTCTGGCGGCCATGGTGTCCAGGGACGCGGCCACTTCGTCGTCCGGTCGCGGGCTGGCGGCGGCGCGGTGCCAGGTCTCGCGGTCGGCCAGGTCGCCGGGGTTCCCGGCGGACAGCTCAGCCAGGGTGCCGGCGATGGCGGCGTGTGCGGCGTGGCGTTCGGCGAGGGTCGCGGACTGGTAGATGGCGGAGCGCATGAGGGGGTGGCGGAAGACGATGCGGCCGTGATCGGTGGCGACCAGGCGTGCGGCCACGGCGGGGGTGAGGTCCTGGTCGGTGCTGCCGGGGGTGAGGTGTGCGGCGGCGGACAGGGTCTCGGTGAGGAGGGTGGTGTCGTTGACGGCGGCCACGAGGAGGAGGGTGCGGGTGGCTTCCGGGAGGCGGGCCACCTGGGAGGTGAAGGTCTTCTCCAGGCGGGTGGTCAGGGGGAGCCAGGAGGTGCGGAGCATGGCGTCGCCGTCCAGGTCCTGCCAGGCTCTGGGGAGTTCGGTCAGTGCGAGGGGGTTGCCTGCGGCTTCGTGGAGGACGCGCTGGCGGGTTCTCGGGGTGAGGCCGGGGGACGTCGCGTCCAGGAGGGTTTCGGCGGACGTCGGGGGGATGCCGGTCAGCGGCAGGTCCGGCAGGCCGGCGTCGTCGAGGACGGTGGGGAAGCCGTCGCGGACGGCGGCGAGGAGCAGGACCGGTTCCGATTCGAGGCGGCGTGCGACGAAGGTGAGGACCTGTGCGCTGGCCTGGTCGAGCCAGTGCGCGTCGTCGACGACGAGGAGCGTACCTTGGCTGGTGGTGGCCTCGGCCAGGAGGTTCAGGGTCGCCAGCGCGACGAGGTACAGGTCGGGGACGGTGGCGTCGGTGAGGCCGAAGGCGGCGCGCAGCGGTTCGCGCTGGGGAGGCGGCAGCGTGGCGGCGTGGGACTGGAGAGGGTGCAGGAGCTGGTGCAGGCCCGCGTACGGCAGGAGGGCCTCGGACTGGACGCCGGTCGCGGTGAGGACCTTCAGGCCGCGGGTGGTGGCGAGGGTGGTGGCGGTGGCGAGCAGTGCTGACTTGCCTATGCCTGCTTCGCCTCTGACGAGGAGGCTGCCGCCTTGGTCGTGGACGCGGTCGATCATGTCGGTGAGGCGGCGGGTCTCGGTCTCACGGCCGATCAGTGACGCTGCGGACTCGCCGAAGGACATGGCTGACATGATCCCCTATTCCGAGCGAGATGCCGTTATGGTCCAACTCGTCCGGCTGTGGCCGGGCTCACCGCGATATCGCCTCATAGCTTGTCATGCTGCTTGCCGATCTCGAAGTGAAGAGGGCTGTGATGTCCGCTTACCGCGAGGATCCCTGGGACTCGTCCCAGGCTGCGGCGGGGGTTCTGGTCGGCCGGGACGAGGAACGGCAGGTCCTGGAACGGTTCACGCGTCGGGTCCGGGACGGGGTGAGCGGTGCGCTCGTGCTCGAAGGGGAGATCGGCGCGGGGAAGACGCGGCTGCTGGACCTCGCGGCCACCATGGCGGCGGACCTTCGGGTCGTGCGGGTCTCCGGGGTGGAGCCGGAGGCGGCGCTCGGGTTCGCGGCGCTGCATCGTCTGGTCGGGCCGTTCCTCGACCGGCTCGAACAGGTGCCGGGGCCGCAGCGTGACGCGTTGCGGGTGGCGTTCGGGCTGATCTCCGGGGGGCCGGTCGACCGGTTCCTCGCCGGGCTCGCGACCCTTGGGGTGCTGGCTGGGGTCGCGGCGGAACGGCCGGTCGTGTGTCTTGTCGACGACGCGCAGTGGCTTGATCGTGAGTCGGCCGAGGTGCTGGCGTTCGTGGCGCGGCGGCTGCGGGCCGAAGGGGTCGGCGTGATCCTGGCGCGGCGTGCGGCGGCCGGCGGGGACTTCTTCGAAGGGGTGCCGGTGCGTACCGTGAGCGGGCTCACCGTCGCCGAGGCGCATCGGCTGCTCGGCTCGGTCGTACGAGGGCCGCTGGACGACGGGGTGGCGCGGCGGCTCGCCGGTGAGACCGACGGCAACCCGCTGGCTCTGGTGACGCTGGCCGCCGGACTGTCGGCCGGACAGCTCGCCGGACACTCGCCGCTGCCGTCGCCGCTGCCGCTCGGCGCGCAACTTGAGACGTACCTGCTCACCAAGATCCGTGCGTTGCCGCTGGCCACGCAGGCGTTGCTGCTGGTCGCGTCGATCAGCCCGCCACAGGACCAGGGGCTGCTGTGGCGGGCCGCGTCGTCGTTCGGGCTGTCGCCGGTGGACGCCGATCCGGCGGTCGCCGAAGGGATCCTGCGGCTCGGGGACATGCTGGGAGGCAGTGTGGCGTTCCTGCATCCGCTGACGCGGTCGGCGGTGTACGGCGCGGCGCATCCCTCCGACCGGCGGCGGGCCCATGAGGCGGTGTCGGCGGCCAGTGATCCCGTCGCCGACGCCGACACGCGGGCCTGGCATCTGGCGGCGGCCACCGCCGGGACCGACGAGGACGCGGCCCGGGGGCTGGAGGCGGCGGCCGAGCGGGCTCGCGCGCGTGGCGGGTACACCTCGCAGGGGACGTTCCTCGCTCGTGCGGCCGAGTTGAGTCCTGATCCTGGTGCCGGTCGTGGCCGGATGATCGCCGCTGGACATGCCTTCCTGGTGGCGGGGGACGTCGCGGCGGCTCGGCGGCTGCTTGAGCGGGCCGGCGAAGGTCACCTGCCGGTGGTGCTGCGGGCTCGGGCTCAACGGCTTCGGGCCGCTGTGGACTTCGCGGTGGAACGGCCGACGCGGGTGCCGGCTGATCTGCTCGACGCCGTGGCCACGCTCGGTGCGGCGGACAGAGAGCCGGCGCGGGAAGCGCTGACGTCCGCCGTGGTCGCCGGCCGGTACACCACCGGTACCACGCTTGAGGCCGTGGCTCGTGCCGCGCTCGCCGTCCAGCCTGCCGACCTGGTCGTGCGTGCCGTGGCCACGCGGGTCGGTGAGGGGTATCTAGCCTCGGTGTCGTTGCTGAGGGACGCGCTCGGTGCGGAGCCGCAGGCCGTTCTCGGGGGTCTTCTGGCGGAAGAGGTGTGGGACGAGGAGGGCCGGCACGCGTTCCTCACGCGGCTCGCGGGGGTCGAGCGGGACAACGGTGCGCTCGGCGCGCTCAAGCTCACGCTCGCGGGGCTCGCCGACGGTGAAGTGTGGGCCGGACAGTTCCACGTCGCGCGAGCGCACCACGAGGAGATCGCCACGCTGGACGCCATGACCGGGACGGCGGCCCCCGGGCTCACCACGCGGATCGAACTGCTGGCCTGGCAAGGCGCCGAAGCGGAGGCACGTGAGGTGGCGGCCACGCTCATCCAGGTCGTCGGCAAGGAGCAGGGAGTCGCCGTCGCGGCGGACCACGCGGCGCTCGCCATGACCGTGCTGGAACTCAGCCTCGGCAACTACCGCGACGCCTACGACCAGGCGGCGTCGCTGTACCGCCACGACCCCCTCGGCCACGGCAACCGCGCGCTCGCCGACATGGTCGAAGCCGCCGTACGCGCCGGCGAACCCGACGCCGCGCGGGACGCGCTCGCGCGGCTCGCCGGACGGGCCCCCGCCGCCGCGACCCCATGGGCCCTGGGGCTGCTGGCCCGGTCGCAGGCGCTCCTGACGTCCGACCCCGAGCCGCCGTACCGGGAGGCGCTCGACCACCTCGGCCGTACGCAGATGGTCACCGAGCTGGCGCGGACCCACCTGCTGTACGGCGAATGGCTGCGCCGCCACCGGCGCCGCACCGAGGCCCGCACCGAACTGCGGACCGCTTACAAACTGTTCACCTCGATGGGTGCGTCGCTCTTCGCCGACCGGTCCCGCGTCGAACTCGCCGCCACCGGCGAACACGCCACCCCGAGAACCACCACCCCCACCGAGGCCCTCACCCCCCAGGAAGCCCAGATCGCGGCCCTCGCCGCCACCGGCGCTACCAACGCGGAGATCGCGACCCGCCTGTTCATCACCACCTCGACCGTCGAATACCACCTCACCAAGATCTACCGAAAACTCCGCCTCACCTCCCGCCGCCAACTCACCAAACCCGACCCCTCCACCCCCTGACCCGACAACCCCACCACTCAACCGACCGAACCCGACCCCTCCGCCTCACCCTGCGCCGCCAACTGGCCAGACCCGACCTCTCCACCTCCTGACCCCAGCAGGACTGGGGTGTTTCCCTGATGCGCCACCCCCTCGCGCCACGGTCCGATCGAACCGACATAGTCCTACCGAGAGGGAAGGCATCATGCCTGCGTACCCCGTCATCTTCATCCACGGCCTGTGGCTGCACGCCAGCTCCTGGGACCCCTGGATCACCCTGTTCACCGAACGCGGCTACGACCCCAGCGCACCTGGCTGGCCCGGCGACCACGCCACCGTCCAGGAGACCCGCGACGACCCCGACAGCATCGCCGGCCACGGCATCGACGACGTCGTCGAGCACTACGCCGCCATCATCACCGCACTGCCGGTCCGGCCCATCCTCATCGGCCACTCCTTCGGCGGCATGATCGCGCAGAAACTCCTCGGCATGGACCTCGGCGCCGCCGCCGTCGCCATCGACGCCGCACAGATCAAAGGCGTCCTCCCCGTCCCCCTGACCGCACTCCGCTCAGCCCTCCCCGTCTTCAAGAACCCCGCCAACGCACACCGCGCCGTCTCCCTCACCTCCGAACAGTTCCGCTACGCCTTCGGCAACGCCATCCCCGTCGAAGAATCCGACGCTCTCTACAACCGCTGGTCCATCCCGGCCCCCGGCAAACCTCTCTTCGAGGCAGCCACCGCCAACTTCAACCCCCACTCCCCCGCCAAGGTCAACACCAGCAACCAGGGCCGCGGCCCCCTCCTGCTCATGACCGGCGGCCAGGACCACACCGTCCCAGAAGCCGTGACCCGCGCCACCCTCAAGCAGTACCGCCACTCCACCGCAGTCACCGACATCATGGAATTCCCCGACCGGGCCCATTCCCTCACCATCGACCACGGCTGGCAGGAAATAGCCGAAGCAGCCCTGGCCTGGCTCAAGAACCAGTCCCTCTGACGTCGGAGACGGTCCGCTGTGGCAGTGAACCTGTGGGTTGCCGCCGGTGTCAGCGAACCCCCCGGACCGGCGACCGCGCAGGCCAAGTCGGATATCACCGACTTGGTGCACTCCGCAGAACTGGTTGAGGCCGCCGTCGGCGGCCTCAACAGGTTCGAACGCTCCACCACAACCCAGCACTGCACACGCTATGTAGCCATACCACTCACTTGAGTTACGGCATGATGGCTCCATGCATCCCCCCGCATCTCCCTTGGCCGGATTCATCGACGAATCGGTACACACCGACGTCTGCCTGTACGTGGTCGGCCTCGTGCTGGCCGATCCCGGCGTCACTGAGGAGGTGCGGAAACTGCTGTGCGCGGTCATTCCGACGGCACGTCCACCGCACTGGTCGAAAGAAGACAAGCAGACCCGCGCAGCACTGATCCGCGAAGTGGCGGCTCTGCCGATCTCGGCCCGGGTGTACGGCTGCCGGTACGAACGACCCAAACGCAAAGAGGCCGCACGCTCTCGCGCACTCACCTGGCTGGTGCAGGAGCTTCCGCGCTCAGTCCGGTGTCTGGTGCTCGCGGAACGCGAAGCAAGCCAAGACAGGCATGATCGCCGAGTTCTCGGCGGACTGGCGGGCCGAGCCCCGGCCTTCACCTACAGCCACGCACCAATCGCGAAGGAACCGCTCCTATGGGCGGCCGATGTGATCGTCAGCAGTACGGCCAAAGCACTCGCTCGTCGCGAGGACCCCAGGACACAAGGGCTGGGAAGGATCCTGACACACGTCGGCTGCGAACCTCGCTGACCTGCCGAAACGCGAAAGCCGGGCCACCACCTGCGGAGGTTAACCCGGCTCCACTTCATGACTCCGAGCGAGCCATGCAACACCTATAGTAGCCAGCCGACACCCCCTGTCAACCTGCTTCCTCGACACGACGGTAGAGCGCACGCCACACCACGACCCCCACCACATGATCCCGCCACCCCCGTCGATCAGCGCGATACGTCCCGGTTCGAACGACCAAAGATCGCCCGGTTGACGACCCCCGCCAAGCCTGTTCCAGGATCAACACCGCCCCTTCGCCGTACGCTCCGCACGCCGAACGGCCTTTCCTGATGTGCACCGTCACCCAGCGCGAACGGAGCACAGTCATGCCGTCCCCCGACGACATCCTCCTCGGCGTCCCGTCCCCGGAACCCTCCGCTACCTCCACTGGCGAGTACCGCCACGACATCCAGGTCCTCGTGAAGGTCCTGACCCCCGGCACGGCGGCACGGAACGCACGTGCCGTCGTCCAGGACGTACTCCAGCGCGCCGGCCTGACCCCCGACGCCGTCGCCGACGCCGAGATCGTCGTCGGCGAGCTGGCCGCGAACGCCGAACGCCACGGCCGACAGCCGTACGAACTGCGCCTGTTCCGCATCGACGGCACACCGGCCTGGTGCGAGGTCGTGGACGCCGACCCCTCCCCCGAGAAGATCCGCGACACCTTCCACCGCCTCGCCACCCTCCCCACCCCCGACCCGGCCCCCTTGGCCGAGAACGGCCGCGGCCTCCTGCTGGCCCACGAACTCACCGAAGGCCACTGCCACGCCTACTGGACCACCACAACCACCACCGGCACCCTCGCCAAAGCCGTAGCCTTCGCCCTCCCCACCCCCACCGGGACCCGCCTGACCCCTGACACCCTCCCCAACCTGCGTCCGACGCTGGCTCGCCTGCGCCGAGCACGGCTCAATCGTCCAGGACTGACGGCGGCCATCCCGGTGATCGGCTCGACCTCGTCGCCACCTGTGCAGAGAGCCGAAAGCGAATGAACCTCGCGCGCCTCCCGATGACCGGCGACCGCAGTCGGTGGTTCAGCGGTCAGTTCGTCAGGGTGTTAGGAAGATGGTCCCCCACGTACCCGACCCAGATCTTCCCGGTGGCGCCGCCTGAGTCGTCGTAGAAGTGGATGCGTGGCGCCGGGTGGCCGCCTTGGCGGAGTTTGATGTGTGCCTCCATCAGCACCTTGCCGGCCGGGTTCACCTCTTTGGGGACGGGGAACGTGCGGCTCGTGCTGTACCTGCCGTTCGTGTGCACGGATTTGGACTCGCTCATGGCGACCATGCCGGCGGGGATGGTGACCTCGGCGGCGGCGCTCATGCACCACTGGAGGAAGCCGCCGGAGAACTCCCCCGACGACCTGGCCTCGGCGAAGGCGTTCAGGGCTCGTAACGAGTCCCAGAGTTTGGCGGCCCAGACGCCGGCGAGAGTGGGGAAGGCAAGGTCGAGTTTGGTGGCCGCCGCGTCGGTGTCGCCTATCGTCACACGCGTGAGGGTGTCGCGGGCCATGGTCACGGCGTCCATGAGGTTGTCCGGCTCGAAGTCGGGTTCATTGGTGGCCGTGCCGTTCGGGGGCTGGGTGGACGCGGCCAGCCTGGTTTCGAGCCAGCGCACCCGTCTTTCTAGTTTGCGTGCGCTCGCCATGGCTTCGGCGTATTCGGTCTGGAGGTTCTCGTGCTCGGCGCGGAGATGTTCCAGTTCGGGGTCCACGCCGTTCACGCCGTTGGAGGAGGCCGGCCGGCCGGGGTGTGGACGGGTGAGCACGGCGTCGCGCAGGCCGTCCAGGTGTGCGCCGAGGGTGCGCATGTGGCGACGCAGGTCGCCGGTGTCCGGAGCGTTCACTGCCGCCTTGACGGCGAGGTCGAGTGCGGCCTCCAGGTCGCCGCGCAGGTCGTTGAGGACGATTCGCGCGACTGTGCGCGCGAACTCGTCGGTGTCCGGGACCGGTGCGTGCTGGGACGGCCGCGGATCCTGGTCTGCGGGCTCACTGTCGGCTGCCGGCGGGGGAGGCGTCTCGTCCTGGACCGGCTCGTCGGTGGTGGCGGCCTCAGTCGTCACGCCGGTGCCGCGGCGTACGGTGAGGGCCATCATCCTGCGGTACATGTCCTGTTTGTCGAGGTCGCCGAGGGTCGGCCGTGGCGCCAGGACCTCATGGATGTCCGCAGGGGCCGCCTTGCCGGCGATGATCTGGGAGACCTTGCCGATGGCACGCCGGACGTCATCGGGGAGCTCACGGTACGCGGTGTCGCCGACGGCGCCGCCTGCGATCACGTCGAGCGCCTCGTCGCCTCGGGAACGCAGCGGACCGGGTCCCGTCCACCGGTGCCGGGTCGGGTAACGCTCGGTCTTCGGGTCGAACGGCGCCAGGTAGGTGCGGATGGCGCCGGCGAACACCCCCAGCTCGGAGCCGAGGACCGTGTTGAAGCGGTGCTCGGCGCGCGCGTCGGCGAGTCGCACCACCAGCCCGGCCCCCGCGGTCGCGGCGGCGAGATGGTCGGCCCTCGCTCGCGCGGCCTGCTGGTCCTTCGGGTCGTCGGTGACGACGATCAGCGGCACACGGCGGTCGCGCGCCGTCAGCGTGTCGATCAACCGGGGGACGTCATGCTCGTCGACGATGTCCGGTGTGTCCGTGAGGTCGACCGCACCGTCCGTGACCTGGCCTTTCCGCAGATACTCGGGAAGGAACCCCGGCGCGTGCCCCGCACCCGTCACGCCGGTCTCCTCGACCGTGACGGTCACCCAGCCGGCCATCCCCTGGATGGCTTCGTGATAGACGATCCGGGTGCGTAACAGCGCATCCCCGATCGACTCCTCGATGCGATAACGGCCGCAGTCACCTTTTCGCTCGCTTCTGGCTCGTGTGCCGTCGGCTTCGAGGTCCTGCTGAGGTCTCCCCGCGTCCAGAGGCGGCAGCCCTTTCCCGGCGAGCCACCCGCCGACGCTGCCACGCAGCCGGATGGAGATGGGTGCGGTCTTGTGCCGCAGGACGGCCGGCTTGTCACGCAGGACCGCTTGGTACAGGCGAGTGCTGTTCGGGGGCATGAGGACGCACGCTATCCAGACAAAGTCGGGGGAACGTTTCCCAAAGGGGGTGAAGTTGGCCTGTTTCACATTTAGCGGATGTGAATAAAGCCCACGAGAAACCTTAGCCTCCCTGGCTTTCGTCGTGCCTCGAATCCCAAAGGTCACACCGACCGGTATCTGGCCTGGTCCCCCTGGCGCAACCGGCCGGGCCCGCGACTCTTGGCCATGCGAGGCAAGCGGTCACAAGCAGCGCATTCGTAGCGAAGATCGACGCCGCCGCGCGGGCCCACTTCACAGCGGACGAGTATGCGTCCGCAGCGGCCGCAGTCGTCGCCGAGCTGTCCGGTTCCCGGCGCCACACCCATGTGTCGCCGTTGAGCGCGGTGGACTGCGTCGGCGAAAGCGGGAAGGTGCGTCAGCGCTTGACGGACCTCCTTGGCGAGTTTCATCTCCAGGCCGCTACCCATGCCGCCTCGCTCCTCGCACCTGCTCAGAAACCGTCGAAGTCGGCACGGCGCCGAGCAAACGATCATCGTTGGTGGCAGCTTGTTCTCGTCGCCAGACGGCTATTTGCGACAAAAGGGTTACAAGACGTCCTTGAGCTCTCCCAGTCAGACGATAAAGGATTTATTGCCTGTTTCCGGCGCTTTTTGGGCGAGCGCCTGCGCACGGATTGATACGAGATTCAACCGTTACGCCGTTCCCGGCCCTCCGTGCGGAGCGTGTGGCTACGATCCCCCACTGTGACGCGCAGGGGCCGGCAGCTGACGACGGCCCATCGGCCTGGAGGAGGATTCGCATGGACCGGTCACCGTCCCGTGCACGTGACCCTCGGCTCGTCGGTGACACGGCGCGACTGGTGGAGTTCCTGCGTGACCTCGCGGCAGGCCGGCGGGCTCCCATCCGGGACCTTCGCGAGCACAACGAGGTGTTGTGGCTGGCCGAGTTGCCGGAGAACGTCCAAGCCAGCCGGACAGCCGGCCTCGGTGAAGTGGTGTTCTCCGTCGAGCATGAGCCGAGTGTGCTTCCGCCTGCCGCGCCTGGGGTGCTGAACGGGTGGCTGCGGCGCGGGGAGGTCGCCGACCCGGAGGTGGACGCGCCGACGCTCGGGGAGCAGGGGCCGGGGAAGGTCACGGAGACCGGTGCGGACGGCGAGCCCAGAGTCCGGCCGGAGCGTCAGGACGAGCGGCCCGATGTGGTCGCGGCGTACGCTCAGTGGCTGCCTGGTTGGCGCAAGTGGGCCGGTGAGGAGCGTCAGCGAAGGCACCGGCAGTCCTGGCACCGGAACCTGTACTCCGTTCACACCCAGCTCGGCCGGCTTGAGGACGAGCTGGAGTTGGTGCTCGCGGTCGGCCTGTTGTCGTGGATCGCTCCAAACGACACCCGTGTGCGGGACCACCTGATCCGTACGCGGGTTCATCTGCACCTGGACCCGGACACCGAGCGCATCGACGTCGTGCTCGGTGAGACCGCTCCGGCTCTGCACGATCGTGAGTTACTCGCCGACCTTCCCGGTGTGGACTTCATGCGCGGTCAGCGCCTGCGGCAGCGTGTGCGTGAAGGGGAAGGCGTCGGGTTGCAGGACTCGGCGGTGGACGTGCTGAAGTCCTGGTGTGACCGCGGGCTGGAGACGGCGGCCGGGTACCGGGACGTATGGGAGCCGTCACAGGGACCGATGGCCCAGGCGGAGGTACGGCTCGCACCGGCGCTGGTGTTGCGCAAGCGCGACCGGGGGACGCTGATCTCTTACTACAACACCATGTTGGACACCTTGACCGGCCCGGATCCGCAGGCGCCGCTGGGCTTCGCGCAGTTGGTCGGCGCCTTGGAACCCGCGGAACGCATGGAGTTCCTGCGTGAGCGCGGCACCGCCTCTCGCGGCACGATCGGGGACGATCCCCTGTTCCCGCTGCCCGCCAACCCCGAGCAGCGCGACATCATGAAGCGGCTACGTGGGGACAACGGGGTCGTCGTCCAGGGGCCGCCGGGAACAGGGAAGACGCACAGCATCGCCAATCTGCTGTCCGCGCTGCTCGCGCAGGGCCAGCGGGTGCTGGTCACCAGCCAGAAGGCTCAGGCGCTGCAGGTACTCAGAGACAAACTCCCTGATGAGATCGCCAAGCTGTGCGTGTCGATGACCGACCTCGGACGCGGCGGGTCGCCGGAGCTGGAAAGCGGCATCAAGGCGCTGTCCAGCCGGTTCTCGGGTTTCGACGCCGCGCGGCAGGCGAAGGTCATCACCGAGAAGCGACAGCAGCTCCACGCGGTGCGCGGCAAGGTCGCCGGTCTCACCGAGCGCGTCCGCGCGCTGCGCGAGTCGGAGACCTATCAGCACCCGGAGGTGGCTCCCGGATACGCCGGGACGCTCGCCGCGATCGTACGGCGGCTGCGTGAGGAGGAGGCGCGGTGCTCGTGGATGCCGCTGCCACCCGCCGACGCGCCGGCCACGCCGCCGTTGTCCGTCGGTGAGGCCGCCGAGCTGGCCGAGTTACTGGCGTCCGAGACACCTCAGCGGCGTGCGCGTCCCGCGCAACGCATCCCTGACGTGGCCTCCCTTCCAGGCGTGGACACAGTGCGGGGACTGGTCGCCGCGGAACAGGCCGCGCGACACCTCGCGTTGGAGGCCCGCACGGAGGTGTCGGCGCGACTGGAACACGTCGATGTCACCGTGCTCACCCATCTCCACCAGGTGGCGGACGACGTGACCCGGCTGCTGCGGGAACTGGGGCTGCCTGAGAACGTACAGAGATGGGACTCCGGTGACTGGACGGTTCGTGCCCTGAGAGATCTTCTGGTCGGCCGGGAGACGATGCTCTGGGATCAGCTCGCCGCGCACGCGAGGCGTCTCACCGACGCGCGGCGCGCGGTCGACACGCTGGGTTTCCGCACGGTCGAGCACTCCTCGTCGCAGGTGGCAGGCGGAGCCGTCCTGCAGTCCGCGCGCATGCTGCACGACCATCTCGCCGCCGGGAACCAGCTCAAGCGCGGTCCGTTCCGGCCCGCCGTGCAGAAGCAGGCGGAACCCTGGCTGAACACCACTCTGGTCGACGGTGTCACCCCGTCCACACCCGAGCTGCTCGCACTGGTCATCGCGGATCTTGAGGGCCGGGCCGCCGTCGGCGAGCTGTCACGCGGCTGGTCACTGGTAGGCGTACAGATCTCCGCCGACCTGCCGCTGCAGCGCGCGGTGGCTCAGCTCACCGAGGCTTACGGCAAGCTGGAGAAGATCCGGCGGATCGGGGTCGCGGTGGCCGAGTCCACCGCGCGACTCGTCCGCGCCGGAGTCCACCTGCCGCTGCACACCCCGGAGGCCTGGGTCGAGTACGCCTCCGCGCTTCGCGCCGTACGCCTGGTCGTCGAGGCCGAGCAGGCGACCGAGCAACTCAAGTCCCTGTACGCGAAGCTGCACCAGGAGATCACCTCAGGCCCCGCGGCACCGGAACTGAACGAGGCCGCACACGCGGTGGCCGCACGTGACGCGACGACCTACCAGCTCTGTCTCAACGCACTGGCCAGCGCGCACAGTGAACTCGCCGACCAGCGGCGGTGCGACCATCTGGCCGGACTGCTGCGCGCCACCCATCCGGCGCTGCTCGAACTTCTCAGGGAGGGACGATGGCGGCCGGAGTTCTCCACCTGGGACCGTGCCTGGGCCTGGGCCAAGGCGCAGACGTTCTTCAACGAACAGAGACGGCCCGGCTTGGAGCAGCAACTGGAAGCCGACCTCGAGGCCGCGACCGCGCGGAGTCTGCGCGTCACCGCGGAACTCGCCGCGGAACAGGCGTGGGAGGCCGCGCTCAGCAGGATGAACACGCGGCAGACGACGGCACTGAAGGCGTACCAGGACCACATGTCCAAACTCGGCAAGGGGACCGGGAAGCACGCCGAGCGGTACCGCACGTACGCTCGTGAGGCCATGGCCGACGCACGGGACGCCGTACCCGCCTGGATCATGCCGCTACGCCAGGTCCTTGAGTCGATCCCACCGGACCGCGACTCCTTCGACGTCGTCATCGTGGACGAGGCCAGCCAGGCAGGCATCGACGCCTTGTTCCTGCTGTGGCTCGCGCCGCGGGTCATCGTGGTCGGCGACGACAAGCAGTGTGCTCCCTCGGCCGTCCGCCACGGTGAGCTGGACCCCATTTTCGCCAAGCTCACGACCTACCTGCCGGACATGCCGGCCTATCTGCGAGGGGCGTTCACCCCGAACTCCAGCCTGTTCGACCTGCTGGCGACCCGGTTCGGCTCGGTGCTGCGCCTCAAGGAACACTTCAGGTGCATGCCGGAGATCATCGACTTCTCGTCCCGCCAGTTCTACGCAGACGATCCACTGGTGCCGCTGCGCCAGTTCGGCGCGGACCGGCTGACGCCGCTGAAGGCCGTACGCGTCACCTCGGCGTACACAGAAGGCTCGGACACACGGCTGCGTAACCCCGTGGAAGCCGAAGCCGTCGTCGAGAAGATCCTCGAATGCGCCGACGACCCCACCTATGACGGCAAGACCTTCGGTGTCGTCGTCCTTCAGGGCTCCGGCCAGGTGAACCTCATCCACAACATGCTGCTGGACCGGATGGACGCCAAGGAGTGGACCAGACGGCGGTTACGTGTCGGCACGCCACCGGACTTCCAAGGTGACGAGCGCGACGTGGTGTTCCTCTCCATGGTGGTCGCGGAGAAACGGTCCGCGCTGACCAGCACCGAGGCGCAGCGCAGGTTCAACGTGGCGGCCTCGCGCGCCAAGGACCAGATGTGGCTGTTCCACTCGGTCAGCCCGGATCTGCTGTCGCCTACCTGCCTTCGTCGCTCGCTGCTCACGTACATGACCAATCCCCCTGCGCCGCTGCTGTCACACACCCTGGACGACGTGACACCGCACGACCGGCACAAGGACTTCGACTCGCTCTTCGAGCAGCGGGTGTACCTGCGGATCCGCGAACGCGGCTACCACGTGGTCCCGCAGTTCGAGGTCAACGGCCGCCGGATCGACCTGGTGGTGAGCGGCGCCAAGGGCCGCATCGCGGTGGAGTGCGACGGCGACCACTGGCACGGCACACCTGAGCAACGAGAGAACGACCTCGACCGCGAACGCGAACTGAAGCGCGCCGGCTGGCGCTTCTGGCGCGTACGCGAAAGCGAGTTCTCCTTCGACCCGGACAAGGCTTTGCTGCCCCTGTGGGACGAACTCAGCAGACGTGGCATCACCCCCGGCCAGGCGCAGCAGACCGGGACAGACGCTTCACGTGAGCCGGCCTGGAGCGCGGTGGAACTTCCCACGGACGCCGCGCCATCGGCCGATCAGGAAATCTGGGAACCCGAGTTCACGCACCCGGACATCCGGGTCGACGGCATTGAGCCCGCTCTCACCTCGCTGAGTCCGTCCGGCTCCTTCTCCCCCACTCTCACGGAGACACACCGGATCCGGACATGGGCACGCGGCCGCGGCTACACCGTCGGCGAACGCGGACGGCTACCGGCCCATCTGATCGAGGAATACGACCAGGCCCACAGGATCCGGCCGCGAGACAACGACTCCTGACCGGCAGACCGTTGCGTCCCCGCATCCTCACAACCGAACGAACCCCCTCACACCTGACGGTCCTCTGAGCACCGGACGGACCCGCTGGTAGCCGGTGGGGATGGGGGCTGTGGGGCTCGGGTCACGGCGATGAGGGTGAGGCCGAGGTCGCGGATCTTGGCGAGGAGTCCGTGGAGGTGGGCCTGGTCGGTCACCGGGCCGGTCAGGGAGGTGGTGGCGTCGTCGTTGTGGGTCACGGTCATGCCGGCCAGCCAGGTGGACCAGTGGTCGTCCAGGTGGCCTTGCACCTGGATGGTGTAGGTGGGATGGTTCGTGGTCATGGTCGGAGGGCTGTGGTGGGCTTCTGGCGGTGGATGGCCCACTCGGCTACGGCGAGGTTGATGACCCACGCGGCTGCTTTGGACAGGTCGGCGACGAGGACGCTGTGGCCGAAGACGGCGCCTCCTATGCCTTCGGTGAAGGCCTGGGTGCCGGCGGCGAGGGCCAGTGCGTAGGCGCGGATCATCCAGGCGCGGTGGGAGGTGAAGGCGCGGCGGCGGGCCGCGGTGAAGCCGAGTACGAGGCAGGCGGTCATCGCTGTGCCGGCGACCAGGCGGGAGGCGAAAAGCAGGTCGCCGGTGCCTGGTTTGGTGGGGTACGTCAGGGTCATCCAGAGGGCTGAGGTGGCGACGACCAGGCCGGCGGCCACCAGGAGGCGGCCGGTGCGGCGGTGCCATCGGGGGTGGCTGCGGCGGAAGCGCGGGACGAACTGGAGTGCGCCGGCGAGTGCGTAGACGACGCTGCCGGTGATGTGTGCCGCCACGGGGATCGGGACGGTGTCGAAGCGGTGGTCGGCGGGGATGAGTTCGGGGCCGCCGGCGAGTTGGAGCAGGCGGAGGGTTCCTGCGATCAGGGGGACGGCGGCGAGCAGGACGAGAGCGGCAGCGAGGCGCCAACCGCTGCGTGCACGAGGGCGGCGGGCCGGGTTGCCGGTGAGCAGCGGAGTGGTCATCGGACGGCCTGTTCGACGGGGAGGGGTGGGGGTGGTCATCGGACCGCCTGCCGAGGACGGGGTGGCTGCGCTGTGAAGGGACGGGGAGGTCATCGGACCGCCTGCCGAGGACGGGGTGGCTGCGCTGTGAAGGGATGGGGAGGTCATCGGACGGAGGCGGAGCGGCCGGCGGGGACGACCTGAGTGGTGGCTGGGCTTATGTGCCTTACGCGCCACAGGGAGAGGCCGAGGCCGATCAGTGCGATTCCGGTCGGTACGGCGAACGGACGGTTGAAGGCGTCAGGTAGTACCGACAAGGCGAGGGCGGAGGTCGTGGCGACGGCGAGCAGGGCCGCGGCCCAGCGTGCGAGTTCGGCGGCGCGGAACAGGGCGATGCCGAAGAGGAGGCCGCCGAGTGAGTAGCCGATGCCGGACAGGAGGAACAGTTCGTGGAGGTGGCCGATCTGGCCGCTCGCGGGGCCGCCTACGGCCTCTTCGATGACGTTCTGGACGTAGGCGGGGTCGGTGCGGGCCACGATGGGGAGGACGTAGCCGACGACGCATTCGATGGCGAACAGGGCCAGGTAGCCGATGGTCAGCAGCAGGTAGCCCGTGAGGCCGAGTACACCTAGTCGGTGGCGCTGGTGGAGGAACATGCCGGTGAAGCCGGTTAGGGCCAGGACGGCCATGACGGCTTTCGCGGTCTCACGGATCAGAAGCTCGGTGGTGACGATGTGTGTGACGTCGGCCGGGGGGTGGTTGATCTGGACGCCGATGAAGATGGCGCCGGCGGTGGCCGCGCAGAGTCCGGTGGTGGCGGTCAGGCCTTTGGTGGTGAGGTTCATGTCGGGTTTCCTGTTCCGGTCGGGGTCGCGGGGGTGGCGTCCCGTCATGTCCCAGACGTTAGGAATCGACGTGGTGAGTCCACATCATCCGATCGGGTGACCGGGATGGTGATTCTCGGTCCTCACCCGCCGGTTGGTGGCGCGGCCTTCGTGGGTCCTTATCGGCCGATCGGGTGAGGATTTGGCAGCCCTTCGCAGGCGGTCCGGTGTCGCGGCCTTGGCCGAGCCATATCGGCCGATCGGCTGAGATCCCGTGATTTCTCGCAGGTGGTACGGCATCGCGGCCGTGACGGGGCCGCATCGTCCGATCGGGTGAGGACCAGTGCTCCCCCGCAAGCAGGCCGGCATCACGACCTTGGCGGAGCCACGTCATCCGATCGGATGAGGACCAGTGCTCCCCCCTCAAGCAGGCCGGCACCACGGCCTTGGCGGAGCCGCGTCATTCGATCGGGTGAGCTGAGTGATGGTCGCGGTCGTCACAGGAGATTGAGTTCTGTGGCTCTGGTTACGGCGGCGCGGCGGGTTCTCACTTCTAGTTTGGTGAAGATGTGTTTGGTGTGGGTGCGGAGGGTGTTGACCGAGACGTACAGGTGGCGGGCCATCTCGGGGCCGGTCAGGTCGGTCGCCAGGAGGCGGAGGACTTCCCGTTCGCGGTCGGTCAATTCTTCGGTGGTGGCCGGTGAGGTGGTGGTGACCGGTGGTGTCTCTGTGGCCGGGGTCAGCAGGTGAGCGGCGTAGGCGGTGGGCTCGGCGGTCGGTCGTTCTTCGGTGAGGGTGCGGAGGAGGTGTTCCATGGGGGTGCCTTCGTCCAGGAACAAGCGGCGGTAGCCGGCGGGGGTGGCGGCGGTGAGGGCTGTCTCCAGGTCGTCGAGTGCGGTGGTCGTGTCGCCGGTGGCGGCGTGGGTCAGTGCGCGGAGCATGTGGGACTCGATGACGCCGCCGATGCGGCCGGTGGTCGCCGCGGCGGTGGCGATGCGGGTCAGGGTGGATGTCGCCTCGGCCAGGTTCACGGCGGTGCCGTGGCGGTGCTCGGCGAGGAGCAGGCGGACGAGCGTGAGCTGGTCGTGCTCGTGCAGGTAGGCCGGTGGGTCGTTCAAGGTCACACCGGTGGTGCGCAGCCAGTCGGCGGCGGCCGCCAGGTCGCCTCGGGCCGCGTGGAGAGCCGCCTTGGTGGCGGCGATGGAGCGCAGGTCGGGGAAGAAGCCCGGCTGGTACGCGGCCTCGGCGTGGTCGAGCATCGTCAGAGCGCCGTCGAGGTCGCCGCGTGCGCGCAGGACCGCGGCCATGGTTCTGTACCAGCGGTGACGGTTCTCCGGCAAGGACGCGGCGTCGCCGAGGCGTCGTGCCGTGTCCAGGTGGACGGTGGCCGCGTCGAGGTCGCCTTGTTCGCGCAGGACGTCGGCGAGGCCGACGTGCAGGTCGCCGGTGGTGGAGAGCGGAACGGGGTGCCTCGCGGCGGCGGCCAGGGCTTGTTCGTACAGGCGGCGGGCCTCGTCGGGACGGCCGCGGCCGAACCACATGTCGGCGAGGACGACGGTCGCGCCGAGTCCGTCGGCGACGTTGCCGGCGGCGTGGAGGGAGGCGGCGGCGTCGCCGAACGTGTCCACGGCGGTGGTCAGGTCGCCGGCGGCCCAGGCCGCCATGCCGAGGAATCCGGAGGCCGCGCCACGCGTGAAATGGTCATCTGGCGTGGTGAGGTCCAAGGCGTGGCGAGCATGGATGGTGGTGCCGTCGACGTCGCCGCGGGCCTGGGCCACCGAGGCGCGGTAGACGGCGATCATCGCGGGTAGCCGGCGCAGCTCCTGGTCACGGGCCTCGGCCGCGTCGGCGAGCCAGGCACGCAATTCGCCGGGGATGTCATGGGTGCGGCCGGGTGGTGTCTCGCCGGCCTCGAGGGACGGTTCGGTACTGCCCGGGGACATACCGGCGACATCGCGGGATGTCTCGGTGTCACCGGGTGCCGTGTCGGCGGTGCCGCGTGCCGTGCCGGAGGTGCCGCGTGGCGTGCCGGTGGCGGCGTTGAGCCAGGTCTCCACGCCGTCGAGGTCGCCTTCGGCGAGCAGGGTCCAGGCGGTGAATGTGGCGAGGAGTGGACGGCGGCGGATGACGGGGTGCGGGATGGCGTGTACGTAGGCGCGTGCGGTGTCGTCGCGGCGTTCTCTGCGTAGTTCGGGGAGGATGAGTTCGACCAGGTCGGCGGTGCGTTCGAGGTCGCCGGCGGCCATGGCGTGGGTGATGGCGTCCGGCAGTGAGCCGTGTTCGGCGTGCCAGCGGCAGGCGGCGGCGTGCAGTTCGGTGACTCGTTCCGGCCGGGTGGACTGGAGGCGGGCTCGGAGCGCGTCGGCGAACAGGTGGTGGTAGCGGTACCGGTCGCGGCGGTCGTCGAGCGGCACGACGAAGACGTTGTCGCGTTCGAGCGCCTCCAGCGTCGCCTGTGCGCCGGCTTGTCCGGTCACCGCCTCGCACAGTGACGCGTTCATCGCGTGCAGGACCGAGGTGTCGAGGAGGAACCGGCGTACCTCGTCACGTTGGCGGTCGAGGACCTCCTCCACCAGGTAGTCGAGGACGAACCGGTGGCTGCCGGCGAAGTCCCCGACGAACGCCGCGACGTCGTCCCGTCCACGCATCGACAACGCCGCCAGTTGGAGCCCGGCGGCCCAGCCTTCGGTCCGTTGGTCCAGCGTGCCGACGTCGGTGTCGCTGAGAGCGAGGCCCATCACGTCGTTGAGGAGCGTCCCCGCCTCGTCCGGGGTGAACCTCAGGTCCGCGGCCCGCAGTTCGACGAGCCCGCCGCGGCTCCGGAGCCGCGCCAGCGGCAGTGGCGGGTCGGAGCGGGTCGTGACGGCGACGCGGATGTGCCGGGGCAGGTGGTCGAGCAGGAAGCCGAGTGCCTCGTGGACGGGCCGCGCGGTGATCTCGTGGTAGTCGTCCAGCGCGAGAACGGTCGGTTCCGCCATCGCGTCGAGGTCGTTGACGAGGCTGGTGAGCACGATCTGGCCGGCGAGGTCGCCACCCGCGTCCAGCACGGTCCCGGCGTCCCTGCCGACTCCGGGGTTCGTGGTACGGAACGCGGCGACGACGTGGGCCAGGAATCGCCTGAGGTCGTTGTCACCGGCGTCGAGCGATACCCAGGCGACCTGCCACGCGGTCCCGGCCTGTGCGAGCCATTGACTCAGGAGCGTGGTCTTGCCGAAGCCGGCCGGTGCGGAGATCAGGACGAGCCGGGCCGGGGTGTGCTCGGCGGCGGCCAGGCGATCGTGGAGGCGGAGGCGGGCCACGAGACCGGGACGCGGTTCGGGGACGTGGAGTTTCGTGGCCAGCACTGGCATGCCTCGACGATAGACCAGAGGATCCCGCCTGAAGTAGGCCGCGACCTGGGCCGGAGCCGCCGGGTGCGGGGTGGGTCGTTCAGGTGGCGCGTCGCGTCAGCAGGTGCGCGCGGAGGCGGTTGAGCCGGGGCATGAGGCCGTAGATGACGATCGGCACGGCGATGGTCGCGAGGACGAAGGTCCGCAGGACGGTGCCGGTGCCGGTCAGCCACGGCCCGAGGGTCAGGTTGAGGACGGTGAGGGTCGGGAAGACCGCGATCCAGATCATGAGCGCGAGCTGATGCCGTCCGGGTGGGCCCACCGGCTTCCGCGCGGTGTCGGGGGACCGGGGTGGGCCCATCGGCTTCCGCGTGTCCTCGGGGGGCCCATCTGGGCCCATCGGCTTCCGCGGGCTCTCCGGCGAGGGTCGGTGTGACATGACGGGTTTCCTCTCGTGGGTAGGGGGCTGTGTCAGTGTTCGTCGCGGTGTGCGCGGACGGCGTCGTGTACGTCCTCGTCGACGAGGTCGGCGTTGACGGCGACGGCGGCGGCCGAGCCCTCGCCTGCGGCGGTGATGACCTGAGCGCGCGGGTTGCGGACGTTGCCCGCGGCCCAGACGCCGGGAACGGTGGTCCGGCCGGTGGCGTCGGTGACGACCCAGCCGGTGGCGTCGATGTCGCAGCCGAGTGTGAGGAACAGGCTGTTGTCCGGCGCGAAGCGCGGCGGCACGAAGACGACGTCCCTGCCGACGATCCGGCCGTCGGTGAGCGCGACGCCGCGCAACGTGTCGTCCTCGACGACCACCCGTGCGACGTGTCCCTCGACGACGCCGACGGCGCGTGCGGCCAGTTGCTCGCGCTCGTCCTCGGTCAGGCTCGCGGGAGGAGCGAACAGGACGACGTCGTCCGACCACTGGCGCACGATCTGCGCGTAGCGGACCGCTTCCTGCGACCAGCCGAGCACGCCGAACGCCTGACCTCGGACCTCGTAGCCGTGGCAGTACGGACAATGCAGGACGTCGCGGGCCCAGCGCTCGCGCAGCCCTTCGACGTCCGGCAGTTCGTCGCGCAGGCCGGTCGCGACCAGGACACGGCGCGCGCGGACGGTGACACCGTCGCTCAGTTCGATCTCGAACCCCGCGCCGGTCCGCCGCGCGCTCGCCACTTGTCCGTCGACGACGTCTCCGCCGTAGTCCTTGACCTCCCGCCGGCCTTCGGCCAGCAGTTCGCCTGGCGGTGTCCCGTCGCGGGACAGGAATCCGTGCATATGTGTCGCCGGCGCGTTCCGAGGCGCTCCGGCGTCCACCACGAGCACGTGGCGCCGGGCCCGGGAGAGGACCAGCGCCGCGGACAGTCCGGCGGCTCCGCCGCCGATCACCACTGCGTCGTATCGATTCATGTCCACCAGGGTGCGGGGAGGTCTCCAGCAGAGGCAACGAATGTTGCTGTTTCCGGGAAATGTGCCGACCATGGGGGTCATGAGCGTCCATCAGCAGCCCATCGCCGACGCGCTCACCCAGGTGGGGCCGCGGCTGCAGACGCTGCGCAAGCAGCGCGGCATCACCCTCACCGCGCTCGCCGCGGCGACCGGCATCTCCAAGAGCACCCTGTCGAGGCTGGAGACCGGCCTGCGCCGGCCCAGTCTCGAACTGCTCCTGCCGCTGGCGCAGGTCTACCAGGTCCCTTTGGACGACCTGGTCGGCGCACCGGAGGTCGGCGATCCACGCATCCGGCTCAAACCCCGGCAGATCAACGGCCGCACGGTCCTGCCGCTGACCCGGCCCGGCGGTATCCAGGCATGGAAGATCGTCATCCCGCGGTCGCAGTCCACCCCGCGTCCGCGCGCACACGACGGCTTCGAATGGCTCTACGTGTTGTCCGGACGGATGCGGCTGGTCCTCGGCGAGCAGGACCTGGTGCTCGGCGTCGGCGAGGCCGCGCAGTTCGACACCCAGGTGCCGCACTGGTTCGGGAGCACCGGTGAGGGTCCGGCGGAGGTGCTCAGCATCTTCGACCGTCCAGGCGAGCGCATGCTGCTCCGCGCGACGGATGGACGTCCTTCGACCGACCTGGAGACCAGATAGTTACTTGTGCATCGAGTTCACATATGCTGTTCTGGAGAAGCACATCAGCTCTCATGGAAGGACGCGTATCGTGAGCACCCCCGTCACGGCTCTGCACGAGTTCCGCACGCGGACATCGCGGAGCAGCCGCCGTTCACGTCAGGTGGAGCACAAGGAGTCGCTGCGGCGCGGCCGGGCCATGCATCTGATCGACATCGAGAACCTCGTGGGATCGACGCGGCCCACGACGTGTGAGGTCGAGGAGATCATGGTGGTCTACGAGACGCTCGTCCCCATAGGAGCGAGGGACCAGTACGTCGTGGCGGTGAACCACAACGCGCTCCTGGCGGCCGGGATCGCGTTCCGCGGGGTGCGACTGCTCGCGCGGTCCGGGCCGGACGGCGCCGATCGCGCGCTGGTCGAGGCGGCGTACGACGACCGGATCGACCGGCGGTTCGAGCGGGTGGTGATCGGGTCGGGCGACGGGTACTTCACCGGACTCGCCGCGTGGCTCGGAGAGGCCGGCCGGCAGGTGACGGTGGTCTCTCGGGCCAAGTCGCTGAGCCGGCATCTCGCGGCCGCGGTGCCGGACGTCATCCGGCTGGAACCGCCGGCGCCGCACGCCGCCTGATCAGCTCGCGCGGGTGCCGCCTTGGAGGCGGCACCCGCTTTCCCGTTCACGCGCCTTGTGGACCGAGTTCGCGTCAGATGGGAATCGAGGCCGTCGCCGAGAGGTAGCCGTTGACCTCGACCCAGAAGTAGTTGCCCGAGCTCGACCGGCTGACGGTCTTGTTGGGATTGTTGTAGCAGCCGGTGGACGTCACAGACTGGCCGCCACTCGTGTATGTCTTCAGGCCGATGTTGTCGCACTTGGCGTCGTAGGCGTAGATGACGACATTGGACCCCGAGAGAGTCGTCCGGCCGTACGAAAGGTAGCTGCCGACGCAGTTCGAGCCCGAGTAGGCGTAGATCGTGGCGTAGGTCGTCTCGTAGGACCTCTTGAAGCTGTACGGGCCGTTGTTGGTGCAGATATCGGCGGACGCGGACGCGGACGCAGGCGTCGCGACGGTGAGCGTCGCACAGGCCGCCGCCGAAACCAGGAGAGAGGTGACCAAATTTCTGAATGTACGCATGGATTCTTCCTTCACGACGGGGATCGTCAGAATCGCCTCTGCTGTTCGTCGAAGTCCGGACCCGCAGAGCCGTAGGAAAAAGGAACCATGGACAGCCCGGCGGCCCTTGCGTGTCCGCGTCGCGTTCTTGCCTGTCCGTGCTCGGCAGGAAGGCCCCGGCCCGGGGACCGGTGACATCGAGCGGCGCGGTCCGTGTATTTGTTACACGTGTGAGGTGGCCGTGATTCCGAGATGTGGGGGTCTAGGCTACGGTTTGCTTGCGGGTGAGCAAGGGCCGGCGTGGGTGTGCCGGGAGAGATGAGCGGGAGGCCGTCATCAGCGGAGACGAGGCGACGGTCAGTTCGGCTGACATCGCGCGGATGGCGGGGGTGGGACGGGCCGCGGTGAGCAACTGGCGGCGGCGGTACGAGGATTTTCCCGAGCCGGTGGGAGGGACGGCGACCAGCCCGGCGTTCTCGCTGCGTGCGGTGGAGCGGTGGTTGCTGCGGCAGGGGAAGGTCGAGGAGCTGCCGTTGCGTGAGCGGGTGTGGCAGCAGGTCAGGATGGCGGGGGACGATCCGCGGCTCGGGGATGTGGTGGCGGAGGCCACCGAGTTGCTGCGGGGTCAGGGGAAGCCGCGGTCGGTGCCGCGGCGGGCCTGGGGGCTGATGCGGGAGTTCGCGCAGGAGGCCGGTGCGGCGGAGGTGGTGCGGTTCCTGCTGGAGCGGTTCGCCGACGTGCAGTCGCGGCGGCTCGGGGAGACACCGGGTGAGGTGGCGGGGTTCATGGTGCGGCTGGCGGTTCCGGGGCCGGGGACACCCATGGAGCCGGGGTCAGGGACGCCGATGGAGTCGGGGTCGATGACGTTGATGGATCCGGCGTGCGGGCTGGGGGGTTTGCTGGCGGCGGCCGGTGGGGTGGGGCGGGTTTATGGACAGGAGCAGGAGGAGGCGCTGGCTCGGCTGGCGCGTGCTCGGCTGGAGCTGGCGGGGGTTGATGGGGAGGTACGCACCGGGGACTCGCTGCGGGAGGACGCCTGGGCCGGGGTGAGGGTGGACGCGGTGGTGTGTCATCCGCCGTTCAACGAGCGCAACTGGGGGTACGAGGAGCTGGCGAGCGATCCGCGCTGGGAGTACGGGTTGCCGCCGAAGTCGGAGTCGGAGCTGGCCTGGGTGCAGCATGCGCTGGCGAAGCTGCGGCCGGGGGGGCTCGCGGTGGTGCTGATGCCTGAGGTGGCGGCGAACCGGCGGTCGGGCCGCAGGATACGGCGCAATCTGCTGCGGCGTGGCGCGGTGCAGGCGGTGATCGGGTTGCCGCCGGGGATGGCGCCGGGGACGGGGCTGCCGGTTCATGTGTGGGTGCTGCGCAGGCCGGAGCGGGACGACCGCACGCCGTCCAGTGTGCTGATGGCGGTCGCCGGGCCGGCGACGTTCGACGCGGTCGTGCGGCGGTGGCGCGAGTTCCAGGGTGATCCGGACGCGGTGGCGGACGTGCCGGGTGAGAGCCGCGCGGTGCCGATCATCGATCTGGTCGACGAGGATGTCGACATCAGTCCGGCGCGGCACGTGGGGGCCGCGGGGCCGGAGGGGGGTGACTACGCCGGGGTGCGCGCGGCGTTCCTGAGCAGGCTCGACCGCCTGGCCTCGCTGGTGCCGGACGTGCCGCCTGGTCAGGCCCGCGATCTGCCGGCGGTGCCGCTGGCGGAGCTGGAGCGCACCGGCGCGCTGGCCGTGCACCAGTCCGGCCGGTACGACGTGGACGGCGAGGGTGAGCCGGTCCTGGAGGCCGCGCAGGTGTTCGGCGGCGGGCCCGCCGTGGGCCGCGCGCGGCCGGAGGGCCGTACGGTGATCGTGCGGGGGGACGTGGTGGTCGCGACCCGGGACCGCGAGGTCGCGACCCGGGTGGCCGAGGAGTCCGGGTCGCTGCTCGGGCCTCGGCTCACGTTGCTGCGGCCCGATCCCGAGCGCCTGGACCCGTACTTCCTGGCCGGGTTCCTGCGGGGTGTGCCGGTGAGCGCCGGCGGCACACAGTCGGGGGTGACGCGGTTCGACGCGCGGCGCGCGCAGGTGCCGCGCCTGCCGATCGAGGAGCAGCGCCGGTACGGCGAGGCGTGGCGCGCGCTTTCGGCGTTCGAGGACGAACTGCGGGACGCGGCGGCTCAGGGGCTGCTCGTGGCGGAGTCGGTGGCGCTCGGGCTGGCCTCCGGCACGCTCGGCCCTCCCTGACCGGGACCTCGATCACCAGACGGGTCCCCCGACGCGGACCTCGATCGCCAGGCCGGGCCCGCGACCGAGACCTCGATCACCGAGTGGGCCTCCGACCGTGACCTCGATACCAGACGGACCCCCGGCCGGAACCCTGCCGTTCTTTGCGAAGTTTTGCCGATGGCAAGGCTTTTCCGGTCCGAGGGCCCGTGCGGCACAGGTCCCTACCTGGGACAACGAGGGACGTCCCGGTGTGCGGCGAGGTGGCCGTCGCCGGGCCTTACGGCCGCCAGGGCTCCCATGTTGTCGATGAGCGACTGGATGCGGGCCGTCTGGGCCACGGCCGACGTGATCAGTTCGGGCCGGGCCGGCAGGGCTTTCAGCAGAGCGCGCAGGCCTTCGATGGAGTCACTCAGGTCGCACGTGACGCCGGAGGTGAGGCGGCGCCGGTGGCGTCTCAGCAGTTCCAGGCGTTCGGTGTCCTCGCTGACGCGGCCCATGATGTCGTCGACGAAGCCGCGCAGGCGCGCGAGTTCGGCGTCGCGCCAGGCGCGACCCGGCGGTCCGGGGAGTCGTGCGAAGGTGAACCGCGTCAGCCGGTCGATGGTCAGGTCCACTGTGGTCATCCTTCCCGGGGGGTGCTGCGAAGGGATGTGCCGCGTTGACGGCGCCTTGACGATGCCGTTGACGGTGCCGTGAATTGGCCTTGCCTGGCAGCCGCCGTGGCGTCGGCCGTCCGGTGTCCGCTCTTGCCGTCGCGGTCCAAGGGCTTTGCCTTGTCAGTGGGAATGGACCGCTAGTTGAACGGTACGCAGCCGAGGCAGGGCCCGTATCGCACATCCGTGGGACATCTGGGTACGCGCGACCGGGGGTGTGTGACAGCGGCGCGGGTCCAGATGGTGTCATGGAGTCATGGGGGGCTTCTCGCACTCGTTCCTTGAGGCGGCGGATGGGCCTGGTTCGCAGCGGTCGTCATGGCGGGGATGGCGGGGCCGTGCGCGGGAATGGGATCTGGTGGCGCAGGCGCTCCGGTCGGCGAAGACCGGCCGGGGTGGGGTGGTGCTGGTCGAGGGACGGTCGGGGGCCGGGAAGAGCCGGTTGCTCGATCTCGCGGCTGCGGGGGCCGCCGAGCTCGGGCTGGACGTGGCGCGCGGCGCGGCGGACGAGGTGACCCGCCTGGTGCCGCTGGCGCCGCTGTCGTCGGCGCTCGGGGACCCGGGGCTGTTGTGGACCGGTGAGGAGACGGGGGCCACCGATCAGAGGCTGCTGATGCTGGAGCGGCTGCGGGGGCCGCTGGAACGCCGGGTGGCGTTGCGGCCGATGCTGCTCACCTTGGACGACACGCACTGGGCCGACCCGATGACCTTGCTGGCCCTGCGGTCCATGACCAGGGACCTCGCCTCCTATCCGCTCGTGTGGATGCTGGCGCGGACCAAGGACGGCGGGGACGACCGGCTGTTCGACGTGCTGGAACGGGACGGCGCGTCCCGGATCGCGCTGCCGCCGCTCGCGGGACCGGCCGTGGTGGAGATCGTCCGCGACCTGCTGCGAGCGGAGCCAGAGGCCGACGTGCTGGCGCTGACGGGCCTCGCGGACGGCAATCCGTTCCTGCTGACAGAGCTGATCCGGCGGCTGCGCGGCGAAGGGGTCTTCGAGATCGCCGACGGTCATGTCCGTACGGTCCCGGCGCGGCTGCCGCGGGTCCAGGCGGTGACGCTGGAACGGCTGCGGGAGCTGTCACCGCGTACCAGGCACCTGCTGCAGGTCGCCTCGGTGCTCGGCCGTACGTTCGCGGTGCAGGACCTGGCCGAGATGCTCGGCGAGCCGACCCACCGGCTGCTGCCGATGCTGGACGAGGCGATGAGCGCCGGCATCGTCGGATCGGCCGGCGAGGAACTGGCCTTCCGGCACCATCTGCTGTGGCAGGCGGTCACGGGGACCGTCCCCCCGGCGGTGGGACGTGCGCTGCACCGCGACGCCGGGGAGATGCTGCTCAAGCGCGGCGGGCCCGCCGTTCCCGCGGCGGCGCACCTGCTGCGCAGCGCGGGTCCCGGTGACGTGTTCGCGGTGCGCGGCCTGGACCAGGCGGCGCGCGAGGTGCTGCGCACCTCGCCGCAGACCGCGGCCGAGCTCGCGGGACGTGTGCTGGAGCTCAGCGACCAGGCCGACCCCGAGTGGCCGGAGCGGGCCGCGACGGCGGTGGACGCGCTGACGCTGGTGGGCCGGCTGACCGAGGCGGCCGAGCTGGCCCGTGCCGCGATGCGCAGGGCCTCCTCCGCGCAGACGCCGCGCCTGCGGTGCGCGCTGGCGTACATCCTGCTGCTGAGCGCGCGGCCGGAGGAGGCGCTGGCGGAGGCCGAGGACATGCTCGCCGGGTCGGATCTGCCGGAGCCGGTCCGCGACATCGTGGAGTGGACGGTGCTGTGGGGGTTGCTGTCGCTGAACGACCTGGACGCCGGACGGCGGCGCGCGGCGACGGTGCTGACGCGGCGGCGGTGGCTCGGCGGCACGGCGCCGGTGGGGGCCCGGCTGATGCTGTCGCGGTTCGCCATGGCGGACGGACGGGTCGCCGACGCGTTCACGCACCTGCGTGAGGCCGTGCGGATCTCGAAGGACGGCGGCGCGCTTCCCGCGCAGCAGCCGTACGCGCAGCTGATGCTGTGCCTGCTCCACCGGGCCGTGCGGCAGCCGGAGGAGGCTGACCTCGCGGTGCGGGCCGCCGAGGAGGAGATCGAGGCCGCGGGCCTGACGGTGCTCGCCGCGCACCCGGCGCTGTTCCGCGCGGGCCTGCACCTCGCGACCGGACGGCTCGACGACGCCGCGGACGAGGCGCGGGCCGCGATGACCACCGCCGAAGAACTCGGGATCCGCCTGTTCATCCGGATGGGACTGTCGATGCTCGCGCTGACCGCGGTACGGCGTGGCGACGTGGACGCCGCGGTGAAGCACATGCGCAAGCACCGGTCGGAGGGACCGGCGAACGGCATGCTGTTCGGCCTGCCCTGGCACCAGTGGGTGGACGCGCTGGTGACCGAGGCCCAGGGAGACCGCGAACGGGCCGTTGAGGTGCTGCGTGCGACGTACACCGACGCGCGTGAGCGGCGCTGGGCCGTCGGCACGGCGCCGCTCACCCCGGCGTGGCTGACCCGGCTGGCCCTGGACACGGGGAACGTCCCGTACGCGCGGGCCGTGGTCGCCACCGCCGAGCGTCTCGCCGGGGACAACCCTGGTTTCCCCTCGCTCGCCGCCGCCGCGGCGCACGCGCGCGGCCTCCTCGGCCGCGACCCCGATGCGCTCACCGGTGTCGTCGCCGCGCTTCCGCAGCCGTGGGACCGGGCCTCCTGCGCCGAGGACGCCGGGGTCCTGCTGGCCGCCGATCCCGGCGCGCGCGACCAGGCGGTCGCCTGGCTCGACCAGGCACTCGACGGGTACCGGCGCATCGGGGCCCAGCGGGACGCGGCCCGCGTGCGGGCCCGGTTGCGCGCGCTCGGCGTGCGGCGGCGTCACTGGGCCCAGCCGCAACGGCCGCCGTACGGGTGGGACAGTCTCACCGACACCGAGCGCGCCGTGGCCGGCCTGATCGCGCAGGGGATGACCAACCGCCAGGCCGCCGAGCGGATGTTCCTGTCCCCGCATACGGTGTCCACGCACCTGCGCCGCATGTTCCCCAAGCTCGGTGTGGCGTCCCGTGTCGAGCTGACCCGTGTGGTCGCCGAGCACTGTCCTTCCTTGCTGCACGAGCAGTGACCGACAATTCACATCTTTGGAAATAACAGGATTTTTCGCATTGCGCGCGGAACGGTGACACGGATTAGGTTTCTGACAGGGGATCCCGCCGAGCCTTTCAGGAGAACCAAACGATGGAGTTACGGCTCCTTGGTCCGGTCGAGGTGTGGAACGGTGAGCGGCAGGTGCCGCTCGGGGGTGGGAAGCCGCGCGCGCTGCTCGCGGCGTTGTTGCTCGACGCGGGACGGGTGGTGACCGTCGAGCGGCTGATGGAGGCGATCTGGCAGGAGGACCCCCCGGTGACGGCACGCGGGGTGCTGCAGACGTACGTCGCCTCGCTGCGGCGCGCGTTCACCGCGGCGGGACTGCCGGCGATCATCGTGTCGCACCGGGTGGGGTACGCCGCCGAGGTGCCGCACGACGCGCTCGACAGATGCGTCTTCGAGCGGCTCGTCGAGGACGGACGGCGCGCGGCGCGCGGCGGGGACCACGCCGGAGCGGCGCGATCGTTACGGGAGGCCCTGGCGCTGTGGCGGGGGCCGGCCCTCGGGGGGATCGACGACGCGTGCCTGCGTTCGGAGGTGGCGCGGCTGGAGGAGCTGCGGCTGACGGTGGTCGAGGAGCGCGTCGCGGCGGACCTCGCGGCGGGACGGGCCGAGGGCCTGGTGGACGAGCTGACCGAGCTGGTCGCGGCGCATCCGGCGCGTGAGCGGCTGAGGCGCGACCTCATGGTGGCCCTGTACCGGTCCGGCAGGCAGACCGACGCGCTGGCCGTCTACCAGCAGAGCAGGCGGGTCCTGGTCGAGGAGCTCGGCATCGAGCCGGGGCCGGAGTTACAGGCGGTGCACGAGGCCGTGCTGCGGTCGGACCCCGCGCTGCTCGGCCCGGCGAGGCCCGCCCCGCCTCGGCAGCTCCCTCCCCCGCCGCCTGACTTCACGGCGCGCGACGAGGAGATCGCCGAGCTCGCCGGCCGGCTCGGCAAGCCGGACGCGCGGCCGGTCTGCGTGATCTTCGGGCCGGGTGGCGTCGGCAAGTCGGCCCTGGCGCTGAGCGCCGCGCACGAGCTCGCGGACCTGTACCCCGACGGCCAGCTCCACGTCGAGCTGCGCGGCACCTCCGAGGCACCCGCCACCCCGCTTGAGGTCCTCGGCCGGCTGCTGAGGGAACTGGAGCCCGGCGCGTCGCCGCCGGCCACGCCGGAGGAGTGCGCCGCGCGGTACCGCACGCTGCTCGCCGACCGGCGCAAGCTGGTCGTGCTCGACGACGCCGCCACCGAACGGCAGGTGCGGCCGCTGCTGCCAGGCGCGCGCGGCTGCGGCGTGATCGTGACCTCACGCAACCGGCTGTCGGGCCTCGCCGGCGCCACGGTGCTCGACCTCGGCCTGCTGCCGGACGCCGCCGCCACACGGCTGCTCGCGCGGGTCGCGGGGCCCGAGCGCGTCGCGGCCGAGCCGCAGGCGGCCGAGCGGATCGTGCGGCAGTGCGGCGGCCTGCCGCTGGCGCTGCGCATCGCCGGCGCGCGGCTGGCGTCCCGCAGGCAGTGGTCGGTGGCACGGCTGGCCGACCGGCTGGCCGACGAGCAGCGCAGGCTGGACGAGCTGGCCGTCGGCGACCAGGAGGTGCGGGCCGGCATCGCGCTCAGCTACGACATGCTGCCGGGCCAGGCGAAGACCGCGCTGCGGCGCCTCGGCCTGCTCGGCCTGCCGTACTTCCCGGTGTGGGTGGCGGCGACGGCCATGGAGACCGGCCTGGACGAGGCCGAGCGGGTGCTGGACCACCTGGTGGACACCTCGCTGGCGAGCGTCGTGGACATCGACGCGGCGGGACGCACGCGGTACCGGCTGCACGACCTGATCCGGTTGTTCGCCAGGGAACGCGCGCACGCCGAGGAGGAGCGGGCCGGCCGTGAGGCGGTGGTGCGCCGTGTGCTCGGCGGGTGGCTGTGGCTGGTGGAGCGGCTGAGTGAGGCCGTGCCGACCGGCGCGATCCCGATGCGCGCCACGCCGGGTCTCGCGCGGCCGGTGGACGCCGAGGTGCTGCGGGTGGCGCTCGCCGACCCGCACGGCTGGCTGCGCGGCGAGGAGGAGGCGCTGATCGTCGCGGTGGAGCTGGCGGCGGCGCTGGACCTGGACGACATCGCGGTGGAGCTGGCCGCGGCGTTGTCGTCGGTGGCGTTCGAAGGCAGCCAGTACGTCTTCGACAACCCGTTCGCGGCGTGGCACCGCACCCACGAGGCTGCGCTGGCGGTGGCGCGGCGCACCGACAACGCGCTCGGTGAGGCGACGCTGCTCGCGGGGCTCGGTCACCTGTACTACGAGCGCGACCAGTACTCGGAGTCCCGCGAGTACCTGAGCCAGGCGTTGTCGCTGTTCCGCACCGCGCGGGACGCCAGAGGCGAGGCCGCGACGCTCGCCGCGCTCGGCGCCGCGTGCCGCGAGCAGGGGTACCTGCCGGAGGCGCTGCACTTCCTGAACCGCGCCGGCCTGCTGTGGGCCGATCTCGCCGACCCCGCGGCGCTCGCGCACGTCAGGCGGCTCGCCGGCAGTGTGCACCTGGAACGCGGCGACTACGCGGCGGCGCGTGCGGAGCTGACCGGCGCGCTGTCGCTGTACCAGGCCGAGGGGAACCGCCGCGGCGAGGGCCTGACGCTGCGCACCCTGTCGATGTACCACCGCGCGAGAGGCGAGCTGACGCGCTCGGCGGAGCTGTGCGAACGCGCGCTGGCGATCTTCCGGGAGCTCGGTGACCGGCTGCTTGAGGCGTACTGCATGCGGTCCCTCGGCAAGACCCTGACGCGGCTCGGCCGCCACGACGCGGCGCGCGGCGAACTGACCGGGTCGCTCGCCGTGACCCGATCGCTGCACGACCGGTGGGGAGAGGCCTGCTCGCTGCGCACGCTCGGCGAGCTCGATCTCGCCGAGGGACGGCTCTACCAGGCCAAGGAGCGCCTCACCGAGGCGCTGGCGCTGTGGGAGACGCTGCGCGCCGCGCTGTTCCGCGCACGCACCCAGCGCGACCTGGCCCGCGTGCACGAGGCGCTCGGGGACGACGACGCCGCCAAGAAGATCATGGCGGAGGCGCTGGAGACCTTCCGGCTGCACGAGGCACGGGAATTCACCGAACTCGGCGGCTGACCTCCCGCGCGACCACCGGTTACAGCGTCCTTGGAGCGGTCTACCGCATCATTGCGCACGGCGGCTCACCGGGAGCGCCTGGAGTGGTCACGGAGGGCCCATGTCGGAGATCGTGCTCCTGTCGGATCCGCGTATCCACGCGGTGCCGGTGAAGGAGTGCGGCGAGCCCCTGGTGGATCTGCGCGCCATGGAGGTCGTACGGGTCGACGAGCGGCTCGCCGATCCCGAGGGCCTGTTCGCGCACGTACGCCTGAGCGTGGCCGACCGGCTGGTCGCCGCGCAGACGCAGTTGCCGCGCGAGCTCCGCCTGCTGGTCGTCGAGGGTTTCCGGCCCGCCGCGCTGCAACGGAGCTACTTCGAGGAGTCCGTCGCGGCGCACCTGGCCGAGCACCCCGGCTGGGACGGCCACCAGGCGTACCTGGAGGCCAGCCGCTACGTCTCGCCACCGGAGGTGGCGCCGCACGTGTCCGGCGGCGCGGTGGACCTGACGCTGTGCACCGCGTCCGGCGTGGAACTGCCGATGGGGACGCAGGTCAACGCCACCCCGCCGGAGAGCGACGAGGCGTGCCACACGGCGTACCCCGGCATCTCCCCTGAGGCGCGGCGCAACCGCGACACCCTCGGCGCCGTGCTCACGGCCCTCGGTTTCGTCAACTACCCCACCGAGTGGTGGCACTGGTCGTACGGCGACCGCTACTGGGCCTTCGTCACCGGGGCCCGCTCCGCCAAGTACGGCATGAGCGACGGTCCCCCGGCCTCCTGAACCCGCGTGTGCGCCGCCGCTTCCCGGCGGCGCACGGGGCCGCCCGTCCACGGGGGCGCGGGCGGCCTTCACGCGTGGGTCAGCGTGCGTCGAGGATCGGGATGAGCTGGTCCTCTTCGTACGCCAGGTGTGCCTCCAGCTCGGCGATGAGCCGGTCCACGTCGGTGAGGAGCGTGGCCGTGTCACCGCCGTCGAGGGTCTTGCGGAGTTCGCCGAGGATGACGGCGACCCGCTCGTGTTCCTCGTGCAGGCGGGCCATGGTGGGGGCCAGCTCGGGGTGCTGCCGCGCGAGCGCGGCGAACATGCCTCTGTCCTCGCCGGTGTGGTGCATGTGCAGGCCCTGGCAGACGGTGAGGCAGTTCACGCGCAGCTGCGCGCCGAGCACCGGGCCTGAGCGCGCGACCTCGGCGCGGACCAGATCGAGCTCACGGCGGAATGTCTCGTGGATCCGCTTGAGCGCCTCCCCCCACGACGAGGCCGTAGGAGGACCGGCGAAGGCCTGGCGGAGCGCGACGACCGGCAGGACGCGGGACGTCTTGGCCTGGTAGGCGGCCCAGCCTGGGTCGGCCTCGGCGGCGCGCGCGAAGATCTCGTCGCGTTCCTCGCCGGTGAGGACGGTGGCGTGGGCCTCGTAGGTGAAAAGGCCGGTCTCCACGGTGACGACCGGGTTCGCCACGAGGTTGTGGTACCAGGCGGGGTGGCGGGGTGCGCCGCCGGCGGAGGCGATGACGAGGATGCGCTCACCGTCCGGCAGGTAGCCGACGGGGGTGGTGTGCGGGGCTCCGGAACGCGCGCCGGTGGTGGTGAGCAGGATCAGGCGCGCGTCCGTGAACGGCCCGCCGACCCGTCCCGCGTTGGCGCGGAACTCCTCGATGACAGACTCGTTGAAATCGATCGGCATTCGATTCTTTCTTCTCCAGGTGTGAAGCACAGGGGTTGGACGACAGGAGAGGAAAGAAGAAGGCGGGGCACGGGCCCGCCGCGCGGTCACGCGCGGGCCGGGTGCCTCACTCGCTTGTGGCCCATGGCCGACCCGGCAGTCACGGATCCGAGCCTAACGACCCCGGCCCGCCGGTGCGACGGATTTACCGGCGGTACGCGACCCGGAGCTCGGCCAGGTAGCGCTTGGTGACGTGGCCGCCGTGGCGGCCGTCGATGAGGGACGCCACGCAGCCGTACAGCCCGGCCCGCGCGTCCGGCGGCAGCGCGCGGTGGTTGGAGTAGGTGTTCAGCACGTCGACGTACCCGGCGGTCGTGTACGGCACGTCCCACTCGTGGCGGCGGAACTCCGGTGCGCCGAACCGGCCGGACTTCTCGATCTCGGCGCCGTCCATGGGGATGTCCGCCGCCGGGGACTGCCGCAGTCCCGGCGGGGTGGCCGGGTCGAACCGCTCGTAGCAGTCCTGCACCGCGACGAAGAAGTCGACCGTGCCGCCGAGCACGTGGTGGGTGGTGACGGTGGCGAGCGCGCCGCCGGGACGCAGGGCCGCGGCGGACTTCTCCACGCGGACGGCCGGGTCGATCCAGTGGAACGCGGTGGCGCAGAAGACGAGGTCGAACGGCTGTTCCGGCAGCGGCCAGTCCTCGAACGCCGCGGTCACCACCTCGACGCCGGCGAACCCGGCGAGGTTGCGGCGCGCCACCTTGGCCATGCCGGCGCCGAGCTCCACCGCGACGATCTCGCAGCCCATCTCGGCGAGCGGCACCGTGGCCTGTCCGGTGCCGCAGCCGATCTCCAGCACGCGGCACCCGGGGCCGGCGCCGGTGAGCTCGGCGAGGTCCTGGTAGAGCGCGGCCGGGTAGGCCGGACGGGAACGGTCGTACAGCTCGGCGTCCTCGTCGAAGGTCTGCCGCAGGCTGCCGCGATCACGGTCGAGCATGATCGCAGGTTACCCGACGCGCCGGGACGGCGAAATCGAATTATCGGCTTTCCAGGTAGGTTTACCTCATTTACTGCCGTCCGCTGATTTCCACGCTTTGTCGCCAGATATGTATGTCAATGATTAAACAATTGCGTCCAACGAGGCATGCTGGTCGGATGGTGACTCAGCAGGAAACGCGTGTGGAGCTGAAGGACGAGCCACCGGCGTCGCCGCTGCTTGAGCGGATCAGGTCAGGTGTCATCGGCGACGACGCGATCCTCCACGGTCCGTACGGCGCGCGCCGTATCGTCTACGCCGACTACACCGCGTCCGGCCGCTCCCTCGACTTCATCGAGGACTTCATCCGTGACCGCGTGCTCCCCTGTTACGCCAACACCCACACCGAGAGCTCCGGCACCGGCCTGCAGACGGGACGATTACGCGAAGAGGCCAGGAAGGCCGTGCACGAGGCCGTCGGCGGCGGCCCCGGCGACCTGGTGATCTTCTGCGGGTCCGGCGCGACCGCGGCCGTCAACAAGCTCATCGGCATCCTGGAACTGCGCCTCCCCGACGGGCTCGCGCGCCGGTACGGCCTGCTGGACCGCATCCCCGTACGCGATCGGCCGGTGGTGTTCGTCGGCCCGTACGAGCACCACTCCAACGAGCTGCCGTGGCGGGAGAGCATCGCCGAGACCGTCGTCATCGGCGAGGACCGGCGTGGCCAGATCGACCTGGCCGCGCTGCGCGCCGGGCTGGAACGGCACGCGGGCCGGCCGCTGATCGGCAGTTTCTCCGCCGCGTCCAACGTGACCGGCATCCTGTCCGACACCGACGCGGTGTCCGCGCTCCTGCACGAGCACGGGGCCCTGGCGTTCTGGGACTACGCGGCGGCCGGGCCGTACGTGCCGATCCGCATGGGGCCGAGCGCGCCGGGCCTGCGCGACCACAAGGACGCGATCTTCCTGTCCCCGCACAAGTTCATCGGCGGCCCGCAGACCCCCGGCGTGCTGGTGATGCGGCGCGACCTGGTGAGAGGCGGCGTACCTGCCGCGCCTGGCGGCGGCACCGTGCTGTTCGTGGACCCCGCGGGCCACCGGTACCTGGACGACCCGGTGGCCAGGGAGGAAGGCGGCACCCCGGCCATCGTCGAGTCGATCAGAGCGGGCCTGGTGTTCGGCCTGAAGCAGGCCGTCGGCACCGACGTCATCCAGGCCAGGGAGGAACGGCTGTGGCGCCGCGCGCTGGAGCGCTGGGCCCGCAACCCCGCCATCGACATCCTCGGCGACCGCGACGCGCGGCGGCTGCCGATCGTGTCGCTGCGCGTCCGGCACGGCGAGCAGTTCCTCCACCACAACTATGTCGTCGCCGTGCTCAACGACCTGCTCGGCGTGCAGGCGCGCGGCGGCTGCTCGTGCGCCGGGCCGTACGGCCACCGGCTGCTCGGCATCGGCGACGCGCGGTCCCTGGAGTTCCGCACCGAGATCGCGCGCGGCTGGGAAGGCGTCAAACCCGGCTGGGTCCGCGTCAACTTCAACTACTTCATCTCCGAAACCGTGTGCGACTACCTGATCGACGCCGTCGACCTGGTCGCCACCGCCGGCCACCGCCTGCTCCCCGACTACCGCTTCACCCCCACGACCGGCCTGTGGCGCCACAGGGACTCTCCCGCCACGCCACCCGCGAGCCTCGCCGACCTGCGGTACGACTCCCCCGCACCGGCCGCGGGCCGCGCGCCGGAGTCCGCGCTGCCGGCCCAGATGGACCAGGCCCGCGCGCTGCTGCGTTCCCGTCCCGACACGGTCGACCCACGGCCACCGGAGCTACCGGCCGGGTTCGAGCGGCTCCGGTGGTTCCCGCTGCCTGCCGCGTGCCTGGAGTGAGGGGTCACCAGATGTTGCAGATGCGGAACTCCCTGCCACCGAAACCGGTGGACTTGAAGTGGTTGTACTCGAAGCTTCCCGGCACGGCCCACACCCAGGTGCCTTCGCCGTTCATCAGCGCGAACAGCTCTTTGGTGCCGGCCGGTTTGTCCGAGAAGCAGGCGAAGGCCGGTCCTTCCGCGACGAATCCCGCGTGCTCTCCCGCGCCGGGTGAGAAGTAGTAGCTGCCGGGTTCATGGCACTGAGCGGCCTTCTGGCAGCTGAACCGGTAGATGGGAACCAGTCCCGGCACGCTGTTCACCTGGTCGGGCTGGTAGACCTTCCCGAGCGTGCTCTGCGAGCTCCACCCGGCCGGTCCCGCGCCGCCGGGGGAGATGAAGTTGGCGCGGCCCGGCGCGGGGGCCTTGTAGCGCAGCAGGTCGGTCGGCGCCGTGGACTCGTAGGTGTACGTCACCTTCGTCCCGGCCGCCAGCCGGCCGCCTGGCGGCGGGTCCTGCTTGATGACCTTGTTCAGGTCGAGCGTGATCTCGTTGTCGTTGGGTGCGCACTCCAGCGCCTCCTGGCGCAGCAGCGCACAGGCCGCGTCCGGGGCCTGGCCCACGAGGTTCGGCACCAGAGGTTCGCCGAGGTAGGTGACGGTGACCGTGCCGCCTGGCGCGAGACCGGCCCCGGCCGCGGGGGTCTGGGTCTGGACCACGCCGGTGGGTGCCCCGCGGCCGGCCTCCTGCTGCGCGCAGGCGAGACCCGCCTGCTGCACGGCCGCGCACGCCTCGGCGACCGGACGTCCCTGGAGGGAACCGACCTCCACCTGCGCCGGGGAGACCACGGTGACGGTGGTGCCGGTGGCGGCGGGGGTGTCGGGCTTGGGGTCCTGCTTGGTCACCACACCGACCTGCGTGGCCGCCTTGGCCAGGCCTTCCGCGCTCTGCGCGCACTTGAGCCGCGCCTTGAGCACCGCCTCGCAGGCCTGCGCGGCGGGGACGCCGACGACGGCGGGGACGGTGACCGGGCCGCGGTACCGGACCGTGACGGCGCTGCCGCGCGCCGCGCGCGTCCCCGCCGGAGGGTCGGTGGCGAGGACGACGCCGGTGTCCCCCTGCGCGTCCTCGCCGCTCTCCGCGACGGCCAGGCAGCGGAACTTCGGACGCAGCCGCGCGCAGGCCTGCTCGCGCGGCTTGCCGACGACGTCCGGCACGACCTCGTCCTTCGGTGTGGGTGCGGCGCTCGGCCGGGAGACGCGCGGTGCGGTGGTGACCGGCGTCACGGGCCTCGCCGGCGGCGGCTGCTCGTCCTGCTGGACGGTCGGGGTCGGTGTGGGGAGCGGCTTGTCGGACGGGCCGCCTTCGCCGCTGGTGTCGATGCTGGTCTTCTTGCCACTCGCGTCGAACGTCAGGGTGACGGTGCTCTGGGGGTCGTTCACCCAGACCCGCTCGTCGCGCACGGTGAGCTGGAACTCGTTCGAGGGGCTCGGCACCTTCTCGGCCCGCACCTCGCCGGTGGCGAGGTCGGCGATGAGGACCTGCAGGTCGGTGAAGTCGGGGACGTACACGCGTCCGTGGTGGACGACGGGTGCGGCGAAGGTGTGTCCCGCGCGGCCGGGGAGCCGGATGTTCCTCGCCTGGCGGGAGTTGAAGTCGCCGGTGGTCAGCACGCCGGTGCTCGGCACCACGACGGCGACGACCGGGGACGCCGTCCCCGGCTGCGACACCAGGCCGTCGCGCGCGCCGAGGTCGACCTGCCTGCGCAGGCCGCCTGCGTCGTGGAGCGCCGCCTGACCGGTGGCCTGCCGGTAGACGACCGGCAGGTCGGAGACCAGGGTGAGCGCGGCGGACTCGCCGGGCTCGGTGACCCGCTGACGGCCCTTCACGGTGGTGCCGTCGATCTCCAGGAGTTCGCCGTTCGTCACGGACAGGGCCCAGGCCGTTCCCTTGGAGTCGACCACGGCGGCGGTGACCGGCGGGGTGGTGACCTCTCCCGGCTGACCACGCTTGCCGTCCAGCTTCCGCAGCCGGCCGTTCCTGTGGTCGACGGTGTAGGTCTCGCCGCCACCGGTGGTGAGGTCGAGCTGTCCCTTGGCGTCCGGGTGCCTCTCGGTCCGGTCGGGCTTCAGGGTGTCGGTGGGGAGGCGGGTCGCGACGCCGGTGTCGTTGTTGACGACCCAGACGGAGTCCGGCCCCACCTGGACCACTTCAAGGGTTTCCTTGCCTACTGCGAGGTTCACTGCTGTTTGAGCGTCAACGTGCTGATTGTCGGCATTGACGCGCAGTACTTTGCCGCCTTTCTGCAGATAGGCACTGCCGTCCCCGAAAGCAGCCTTCGACGTGCGGTATCCCGCGCCGAAACCGACGGCCGTCACCAATGCGGCGACGGCGACACCGATTACTGCGCGATTGATCCAGATGCTGGGCTTTCCACCTGATGGGAGCCGTCGCAGCCGTCCTACGGCCGATCTTCCAGCGGACAACAGCGAAGTCACCAAGGCGGACATCAAGCTCTTCCATTCGCGAAACAAGCGGCCAAATCCAACACGCCATAACTGGCGATGTCCGAGAATAGGACCTTACGTCCACCCGGCGGCGTCGTGCGTGGTGGGAAACCCTCCCCAGAGAAACCGTTGGAGAAGATCATGACCGTGATGCGGGTCGAAAGGCGGGACCACGTCGTCGAGCTGACCGCCGATGACCGCCTCACCTTCGGCCGTGCACGCGACTGCACGATCTGCCTGGACCCGGAGGACACCGGCATCTCCCGCGTCGCCGGCGCCGTCGCGTACGACACCGGCACCTGGTGGCTGTCCAACGTCTCGGAGACCCGGCCGCTCTCGACGGTCGACGACCTCGGGTTCCGCAGCGTGCTGGCCCCCGGCCGCCGCGTCGCCGTCGAGTCCCTCACCAAGGTCCTGGTCGACGGCTCGCACCACCGCCACGGCCTCACCCTGACCCCGGCCGCGACGACCGCTCCCCCGCCTGCCGCCGTCACCCCGGCACCCGGCACCACCCCCACGGCGACCGGCGCCGAGGTGATGATCAGCGCCGCCGACCGCCTGGCGATGACGGCGCTGTTCATGGGCTACCTGGAGGACCCGCCTCGGTACGACCCCCACCCCAAGGACTACGCCGCCGCCGCGTCCCGGCTCGGCTGGCCGCGCACCACTCTCGTCAAGCGCATCGAGTACCTGCGCACCCGGCTCGACGCGGCGGGGGTCCCCAACATGAGAGGGTTCAACGCGCTGGCCAACCTCGCCGAGTACGCGCTCAGCCGGGGCCTGGTCACCCGCGAGGACCTCGCCGCGCTCCCCCGCTGAGGTCCGCTGGGAAACCCTTCCCATACCGCCGCCGCCGGTGCGCCGTCTAGCGTCGTCGCCGACATCGGACGACGGCGAAGGAGCCATGTGATGACGGTCATCGGCGGCGAGATCCCCCAGTTGCACTCGCTCAACTCCAACTTCCAGCGGCAGGCCACCGCCGTGGACACCCTGCTGCGCGAACTGCGCAACGAGCTGGCGGGGACGTACTGGCGCGGCGGCGCGGCCGACCGCTTCCGCGCCTCGTGGAGCAGTGAGTACGAGCCGGCGCTCACCCGCCTGTCGGCGGCGCTGCAGGACGCCGCCTCCGAGGTGCGCCGCCGCGCCGAGGCGCTGGAGCAGGTCGGCGGCTGACGAGTTCAGGACGGATCAGGACACAGGGAGGACCGGCGGTGGAGCGCGAGATGCGGGTCGTGACGGATGGCCGGGAGACGGCCGTCGTGCTGCGGGCCGGGCCCGGCGCCACCGTGGCCGACCTCGTCCGCGCGCTGCCGGCGGCCGGCCTGCCTCCCTGCTCCGGCGTCCCGCTGTGGCTGGACGGCCACGCGGTGCCGCAGGACAGGCCGCTCGCGGAACTCCGGCTGCCGGCGGGGGCCCGCCTGGAGTTCGCGTCCCACCCCGTGAGCCCCGCCGGGACGGCGAGCCCGTCCCCGGGGCTGGAGGTGGCGGTCGCCGGTGGCGCCGGCGGCGCGGCGTCGGCCCCGCTGGTGGCGGGGACGGCGCTGACGGTGGGAAGAGCCGCAGGAGGGCTCACGCTGGCCGACCCCGAGGTGAGCCGTACGCATGCGACGCTGCTGCTCACACCGGACGGTGACGCGGAGCTGAGCGACGCGGGCTCGCGCAACGGGGTGGCGTGGCAGGGGGTGCGGCTCGACGGCAGCGCCGTCGTGGCGCCGGGGGAGGTGTTCGGGGCCGGGGAGACCGTGCTGGCGGTGCGGGAGAGCGACCCCGCGGACGCGCCGGTCGAGGCCGCGGGGGACGTGCTGCTGTTCAACCGGCCGCCGCGCATACCGCTGACCCGGCCCGCACCGGTGTTCACGGTGCCGCGCCGGCCGGACGAGCCCCGCAGGGTGCGCTTCCCCGTGGTGGCGATCGTGCTGCCGCTGGTCCTCGCGGCGGCGGCCTACGCGCTGTTCCCCGGCGCGGGGTACTTCCTGATCTTCCTGGCGCTGTCGCCGGTCCTGATGCTCGCCAACGTCGTCTCCGACCGGCGGGGAGGACGGCGTGAGCACCGCGAGGCGGTCAAGGAGTACGAACGCAGGCGTGCGCTGCTGGAGGAGGCCCTCGCCGCCGCGGCCGGCGAACAGGGACGGACGGGACGCGACGCGCTTCCCGACCCGGCGCGGCTGCTGCGCGTCGCGACAGGGCCGACCCGGCGGCTGTTCGAGCGCCGGCCGCACGACGAGGACTTCCTGCGGCTGCGGGTGGGGCTCGCCGCCACGCCGGTCGAGGCGGCGTTCACCGGACCGGGGACCGAGGAGCCGCCGGAGCGTCCCGTGGTGCACCACGCGCCGGTCGCGATCGACCTGGCCGCCGCCGGGGTGCTCGGCGTCGCCGGGCCGCGCGAGGCGGTGCTCGCCACGGCGCGGGCCGTGCTGGCGCACCTGGCGGTGCTGCACGGGCCGCACGACGCCGGGCTCGTGGTGCTGACCGGCGCCGAGGAGGCGGCGGACTGGGAATGGGTCACGTGGCTGCCGCATTCGCTGCCGCACTCCCCCGACTTCGCCTGCCGGCGCATGGTCGCCACCGACGCGCGGCAGGCCGGCGCGCGGCTCGCCGAGCTCGGGTCACTTGTCGCGGAACGGCGTGCCGAGCGCCGCGCCACGCTGCGCGCCGGCGGGCCGAGCGGACGGCGTCTCGTCGTGGTGGCCGACCGCGCGCGGCGGCTGCGTGAGCTGCCGGGGCTCGCCGAGCTGCTCGCCGAGGGGCCGGAGGCGGGGGTGTACGCGATCTGCCTGGACGACGACGAGACCAGTCTCCCCGACGAGTGCCGCGCCACCGTCGTCGTCACCAGCGCGTCCGGCACCAGGGCCCGGGTGCGCAGGCCCGACGGGTCGCTCACCGAGTCGGTGCTGCTCGACCGGCTCCCCGCCGGGGACGCGCTGCGCCTCGGCCACGCCATGGCCCCGATACGGGTGCTCGGCGGCCGGTCCGGCGGCGGCGCCGAGCTTCCCGCGTCCGTCGGCTTCCTGGAACTCGCCGGGCTCGGCGCCACCCCCACTCCGGAGGAGATCACGCGGCGGTGGGCCGCCGGCGGCCCGAGCACGGCGGTGACGCTCGGCGTCGGGGCCGAAGGGCCGGTCACGGTGGACCTGCGGCGCGACGGGCCGCACGCGCTGATCGCAGGGACCAGCGGCGCGGGGAAGTCCGAACTGCTGCAGACCCTCGTCGCGGGGCTGGCGCTCGGCAACACCCCCGAGGCGCTGTCGATGGTCCTGGTGGACTACAAAGGCGGCAGCGCGTTCGCCGAGTGCCGTGACCTGCCGCACTGCGCCGGCATGGTCACCGACCTGGACGGTCACCTGGTGTCCCGCGCGCTCGCGTCGCTCGACGCCGAGCTGAAGCGGCGCGAACGGCTGTTCGCCGAGGCCGGCGCCAAGGACATCGAGGACTACCTCGCGGCGGGACGCGCGCTGCCGCGCCTGGTGATCGTCATCGACGAGTTCGCGTCCCTGGTGGAGGAGGTCCCGGAGTTCGTCACCGGGGTCGTCGGCATCGGGATGCGAGGCCGCAGCCTCGGCGTGCACGTCGTGCTCGCCACGCAGCGGCCGGCCGGCGTCGTGAACGCCGAGCTGCGGGCCAACCTGAACCTGCGGATCTGCCTGCGCGTCACCAGCGCCTCCGACAGCGGCGACGTCATCGACGTCCCCGACGCGGCCCGGCTGTCGCGCCACGTCCCCGGCCGCGCGTACCTGCGCGCCGGCCACTCCGACCTCACCCTGCTCCAGGTGGCCCGCGCCGGACGGCCGCGCGAGCTGCCGGGGACCGGCGCCGCCGAGCAGGTCACCGTGACCCGGCGTACCGTCGCCGAGGCGGGGTCGGCGGCACCGGTGACCGCGCCGCCGCCGGCCGGACAGGACCGGGAGACCGACCTCGGGGTGCTCGTCGCGGCCGTACGCGACGCCGCGACGCGCGGCGGGGCCCGCACGGCGCCTAGCCCGTGGCTGCCGCCGCTGCCTGAGCTGGTGACCGTGGACGACCTGGACGCAGGGGACGGCGGCCTGGACACCGGGAACACCGGCCTGAACCTCGGGGACGGCGGCCGCGCGCCGTTCGCCGTGCCGCTCGGGCTCGGCGACCATCCCGGCGAGCAGGCGCAGCGGCCCTTCCTGCTGGACCTGGAACGGACCGGGCCGCTGCTGGTCGCCGGGATGGCACGCAGCGGCCGGTCCACCGTGCTGCGCACCCTCGCCGTCGAGCTGGCCCGGCGGCACGGGCCGGCCGACGCGCACCTGTACCTGCTCGATCAGGGAAACCGGGCCCTGGCTCCGCTGGCGGCGCTGCCGCACTGCGGCGCGCACGTGGACGGCGACGACGCCGACCGCACCGCGCGGGTCCTCGCGCTGCTGAACTCGGAGGTCGACCGGCGGCAGCGCCTGCTGTCGGCCGGCGGGTACGCCTCACCGGCCGAGCAGCGCGCGGCGTGCGGCGGCGACGCGCTGCCGTACCTGGTGCTGATGCTCGACGGCTACGAGACGTTCGTCGCGCGGTACGCCGACCTGGACGGCGGCCGGCTCGTCGACGCGCTCGACGGGCTGCTGCGCCGCGGACCGGCCGCCGGGGTGGTCACGGTGATCTCCACCGACCGGTCCGGTTTCACGCAGCGGCTCGCCGGCGCGACGGCGGCCCGCCTGGTGCTGCGGCACGCCGACCGCGACGACCTCGCCGCGTACGGGATCAACCCGCGTGAGGCGCCGCGCGCGATGCCACCTGGCCGGGCCATCGCCGTCCCCTCCATGGTGGAGACGCAGATCGCGATGCTCGACGCCGACCCCGAAGGCGCGGCCCAGGTCGCCGCGGTGGAACGCTTCGCGCAGAAGTGCCGGCGCCGCTGGGACGGCGTCCCGGAGGACCGGCTGCCGCACCCGGTGGACCCGCTGCCGTCCCGGATCACCGCCGCGGAGGCCGGACGGCTCAGGAGGACCCCCGCGCCGCCGGAGCCCACTGTGTGCACGATCGGGGTGGGGGGAGACCGGCTCGGGCCGGTCGACCTCGACCTGGCCGGGCTCGGCCACGTGTTCCTCGTCGCGGGACCGGCCCGCTCGGGCCGCAGCGGCGCACTGCTCGCCGTGGCCAGGTCACTGACCACGACCGGCCGACCCGGCGTGACAGTGGGACCCCATGGCGTGGCCGACGCGGCGGCGGGACCGCTTGGCACGGCCGGAACGGCGGCGGGAGCATATGGCACGGCCAACGCCGGAGCGGGACCCCACAGCGCGGCCGGCCCGGCGGCGGGATCGTCCGGCGCGGCCATGAGGCTTCCCGTGATCGCGGTCTGTCCCCGGCAGTCCCCGCTGCGTACGGCCCACGGGGTGGCGGCGGTGCTGGACGGCGGGGACGCCGAGGCGTTGCGGGTGGCGCTCCACGCGCAGGAGGGGCCGTGCGCGGTGCTGGTGGACGACGCCGAGCTGCTCGCCGACGGACCGTGCGCGACGGTGCTTGAGGACCTCGCGCGGACGGCGCGGGACCGGGGTCATGTGCTGGTGGCGGCGGGGACGACCGAGGATCTGCAGATGCAGCGGTACCGTGGCTGGCTGTCGGCGGTGCGGCGCGCGCGGACCGGGTTGCTGCTCACCCCGTCGTCCTCGGCCGACGGCGACCTGTTCGACCTGAAGCTGCCGTCGTCGACCCGTGGAGGGCTGCCGCCGGGACGAGGGCTGTTGGTCACCCCTGGCGGCCGGATGACGGTGCAGGTGCCGCTCTGTGATGAGGAAATTCACGGATGAGTCGGTGTATGACCACTGTGAGTGGTTATAGTACGACCGCAGTGCCGCCAGGAGCACGCTACGTGCCGCACCGCGGCCCTCGCGCGGACACCACTGCCTCACCGCTCGTGGATCGCGGCCCTCGTGCGGAGACCGCTGGCTCACCGCTCGTGGATCGCGGCCCTCGCGCGGAGACCGCTGGTTCACCGCTCACGGACCCCGGCCCACGTGCGGAGACCACTGCCTCACCGCTCACGGACCCCGGCCCACGTGTGGAGACCACTGCCTTGAACAGCGACCCCGCCGCGTTACCGACCCTTCCCCCGGGAGGGGCACGTGGGCCGGACCCCGGTGCCGCGCCGGTCCCCCTCGGCCGCGGCTACCGGCTGGAGCGGCTCATCGGCCAGGGCTCCAACGGCCGGGTCTACGAAGGACGCAGGATCGCCGACGAGCACCCTGTCGCGATCAAGGTGCTTCGCGAGGAGTACGCCGCCGACCGTGAGGCGGTCGCGCGGTTCCTGCGCGAACGTATGGCGCTGCGGTCCCTCGACCATCCCCATCTGGTGCCGGTGCACGACCTGGTGGTCGAAGGGGACACGCACGCCATCGTCATGGAGCTGGTGACCGGGGAGACGCTGCGCGACGCGATGGCGCGGGACGCGTTCGACGCCGACCGGGGCATGACGCTGCTCGGCCAGGTCGCGTCGGCGCTCGCGGCGGTTCACGCGGCCGGCATCGTGCACCGCGACCTGAAGCCGGAGAACGTGCTGGTGACATGGCGCGGCGGCGAGCCGTGGGCCCGTCTCACCGACTTCGGGGTGGCGCTGGTGGCCGACGGCCAGGTGCTCACCCGGGTCTCCCAGCTCGTCGGCACCCCCGCCTACCTGGCCCCCGAACTGGCGCAGGGCCGTCCCGCCGGGACCGCCGTGGACGTGTACGCGCTCGGCGTCATGGCGTACGAGCTGCTCGCCGGCCGGCGGCCCTTCACCGGGGACACCCCGATGGCGCTGCTTCGGGCCCACCTGGAGGACGAGCCGGCCCGGCCCGGCGGCGTCAACGACGAGGTCTGGCGTGTGCTGTCGGCGTGCCTCGCCAAACGACCGCAGGACCGGCCGCAGGCGGAGCCCTTGGCCGGCGACCTCACCCGATTACGTGGCCGCACCGGCGCGCTGCCTCCCGGCGCGCCACCCCCGATCCCACCCTCCGTCACCCCGTCCCCCGACCAGGCCTCCCCGGCGCGCTCCTCCGCGCCGCACGCTACCGGGTCCCCACCGGCCGCTCCGGGATCGGCCTTCACAGGACCGGCCACCGCTGGACGGACTACTACAGGACCGGCTCATAACGGACCGGCCACCACCGGACCTGCTAATGCGGGACCGGCCGCCACCGGATCGGCCGCAACGGGGAACGTGCTCCCCGAGGTGCTCGCGACGAGCGGTGCGACCGTGCTCGTCCCCGAGGCACCCGCGAAGCCTTCCGCGCCGCGACGGCGCCTGCTGTGGCCGGTGCTCGGTGCGCTCGGGCTGCTGGTCGCGGCGACCGGCGCGGGGATCTGGTACGGGACGTCGTCCCCGTCGGCGACGCCGCCCGCCGCGACCGCGTCACCGGGGCCGGCCCTGCAGTTGTACTCGGTGCCGCTGGTGCTCACCAGTCCCGAGCGCGGCACCATCAAGATCGACTTCGCGGACGCGTCGTCGGCGCCGGGGTTCGTCAAGTACGTGGTGTTCCGGGGGAACCTCAAGATCGCCGATCCGTCCGCCGGTGACGCGCCGCCGTACCTCGTCCACAAGCTCGACAGCCGCACCAGGTACTGCTACCGCGTCATGGTGCTCGTCGACTCGGCCGGTCCCGTGCCGGCCGATCAGAAACCCGTGTGCCGTGCCGCCGACGGACGCGCGGCACGGCAACAGTGAGCTTCGGAGGCCACATGTCGAGCG